>RKRN01000050.1 GCA_007571365.1 Candidatus Latescibacterota bacterium
GTTGCATCCAATATCCCAAAATAGCCCCCTGGGAGCGCGGGCGTCTCGCCCGCCCCGCCTTCGCCTGTGTTGGCAGGCACCTGCCTGCCCGGCCTAGTGATCAAATATAAATGCAAGATTGCTATGTCTGATTGGTATTAGTCTACAGCGTGGTTAGCGACCAGTGGCTACCCCTCGGAGGTGTCAATCGCTATTCGAGACGAGCTGTTGGTTACAAGGCGACTCGATAACGTCCTCGATCGTCGACATTTGGATCAACCGCGATACGGTCAGAGGCCAAGGGCTGGAAATCCTCGCCGCTCATCGGCTCGTGCTTCTTCCAACGGCCACGCATTTCAATCAAAACGCGCTGACTCGACGGTGCTGGCATAGGATTAACACGCACTACTTTCGCAGTGTAGTCATTGGGGCCTTCGGCCATCGCCATGGCCAAATCGTTCACGAGATAGCGCGGTGTCCAGCCGATCATGTAGTAGTCCGTCGTCTGGATTTGGACTGCCAATTTGGTCGCCGGATTGGTCAATTCGAGGGTTACGTATAGTTCCTCTTCTGGCTTCAGCGAGTCAATTCGCTCTTGAGCCTCTTTACTTGCACGTCGCCAACTGTGCAGGAAGAATCGACAGGCAAAATAGCCGTCTGCATCCTTTTCGAGTTTTGGGAATACTTCATAGGCATCCGTGATGCGAGAGCCGCCATTGACCGACAGAATCTCGACAGGGGTCGCATTCTCTGAGAGATCGAGGTTGCGCAGATAGTCCATGCGGTCCGGCCTTCCCTTCGCCATGACGCGATTTCTGAACAACGCAAACAACTCTGAGGAACGATACTCTCTATCTAATTCGGGGAAGCCGATCAATGGCGGGAATCCAATTTCTCTTTCTGCTCTCTTCGCACCGCCGATGTAGCGGAAGCGATAAAGCCCCGGCTCGACATCCAACCTCCCCACCGGGAACCATGGGTGGCTCTTCTTTCTTTTATCTTGATCTTGCCATGCCAAGAACAAAGTTTTCGCGTTCATCAGACAATCTCCTTCAACTGGCTATAATTATAGCATAGGAGCGCAACCGTAAACACCCGTGCAGAAGAAGTCATCCAATCGGAAGGGATCCTATCTACTATTTGCGAAAGAATATGCTCGTCTATCGCTGCGAGTTTCAGGCCTGCTGGACGAAAAAGGTCTGGATAGGTACGGACCGCCCGCCGCACCAGTTCTAGTGGGCTAGGGCCGTGCCGTTCGTCTTCAGACCAGTAAATTGCGCCGCGTCCTTTTTCTACATAACCGCCTACGCGGTTTTCCTTCAAGAATCTATCGCGGCGTTCGTCGAGTAGTTCCCGTCCTAGCGAAGTAGCGTGATCGAAAGACGGTGCCAGAAAAAGAATACCTCTCAAGCCGTTTCCCTCAAGCCGCCGAAGCAAGCCCCAGTTTTCGTGATGACGATCCGTATTGCCAATCAGCGCATCCAGTACCGCGTACTCCGCAAGAGTACGTTTCGCTCGACTCGCATCTTTAGGCTTTGCAAAAACGCGGTCCATCCCGGCAAAGATATTCGCCAGTGTATGCTCCGACTGGCGGAATTTTTTCTTGGGATTGTAACCGCCAATAGTCCACTCCAATAATTCGTTGCCGTGATATAATGCCCTGCCGCCGCGAGCAAAAGATTCTGTCGCCGAACCACGATCACCTTCAAACTGTGCCAGTTCCACCTTCGCATGTCTGATTCCCAGTACAGACGCAACTTCTGCGGCAATTTTCTCTGCCCAGTGTTCCCCTGTGTTTGGCCGAGGATACTTGAAGAGCCAGTTTGCATCTGCATCAGGATCGCGATACCAGAACTTTGTCTTGGTTCCCATATCTTCCCGATCAATGACCCATTTGGGTTTCACTTCAACGATGGGATACGGTTCTGACATATCTGACATAGTATCAATGCCTTGAGGTCAAACCTCAGACTACCGCTTCCCAATTCACCAAACACGTCAGCACTAGTTATTGAGTCTGAGTCAATCGTTCTCGCAACGCTTGGCCCTTGTCCGTCAGCCGATACTGCTGCTTGCCGCTTCTGGGTTTGTCGGGGGTCCGGCGATGATAATGATTTTCCGGTCGGCGTCCATCACCTCATATCTCCACCGCAAACACCTTCGCGCGGCCCATCTGCAGGCGAATGGCCACCTGCCGACCGCGCAAGGCCGACAAATCGCGGCGGCCCCGCCACGTCGCCACCCCAGCCAACTCGTCGCCAGCCAGCACGTCGGCCTCCGCTAACCCAAAGCCCTCTATAGCCTGCACGGGCGCGGCCGGCGAAGCAGGCGGCTCGACCAGTTCGGCCTTGATCCAACCACCTTCTTTTTGAGTCTGAAAATTGAGTGTCAGTTCGCGGCCGGCGCACTCGCGTTCGACCAGCGTTACGCGCCCCTCTACCGGCGCTTCAAGAGCGACCAGCCGATCCCGCTTCCAAGTAGCCCAACGCCATTGTGCGGGGCGGCCTGGGTCGTGCCGCTCTCCCCAGTCGTGCAAGTCGTACTGCCCAACGAACATCACGCCCCACGTCTCCGAGTCGAGCGGGACCATTTCCGGGAAGGCAAACACCATGCCGTACCCTTCGGGCTGGCCGGAGATAATGGGCTTGCGCTCGGGCCGGCTCCACAGCAGGCCGTCGCGACTGGTGGCCAATTGCACATCTACCGTGGCCGTCCAGCGGTGATACATGGCTGGGAACATCAAGTGGAAACCACCGTGGGGATAGCGGCAATAGCCGGCCGCGTACACGTCGTCGTCGATGGAATCTTGCGGGTCTGCGCCAAATACCGGACGCGGCGGCGACCACTTGCCAAACTCCGCCCCCTCGGTGCGGCGCACAATGCGGCGGCGCTGTTGATGGCCGCGCAAATAAGCTACGTATTGACCGGCTTCCGCGTCGTACGCGGCGATATTGTGGCTATCGAGTCCGGTGCGGCCCACGTTCAAAAGCGGCTCCGGCAAGAAGGTCCACTGCTTGCCATCGGGCGACACCGCGCCTTTGAGCAGGCCGACGAAATACAGCGCCGCGGCCTGCTGCTCTGGCGTGTAGCCGGCCTCCTTCATGGCGCGGCGAATGGCCCACTTGCGCTCCCGCGTCATCGCCGGGACCGGCGCACCCTCGTGGTAGGTAATAGAATCGCGCGCCATCGCCTTGTAGCGAGCCTCCGGCGGAGCCACCGGATCGACAAACACGGATTGCAGCCCAAAGTCGCCGAAGCGAAAAAGCAGGTTGTTAGCCGTGCTGCCGTCGTATTCTTGCAAATGCAGGGCCGGTCGCACCCAACAAAAACCATCGGTACTCTCGGCGTACGCCGTGAAAGGAGGTTGGTCGTCCCCGGCGCCGCGGGCGATGTACCACATCTTCAACACGCCGCCATCGCAGAGCACCGCTTGCGGCGTCAGACCGCCGGCTTCCCAAGGATGCTCCGGCGCGATAAAGACCGGGGATTTACGCGCCTCCTGCACGGCCAAGCGCACGCCGACTGGCGGGTCTTGTACCCAAGCTTGGCCGCCTTCGATGCCAGCTTGGCCGGCCCATACGCCATACCAATCGAGAAAGGGCTGCGGCACGGTTTAGGTCGGCCAGTTTTGGTGGGCCAAAAGGCGCAAGCGGTCGGCTTCGCTCAGGTGATTTTTGATGGCTCCGGCGAACTCTGCCAAGGTCTGCTCCACAGTGGCGTCGGACGTGTCGAGGGCGAACTTCTTGCGGATCAGCGAATCGCGGTATTCCTCCTCAAAGCGCTGCAACACGTATTCGACATCCTTTTCCTGTACCACCGGCCGCTCGTGCGGCTGCTCGCGCAGACGCCGGCCAATGACTTCTGCCCGCGCCCGCAGCAGCACCAGTACCGTGTCGGGCGCGTGCTGCATGATCTCCTCGTCGAAGGCACGAGCCAAGGCGGTGCGGTCACCGTACTCGCCGCGGCCGCCGTAGCCGTAGTACAAAGGTGCGTACACGGCCTCTTCAAGGTGGAAACCCACCAAGTTGTGGTCCGGGTCGCTGTAAAAGGCGGGATGAAAGTGGTAGTTCATCATGTAGCGCTGGAACATCTCCTTCAGCCGCGGGCCGAGGGCCAGCAGTTGCTCCTGCTCCTCTACGGCGAACTCGTTGCACGGCAGGCTGAAGTGATCGTGGAAGGTGCGCGACGAGCCAAAGGTGCGCTCAATCCAACCGACGATGGCGTTGGCCAACGTAGTCTTGCCGGCGTATTCGCAACCGACGAGAATCAGTCTCATGTTTTGTTCTCCCGCGCCTGAACGACGCTCATTGAGGTATGGCTTGGCGTAGTAATGCCATAACTGCTATTACGCAATGGCGTTAGAATCCGTCGGCCCCTTGGAAATTGTCCCGTGCGTGGGCTTCGACCGGCTCAGCCCACCGCGGTCGGCGGTGCGACCACCGTAGGGACAGACCTATGTGTCTGTCCCCAAAAGATCCGCCGACGGTGCTGGTGCCCTGAGCCGGTCAAAGGGCACGCTATAGAAGCAGACTGCGTAACATCAGGCCATAAGATAGCACTGAGAGCGGGTTGATCCTAAAAACTCCGGTGGCTGGCGTTAGCCTCCGCGTGCGGAAGAGCGAGTGCTAATTCTTTTCCGGCTTTGAACAAATCGTGAAGATGCACATAGCGAAACAGCGAGCTTCTGCCCGTCAGGTAGAGATTCTCAAAGGTCTGGAAGTAGGCAACAAGGCGTTCTACATGCTCGGCCAATCCCACTTCGAGCACGGGGTAAGCAAAGGGTAATTTGTAGGTTGCAAAGCATACGACCTCACTTTCGCCAAGTGGCTTTACGCGCTGCAAAGCCTCCCATACAGAGCGGCGCAATGCATCTGCCGACATATTCCATACGGCATCCTCGCGAAAACAGGGCAGTTCGAGCACAATGGCTGTTTGCGCCTCAGGTGCCATGTAGCGGCTGCGGTTTTTGGGTTCGTACAGGCGCGTGAACGGGAACTGTGCAGCGGGGAAATAGAGCGAGGCATTGGGCGAAAAGGCGGGACGATCTAAACCGAATACGCAAAGAATCAGATTGCGATATTTAACCGCATTGGCCGCGGCCAGCAACTCCGGCGGCGGCGGCGGGTCCAGCATTTTTGCCGACAGGGTCAGCGGCAGCGTGTTGACGACGGTGGACACCTCCACTTCCGCATCGTCGTTGAGAACGACGCGCTCCAATCGCCCGTGCGAATGCACCAGCCGACTCACCCGACTGCCGGTGCGAATCCGCTTGCTACCGATAAATTCGCTCATCTTATCGACGATCATACCAATCCCGTACTTGGGATACAGGAAAGAACCGTCTAAATGACCCGGCTGGCTGGCCTGGCCTAATAGAACCTCCCGCACAAAACTGGCCAGATTCAGACCTTTCATTCGCCCACCTGATACATCCGTGCAAAGTTGGTGTGGATCAGTTCCCCACAACTTTTTCGAATAGTTGAGCAAAAAGAGGTTGGCCAGCGTCTGGCCGTACTGATTCAGGGCAAATTCTCCAAAACTTGCCGCTGGCTTGCGGCGTTTTACGCGCAGGTTCTCAATGGCGATTTTCAACAGGGTTTTGCGCTCGAGTCGTTTGACCAGATTGCCCATTTGCAGGGGGAAGCTAAAAAACTGGTCTTGAAAAAAAATCTCGCTTGGTGCGGCAACGTCAAAAAGATCGTCGCCCAAAAGCCCCTTGATCTCGCAGGTGACCTCCGGGTTTTTGTCGTGCAGGCGATGGGCCCCCGTGTCAAACAGAAACTCGCCTAAGCGCAGGGTGCGGCAATTGCCTCCCGGCTGGGCACCGGCTTCAAAAAGCACAAAATCCAATCCGCGCTTTTTGGCGTAATAGCCGGCCGTCAAGCCAGCCGGGCCGCCCCCCAAAATGTGTATGTCGGCGTTGCGTGTTTTCAAGGCAAAACGAGCCGGTGAATTAATACTCGTACACTGTGAGTTCCGACCACATGCGGTTGACATACGGATTGTGGTAAAACGTTTTGGTCGCTTGCGGCACTCGATCTTGCAATGGGCTGCCGATGACCACTAACTCGGCTGTGTCGTCAAGCGTATTGAGCGCGTACAAATCGCCTTGGTCTCTAACGGGTATATAGACGGCCTGAAGTGCTTGGGAGGCCAGATAGTATTTGATCAGCGGCACTGATGCAATGTGCAAGGCAGCGCTTTTTTTGGCTACGAGATATTGGTGTATCTGAGCGATAGCTGTGGGCTTTTTGTGCTGGACGATTAAATGCAAGGTTGCGTAGCCATAGCACAAAAAAAAGGCGATTACAACCAAGCGGAAAAACCGCGGGCCTTGGGTGGCGATCTGAGCACAGGCAAACGCTGGGATGAGTGCCAAAAAGGGCAATAGCGGCAAGACGTGCCGGCTTTTATGTACCACATTTTGAAAGAGGAAAATCCAGCCCAGATAGAGGATACAGCCTATAAACGGCGCACTCAGCAACACCGAGCGGTCGACCCGCCGCACCACGGCCCCCCCATGGATCGCCACAATACCGAGCAGCGCGACCGTAGTACAGGCCGTTACTACATGGCGTCCCGCCCAATAGAGTCCAAAACCATCGGCCCAGATGCTCTCGAACAGTCCAAGCGACCGCAAGGCGAAATTAGGCTCCGTGGCAACCGTGCCACCAAAGTCGGCAAAGTGGCCCTGAGTCTGCGTTTGCGCCGCCGTTGTCAACTCGGTCCAGCCGGTGATCGCGATTAAGGGAATCAGCCAGACGGCTAGGCCGGCTACACCGGCAGCCATAAATTGCCATCGCGGGCCTCGTTCCTTTAACCGCAACAACAGAGGCACCAACAACATGGGTGCATAAGAAAGGCGCACCCCAAGTGAGAGCCCCGCCACAAAGAATCCCAACCCCGCTTTGCCTTTACCTTGCTTGGCGACAAAATAGCAACACGCCAAAACGCCGGCGACGCCCATGGCATCGGGCATATAGCGATTGCTCATCAGCCACAGCAGCGGATTGAAGAATAGCAGAAAGGCGGCGCTCAGACCCAAAGGCGTGGTGATTTTAAGCTGAACGATGCCGAGCGCGAAATAGATTATGCCAAAAGTTGCTACGCCGCCTAGCACTGCAAACGCCACGGCATAGCGGTCGGTGAGTGCGTAGATCGCCTTAGCCAAAAAGCAAAAGACCGGATAGGCTGGGAAGTGAGGTTGTAATTTGGTTACGTCGTAATCGACCACCCCCAAGGCGAAGCGCAAGCTGTCTAGGTCTTCTATATAGTACACGGCACTCATAAGCCGCGATCCCAGACAAAGGATCAGCACCGCACCCCATACCTTGTGCTCGGTCACGCCGCGCTTGCTCCTACATGGCAAAATCTAATACGCTAGCTGGAAATTCCGGTTGGCAAGTACAAACGCGGCGATTGCCCCCTCGTAGGATTTCGCAAACAACCGCTTACCAGTTCGCCATATTGTCGGCGGAAAAGCCGTACACTGCTTGCAGCACCTCTTTGGCCCGCATGTAGCGGCTCTCAATCCCACTGTCTAGTGCTTCATAGGAGGGTGCTGGTCCCATAATGCTGTGCAATTCCTCGAGCTGGCCTTGGCTGATCAGGCGGAAGGGGCTGTACTGCAAGGCAACGGTAAAGCCCTTCATTTCTGCCCAGTGCTTGTTTAAGTTGACCCGATTCTCATCGGCTGTGCCCAAGGCGGCCATATCACTCAAGGTATCATTGATATAGTGAACCACCGTGGCGGCGATGACCTTCTCCATGCCATTGGCTGCTGCTTCGCGCTGGGCGGCGATATCGCTGGCCGAGCCTTGGTGGGCGATCAGGGTGCGCCCGGCGAGGAACGCTGCAAAAATATCTCTGGTAAAATTGACACCAGCGCCGCCCTTGTCGCGCTTACCGGCGTTTCGCGACAGGCCAAAGTTGTATTCCGATTTGAAGTCAATTTGTCCGTCCCCATTGGAGTCGAAGGTGTAGTCGCCAACCGAGCCGGCTAGTTGTTCGTCGGAGTAGCGGCCGTAGTCGCGGGCAGCGCCAAAATAGCCGAAGGCCTCATCCCAATGGTGCTCCATCTCGGTGTACGATTTGCCCTCTGCGGCACTGCCGTTTTCGTCCTCCAAAAGACCGCCCAAATAGACGCCAGTGGCTTGGTAATAGGGCACGGCACCGATGAGCACTTTGTTGATCATCTGGGTCAAATCGACCCCGTCGTCGTCGGTGTAAACCGCCGGCGTGCCCAGTTTGGCGGCATCCTGCGAATTGGCGGCGATGATCGCAAACCACTCGCGCACCAGTTCGTCGGCTGTCTGGCCATAGCCGATGACGACATCACTCGAGATTTTGCTGACTAGGTTTTTGCCCGTTGAAATGGAGGAATAGCGATTTTCGACCACCGGCAGGTCCCCGGCCGTGCTCAGCGACTCCAAGTCGAGGCCATCGTCGTAGGCGTAGAGCCTGAGCAAATCATCCACTGAAATAGGCTCAGCTCCCTCTTTACCCAGATTGTCGATAGCAATCTTCAGATCTTGCAGCAGTAAATTGCGCACAACCTGACCAGCATAGGCGACGCTGCTTTCGCCCTCGTTGAAGCGGCTGTCGAAAACATAGGCGGTGGGAATGTCAATAGTGCCTCCACCGCTGCTGCTATCGACGGGATTGTCGTCGCCACCACAGGCGATGAGCAGGGTACTAGCGAGCAAAGTACTGCATTTGAGGTTCTTCATAGAAGCGCTCCTTGCCAAATAGGGTCTGTCTATGAGAGGCGTTACAAGACGCGCTTGATGCCGACGTTTATCTGTCGCCGGGGGCCTACGAGAATGCCCGAACTCAAGTGGGCCTCGGGCTGGCCGGCATTGGAGTGTAGCCTAGAGCCGATGTAGATCTCGTCGAGTATATTCTTGCCCGCCACAAAAGCACTCCAACGTGCGGACCATTGATAGTCGGCGCTGGCGTTGACGATGGAATAGCGGGGGATCGGGCCGGTATCGCCGCGATTGAAGATGCGCTCGATATTCTCAAAGTCGGTAAAGACCGCGTCCACAAAACGCACATCAGCGCGCAGGCGCAGCCCCTGTTTGGTCTGTTTGACCAAGCTCACCGTCAAGGTGTGCGGCGGCGCGTAGGGCAATTGGTTGCCGGTCAGATCCACGTCGATATTGCCAGCCATGACGGCCGAGGAGACGATGCCGCTTTTGATCGCGGTTTGTAAATAGGTATAAGCGAGATGGACGTCGGGTAGCATCGCCGCCAAGCGCGAGCTCGCCAAGCCCAAGGACCCTTCGAGACCGTAGGTCTCTACCTTGCCCAGATTTTTAAACGCGGTCCCGCGCCCGGCGGCGACGAGATCTTCGATCTTGAGTAGAAACACTGCCGCTTCCAAGGTCAGCCTTGGCCCCCAAGAGCGCACGCCAGCTTCCACATTCCAGCTTTTCTCCGCTTTGAGATCCAGACCACCGGCCGCGGCGTTTTGTCCGAAGTTGGTTATTTTTAGCGTACCACTCGAAGGCGGCGTATATCCCCGATGCACCCCGGCGAACGCGTTGAACCGTCCGAACTGGTAGTTGAAGCCCATACCGGGCAGTAGCACCGCAGAGACTTTGTCGGCCAAGATGGCACCGCGCAGGCGGTCCACCCGGCTTTGCTTGAACACCTCAAAGCGCAGACCTGGGTCGAGCGTCAACCGGCCCCATTCGATATGCTCCATGGCGTAGCCAGCCAAAGCGGTGGTTTCGTAGTGGTGGCTCTGCCCCACGATTTGCACCGGGTCGTCCGGGTCGTCGGGGGTGCCGGTATAGTACACGCCATCGCGTGCGTCTGGAGCGTCGCCAATTTTCTTGTCGTCGATAAAGCGCTCCCAATGGGCGCGGACTCCGGCCTCGATCTTTGCCGAATGACCGCCGAGGCTGTGTTTGAGCGAGTAGTCCTGGGCGATGCCCCCTACGTAAAAGGTCCGCAGAATGCCGAAATTGCCGGTGCCCCCTCCTACCCGCACCAAATCGCCACTCTGGAAGTAGGGCACCGGCGTCAAATCGCCGGTCGCTAAAGCTGAAGCGCGCACGAAAATGTCGTCTTCCCGCCACCAGCGGCGATCAAAGACATTCAAGTAAGCCGTAGTATTGCCCACTAAATTCGCCGCGATCTTGCTGGTGTACATTAGATCGAGAGCGGCCCGCAAAACCTTGAAATGGTCGTCTTCTTTGGGATTGAATTTGGGATTGGCGCGAAAGGAGTACTCGGTCAGACCGGTATAGGTCGCATTAGAGGACTCGAAGTTGGCGTTGGCTTTCAGGTAGAGCACCTTTTTGGGGCTCAAGCGGAACTGCGTCTTTGCGGTTCCGTTGACTTGGTTGAAGGTGTTGTTGGCCCTGAAGCCGTTTCCGCGCTTGTAAAGCACCTGTATATCGGACGTGATTTGTCGGCGGCCCAATCCTCTCAACTCTGCAAACGCGCTGTAGTAACCATTGCTACCTACGGTGAACTGATTGACCATGCCCTTGGTGCCGTCGGGTCTCCGCGTCGCATAATTGATGACGCCGCCCATAGTTTGAGGACCGAAGCGAATAGCTGAACTCCCCTTGATTACCTCCATCGCATCAATGCGCTCTGATGGCGGGTTGTAATAGGCGTTGGGATAGATATAGACCGCCGGCTGGATCGGCACCCCGTCTTCCATGATCAGCACCCGCGAGCTGCGGCGGGGGTTTAGGCCCCGGATGCCGACGCTCAACCGCGAATTGCCGAACCCATCGTCGGCGTAGCCGTTGATGCCGGGCACCAATTCGAGCAGCTCTTGGGTGCCAACCGGCTTGATCAGCCCCACCGTCTGGGGCCTCAGCTTAGACGCGGTCCCGGGGCGCTTTTGGTTTGTCAGCGGCGATTCGCCGATAATTTCGACTGGGGCCAATTGGATGGGATCGCTCAGCAGGGCGATATCCAAAACGAGCGTAGCCCCGGGCGCTAGAGCAATTTCCTCGTCATACGAGCCGTAGCCGATGAGACTCACGGCAATGCGCTTTGGCCCCGGGGGCACTTGCGCGAGGAAAAAGGTCCCGTCCTGCCCGGTCGTCGCCCCTTTTAGGCTTTCTCCGGCCAGACCAATTTTGACAACAGCCCCTAAAACCGGCTGTCCCGTTTCTTGGTCGATCACTTTGCCGCTGATGTCTGCCGGCGCCAGTTCCAAGCTCAGAGCAAGGCTGCCCACCGCCATGCTCAACAGCGTGGCCAGCCCCAAAAGCCTAGTCGCAATCTCGATTCCTCTGCTCATCAGAACAGCTCCGGATTGGCTCGGCGGTCTTTGATGGCCGTTTCACGGCCGGGGAAGGTACTCAAGCCGTAACTTCCCTCTTCTTCTTCCTCGGACTGTGGCGCGAGCAAAGGGTCGCTCTCACAGCCAACAAGCAGGCTCCAGCACAAAGCACCCAGCAAAAGTGCTAGACCGCTAAAAGCGACTAGTGTCTTTAGGTGGAAACGCTCCTTTTTGGCCAAAATGGACTCCGCCATGAGTGGGTATATATTGCCAACTTATTGTTTGATTAATAAAACAATTGATTATCAAAATAAACTTATTTTTATCATAGTCAACACTTTTTTCCGTGTACATACTTTTCTTTTTAGCGACTAATTTTAAGAAATACATTAACTTACATCATTGATTGACCTTATTTACAGATGTTCTTTATACTAAACAGTTCATTGCTTAACTAAACTTCTGTTCTTCGTGCCAATGGAAGTCGTCAGACGCGAGCAGCCTTACCGGGAAGTGAAATCGAGTGCAGATTGTCGTAACAGGTGCCGCAGGTTTTGTGGGATCGCATCTTTGCGAACGGCTAGCGTCGCGCAATTACAACGTCGTTGGCGTCGATTCTTTTAGCGACTACTACCCGGTCTGGATGAAGGAGCGCAACACGCGCGAGCTTGCCGATGCCGGGGTGCCGGTCGAGCGGCTGGACTTGGCCTGCGACAAGTTGGAGGGCGCGCTTGCCGATGCCGAGTTGGTATTCCACCTTGCGGCGCAACCCGGCATGGCCGCTGGCGTTTCCGCGGACGCGTACGTGCGCAACAATCTAGGCGCCACCCACGCATTACTCGAAGCGTGCGCTAGCTACAAGCGACGACCTTTCCTAGTCAACATCTCTACTTCGTCCGTATATGGCCGGTGTGCCACCGCAGCAGAGACGGCCGTACCCGCGCCCATCTCTTACTACGGCGCGACCAAGCTCGCCGCCGAGCAATTGGCCTTGGCCTATGGGCACGAGCGCGGATTGCCCGTGTGTTCCACGCGCCTATTCTCTGTTTATGGCCCACGCGAGCGCCCAGAAAAATTCTATATGAAGCTGATAAGCAGCATCTTGCACGGCGAGGAGTTTCCGCTATACGACGGCAGTCAACACCACAAGCGCGCCTACACATTTGTGGACGACGCCGTAGCCGGGCTCCTCGCGGTGCTCGATCATCGAGACCAGTGTGCCGGTGAAATTTTCAATATCGGATCGGATATCGAGACGACGACCCGTCGCGGGATTGAGATCGTGGAAGAGATTTTGGGCCGGCAGGCTCGTCTGCGCCTTCTTCCTCCGCGCCCCGGTGATCAAAGCCATACGCGGGCCAATATCGACAAGGCTAGAACCATACTCGGCTTCGTGCCCCACACCGCACTAGCCGACGGCCTCAACAGCCAAATTGCATGGTACAAAAAACGGTTCAACTGCTAATAGGCCACCGCAACCACGCGCCGCCTGCTGTAGCTTGCCTCGTCGCCTTCGACGCGCAACTCCGCCACGTACAGCCCGGGCCCGACCCGCGTATCCCAGTGCCCCCGGCCGTCCCAAACCCAAACCCGCCTACCAGCCGCGCCCTCCTCTTGCCGCATCCACACCAACCGCCCGGCAAGGTCGAAAATCCGCAGGCCGACCCACCGCGCGGCCAAGACATTAATTAAGTCGAACTCCACCCGCAGCGCGTCGTTGATCCCGTCGTTGTTGGGCGTCAACGCCAGCGGCTCCATCGCTACGTTGGCCAGCAGCCGCGCCCCCACGGGCAAGCGCACGGCATTGGTGCTGCTGACGACATCCGCATACGCGTCGCCCGCATCCACCCGTTGCCGCACCAGCGCATCGGCCGGGCCTTGGGCAATAAAGGCGTCAAAGCGCGTGGCATCGACAAACACAGTGCCGGCAAAGCGCAATTCCACCAGCTGCCGGCTCTTAACCGGCGCGACCAAGGCGATGGCCAACCCCCCTTCCAGCGGCGTGGGCGTCGCCTCCACCACTTGGCCCTCTACCAACACCGCCACAAACTCAATCGGCGCCGAAGTCTCCACCGCCAAGTGGTCAAAGCCGCGGCCGGCCACCTGCTGCGGACGAATGTAATAAGCAAACTCGGTGCGTTCGCCGGGTTGCACTGCGACCGGAAAAATCTCCCCCACCACTTCTTGCGCCACCGGGTCGCCGAACTCAAGCGCCAGCCAATCTAAGGCCACGCCCACATCCGGCCGCTCGGACACCAAGGCGACCTCCAACTCGGCGTACTGCCGCGGCGTCGGCGACGCAAACGGCTCGCCCGGCCGCAAGTACAGCTTGCTCCACGGGCTCCAATTAGCCCCCGGCGACAGCGCGGTGTCGATCTGGCCCTTAAAGGAGGGAATGAGCTTGTCGTACTTCCGCTTGGTGACGATCCGGCCGTTTTTGTCGCGATAGGTGATGTCCATTTGCAGGTCATTGCCGGTGCGGCTGCGCACCTCCAGCCGCGTCCCGGCCGGCGCGTCGGCCCGCCAGTCAATGGCGTGGACCTGCTTGTCGCCGCCGAGGTCAAGCAGGGGCGAGGGCAATACCACCCGCTGCGGATAGCCGGCGCCAAACACCTGCAACTCGCGCGTACCACCCCAAAACTGGCAGGGCGGCACAATGCCGCAGCCCACGCAAGCGGCCGCGCAGGCCGCGTCCCAAAACACCCACTCAACCCGCACGTAGCGCGTCTTGATCGGCGCAAAGTGGTGGTTGGCGATCCCGAGCTGACGATTGGCTGAGGTAGCTTTACCCGCGAATTGCCGGTGCCATATCCGCGTGCCATTCGGCGCTAGCGACCCGTCTGAGGTCAGCACCTCGTAGCGGTCGAAGTTGAAGCGGAATTGCCCGGGCCGCGACAAAAAATCCCCCACGATACGCACCCAATCCACCCAATAGACCGCGCCCAAGTCCAAGGTCATGCGCGAGATCACATCGACCGGGCGGTTGATGCGGCGATTTTCCGTCCACAAAGAAAACCGGCCATCGACCAGCGGCAGGGAGTTGGCAAACGAGGCCGCGTCGCCAAAGCCATCGATATCGACGATGATTTCCAAGCCCCCGCCCTTGGCCGCCAGTTCCAAGGCGAGGTTGTCGCCAACAGCTTCGACCTCCACTTCGGCCAGCGCGGCCCCGGCGGCGCAGCCGAGCATTTCGACGCGGATAAATTGCACAAACGGATCGCGCAGCGGGTCCCGCTCCAGCACGATCCGCTGCCGCGTGTTTTCCTTGAAGCGCTCCTTGACGCGGTACACGAGGCTGCCGTCAATGGGATTGCCGACCACGTCGATGGCGGGCTCTCCCGTGGAAAGCAACACGTCGAACAGCGCACACGGCGGCGCACTCGGCAAAAAGGTCAGCGCGACCCGGCGCACCGCTACCGCTCGGCCCAAGTCGATTTCGACCCACCAGTCGTCTGGGTCGGCGGCCCAATTGGGACTCCAACCGGTCAGCCGATCCCCGTCAATGGCTCGCGCCGCGGCCCGCGCATTGGAACCAGCCGCGTGAATCCCCCCGCCAAAGGCCGCGGCATCGCGCACGGGATCGACGTTTTTGCGGATTGCAACCGGGCGGATAACGCCGGCGTCGAGCGCAACAACCCCCAGCGGCAAGTGCCAAGCCCGCCACTCATCCGCCGCGTCAAAGCGGAGTTGCTCGGCGGCGATGTTGGTGGCAAACAGCAAAGCCCCGATAAAAGACCAACGCATACCGCATCCTCCTTGCTCGCACCTGAGTGAACCAGTACCAAGTCATCCGGTGTTTGGCATAGTATAACCGCCCGGCGAATAATCGCCACAAGGGTGAACTACTGACATTTTTGCCCCGTGAAAGTGCACAAAACCTGCACTCTGGTCTCCTACAGCATCGCCTGATGTCAAGGCTAAACACCGCGCAAGACGGCACCGGGGAATTTGGGCAGCCTGTTTTGACCTGTCTGATGCGAGGCCGTACAATAACGGTTCATCGCTGTTCATACTGCACAACCTCTTTTATGAAGCCTGTGAGCACCGCCGCTCCGCCAACCCTACCCGAACGCGCCCCTTGTGTCGGCGAACTAGTTCAACTTCGCTCGCGCCGTTGGTTGGTCGAAGAAGTGATGCCCCATGGGCTTGTCCGCCTCGCCTGCGCCGACGACGACGCACAAGGGCAGGCCCTAGAGGTGTTTTGGGACTGTGAGCTCGACCGCTGTATTCTCCGGCAGGAAAGTTGGGCCGACTTAGCCTCTAGGGGTTTCGACGACTCGCGTCAGTTCGCAGCCTTTCTCCACACCCTGCGCTGGAACTGCGTTACGGCCACGGCCCCCAACATCTTTCAGGCACCGTTTCGCGCTGGCATCAAAATTGACGCCTACCAGATGGAGCCCCTGCGCAAGGCACTGCGGATGCCCCGCGTCAACCTCTTCATCGCCGACGACACCGGACTTGGCAAGACCATTGAGGCCGGTCTGATTGCACGGGAACTACTGCTCCGCAAGAAAGCCAAAACGCTGGTGGTTGCGGCCCCGCCTTCGGTACTAGAGCAGTGGAAGGCCGAGATGGAGGAGCGCTTCGGCCTCGTGTTTGAGATCCTCGATCGGGCGTACTGGACTCGGATGCGCCGCGAGCGCGGTTTTGGCGTCAATCCTTGGCGTACGCACAGTCGCTTTCTGATCTCCCACAATTTGCTGATTGACCCGGCTTACGCGGACCCGATGCGGGAATGGCTCGGGGACATGCAGCCCGGCAGCCTGCTGATCTTGGACGAGGCTCACCACGCGGCTCCAGCCAGCGGCGGCCGCTATGGCATTGAGACTAAGTTCACCCGCGCCGTGCGCGATTTGGGTGGACGTTTTGAGCACCGGCTCTTTTTGTCTGCCACGCCGCACAATGGGCATTCCAATAGCTTTTCCACCCTGCTGGAACTGCTCGATCCCTACCGCTTTACCCGCGGCGTCAAAGTGCGCGGCAAGCAGGTACTCGAAGATGTGATGGTGCGCCGGCTCAAAGAAGATCTTCGTGCGATTCAAGGCGGGTTCCCCAAGCGCATCGTCAAGCGGATCGAGATCGCCGATCTGCCCGCAGAGGCTCCCGAGCTTGTGCTGTCCCAACTCCTCGACGAATACCGCGCTGTGCGCGAACAACGCCACGCCAGTACCTCGGCCAAGGCCCAAGCCGCCGCCGGCCTCCTCGCAATCGGCTTGCAGCAACGGCTCCTCTCTTCGGTCGAAGCATTCGCCCGTAGCCTCAAGGTTCACAGTAAGACCGTCGAACGCCAATGGAGGCAAGGGATTAATAGCCCGGCCACCGAGGATTTCGCAACCGTGCCGGATGCCGAAGACGAACGCGGTGAATGGAGTACTGAGGAACTAGAAGCAGCCGAGCGAAGCCAAATCAAGGCACTCGCGGCTGATGCCGAGGCAGAGACCCAACGCACCGTGGAAATGGAAGTGCTGTGGAAGCGGGAGCAAGTACTGCTTGATCAGATGCAACGGATCGCCGAAGAAGCGCGAGGTCGGCCCGACGCCAAGCTGCAGCGGCTCATCGACTGGATCCGGGACAACCTGTGTCCCGCACTGCCGCCCCTTAACCAAGCGTCTGCCAGACCGCCTGCCCCGTGGAACGACCGCCGGGTACTGATCTTTACGGAAAATCGCGCGGGGACCAAACGCTATCTGAAAGAGATGCTCGATGCGGCCATTGCGACAACGGACCGCGCCGCCGAGCGCATTGAAGTTATTGACGGTCATACCAGTGGGGCACGGCGCAAGGAAATTCAGCGTCGCTTTAATGCCGACCCTGAGAAAGACCCGTTGCGCATCCTGCTGGCCACGGACGCCGCCCGCGAGGGGCTCAACTTTCAGGCCCACTGCACCGACTTGTTCCACTTTGACCTGCCTTGGAACCCCGGCCGCATTGAGCAGCGCAATGGCCGCATTGACCGCAAGCTGCAACCGGCTTCTGAGGTCCGCTGCCACTACTTCGTCCTGCCGCAACGCGCAGAAGACCGCGTCCTCGACGTCTTGGTACATAAGACCGAGACCATCAAGCGGGAACTCGGCAGCTTGGCCAAGGTGATCAACGACGATATTGAGCGGCATCTCAAACGCGGGATTCGGCACCAAGAAGCCGACCAACTCGCGCAAAAAATTGACCGCGCCGATCTCGACACGGAGCGCAAGCGCGTAGTCGCCGATGAGCTCGAAGCAGCACGGGACCGGCAAGAGGCGTTGCAAGCCCAGATCGAGGACTGCCGCAACATCCTTGCAACATCCCGCAACTGGGTACAATTCGCGCCAAGACCCTTTCGAGACGCGCTCTCGTGTGCGCTTGAGTTGCTGGGGGCTGAGCCGCTGAGTAAAGGCGAGGACGAAGCGGGCCGCTCGGTTTGGACCTTTCCGCCGCTGGACCGCAAAGTCCAAGCCGATTTGAGCTGGATGTCCACGCTGGACACGTTGCGGGCACCGCGCAAGACCGACCAGAAGTTGGCCGAATGGCGCAAGGAGGCACCGATTCGGCCGGTCGTCTTTGAAGATCGAGGAGTACTCAGCGACGATGTCGTTCATCTACACCTCGAGCAGCGCGTGGCCCAACGCCTGCTCGCTCGCTTTCGGGCGCAGGGATTTGTCCACCACGACTTGGCGCGGGCCTGCCTCGCGCAAGTGGCGGATTCAGTTCCGCGCGTGATTTTGCTCGGGCGTCTCGCGCTTTATGGGAATGGGGCTGAGCGACTGCACGAAGAGATCGTGCCGGTCGCAGCACGCTGGACCGAACCATCGCAGCGCAACCGGCCGCTGCAAGCCTATGCCCGCGACGCGCAGGCGCGGACTCTCGATCTGCTCGAGCGGACCCTCGCTGCGCCCAACCAGCATGCGCTCAACGACGCCATCCAACGCAAGCTGCTTGCCGCAGTTCTCCGCGACATTGACGAACTCCTGCCGCAACTTCAGCCACGCGCTGAAGAATGGGCCGCTATCGCTATTGAGCAACTGCGCCGCCGGGGCGAACGCGAGGCGAAAGCCCTCCGCGCTACCTTGGAGCACCAGCGCACCCGCGTCCGCGAGGAATTGGACAAACACCAACACCACGCTGAGCAACTTACCCTCGGCTTTGACGCCGCAGAAAAGCGGCAACTTCAAGCCAACGTGAATGCTTGGCATCGCCGCCTCAAGCAGTTTGACCGCGACTTGGAGCGAGAGCCTGCGCGCATCCGCGCCTTTTACGAGGTCCGCGCCCAGCGCATCGAGCCGGTGGGTTTGATCTATCTCTGGCCGGAGACCAACTGACCGCCATGGCCCAACTCGACCCTCATATCGCCGCCCACCTCGAATGGCTGGGCTTTGTCCAGCCCACGGGCTTGGTCGTCTCGGCTTCCGCTTTGGTCAAGGCCGGTGCAATTTTGCACCGCCGCGATGCCGAAGGCCAGCAGCGGCTGAGGGCATGCGTCGAAGAACGCCGCTTTGATGGCCAATCGCCTCAGCCATGGCTGCCGGATTTTTGCACCTTCGTCGGCGAGGTCCTCGGCTGGCACTTTTCGCCCAAAGGGTACGCCGGGACGGACGAAAACCCGATTCCTGCTGAGCTCGAAGTTGTCCTCCCCGACTATGGGGAGACCTTGCGCCCAACATACGCGGTGCGCGAAAGGAACCCCAGCGCTGGCGAATTGCCTTGGCAGCTTCTTGTGCAAGTGATCGAGCCGGGTCAATGCTTTGACCGCATCGAAGCGGGGGCCGGGCGGCTGGAAGCCTCGCCGCAAGGTCGCATGGAACGGCTGCTACGCGCTACGGCCGTCCCAGCCGGGCTGCTTTTCAACGGCTGTGCCTTGCGTCTTGTCTCGGCACCTCGCGGAGAAAGCTCGGGCTGGCTGGACTTCCGGGTCGCCGATATGCTTCTGACAGCGGGGCGTCCCATCTGCACGGCCTTGCGCCTACTGTTGAGCGAGCGTCGCCTGCTGGCGTTGCCGCAGCGCGAACGCCTTGCTTGCCTGCTTGCAGAAAGCCGCAAGTACCAAAACGAAGTCAGCGAGCGGTTGTCCGAGCAGGTGCTTCATGCCCTCTACGAATTGCTGCGTGGTTTTCAAGCCGCCCACGATGCCTCGCAGGGTACGCTCTTGCGAGAGCCGCTACGCGAGGACCCCGACGATGTTTATCGCGCACTACTCACCGTACTTTTGCGGCTCGTTTTTCTGCTCTATGCCGAGGAGCGCGACATGCTGCCAGCGCACGACACCTTTGTGCGCTACTACTCCATTGCCGCTCTCTATGATCGCCTGTGCAGCGACGCCGCGCTCTATCCCGACACCATGGACCAACGCTATGGGGCATGGGCACAACTGTTGGTTTTGTTCCGCATGGTCCACGACGGTGCCGCCGCTGATGGACTGCACTTACCCGAGCGGCACGGTGCTCTATTCGATCCGGATCGCTTCAAGTTCCTCGAAGGCCGCATGGGGAGTGGAGCGCGTCAAAAGCACGAGCGGATCGAGCCGCCGCAGGTGCCCGACGGCACGATCTACCGCGCACTTGAAAAGCTCTTGGTGCTCGACGGCGAGCGCATCTCGTACCGGGCCCTCGATGTGGAGCAAATTGGCTCAGTGTACGAAACCATGATGGGATTTCGCTTGGAGACCGCGCTGGGGTACTCGGCCGCGATCAAGGCCGCGAAAAGATACGGAGCACCCACGACTGTCAACCTCGAAGCGTTGCTTGCCACATCGCCGGCCAAGCGCGAGAAGTGGCTGCGCGACCATGCCGACCGCAAACTGCCCGACAAGGCCAAGAAGGCGGTACAGGCCGCCGCTGTGATCGACGACCTGCACGTGGCCCTCGACGCAGTACTCGACAAGGTGGCCACGCCGGACTTGGTTCCCCAAGGGGCGATGGTGCTCCAGCCCAACCAAGCGCGGCGTCGCTCTGGCTCTCACTATACGCCCCGTGCGCTCACCGAGCCGATTGTCCGCACGAGCTTGGAACCCATCTTGGCGCGGCTGCGCGGCGACGATGGCCGCCCGCCGCGTCCCGAACAGATTCTCGACCTCAAGGTCTGCGATCCGGCGATGGGGTCTGGGGCCTTTTTGGTGGAAGCCTGTCGCCAGCTTGCCGACGCCTTGGTGGAAGCCTATCGCGCCCACGACGCGGTGCCCGAAATCCCACCCGATGCAAACGAGACGATTTACGCCCGTCGCCTCGTGGCGCAGCGTTGTCTCTACGGCGTGGATCGCAATCCGATGGCGGTGGATTTGGCCAAGCTGTCTTTGTGGCTTATGACCTTGGCTAAGGACCACCCGTTCACCTTTCTCGACCATGCGTTGCGGCACGGCGATTCTTTGGTCGGGCTGTCGCGCAAGCAGATTGAGGCGTTTCACTATAAGGAAGGGGCGCGGCGGTTTCAGGCGGATTTTGAGACTATGCGAGTGCACGATCAGATGGCGAAAGTGGCCGATTTGCGTCGCCGCATCCGCGAAGCCGGGGAGACCACGCCAGACCGGCAACTGCAACGGCTGTGGATGGAGGCCCAAGACGAACTAAGCGAAGTAACGCTATTTGGGGATTTGGTGCTGGCGGCGTTTTTTGCCGAAGGCCAAGCCAAAAAACGGGAGGCCAAACGGGCGGAGTTTGCCGCGGCGGTGATCAGCGGCCAGGTGGGTCGCTACCGCGGTTGGCTGGCCGAGCAGCGAGAGGGCGATTCGCCGCTTGCGCCGTTCCACTGGGAGCTTGAGTTCCCGGAGGTGTTTGAGCGGGAGAGGGCGGGGTTTGATGTGCTGGTGGGGAATCCGCCGTTTGCGGGGAAAAACACGGTGGCGGCGGGGAATGTTCCCGGTTATCCAGACTGGCTCAAGCAGATGCACGAGCATAGCCACGGCAATGCCGACTTGGTGGCTCATTTTTTTCGACGGGCGTTCAACCTCGTCCGCGAGGGCGGGGCGTTTGGGTTAATCGCCACCAATACCATCGCGCAGGGCGATACTCGCTCAACCGGGCTGCAGTGGATTTGCGAACACGGCGGCGCCATCTACAACGCCCGTCGGCGGGTGAAGTGGCCCGGGCTGGCGGCGGTGGTGGTGAGTGTGGTCCACGTGAGTAAGGGATGTTTTGTGGCGGAGAAACGCCTCGACGATAAACCAAGTGATACGATCACGGCCTTTCTGTTCCACCGCGGTGGCCACGACAATCCAGTGCGGCTGAAGGCCAACGCGGGTAAGAGCTTCGTGGGTAGCTATATCCTCGGCATGGGCTTCACATTCGACGACACGGACAAGAAGGGCGTGGCGACGCCGCTGGCCGCGATGGAGCGATTGCTCGAGGACGATCCGCGCAACAAAGAAGCGATTTTCCCCTACATCGGCGGCGAGGAGGTGAACACGTCGCCGACGCACACTCACCACCGCTATGTGATCAACTTTCGCGACTATCCGCTGCGGCGGGAGGATCTGGGTGCGCGGGCCTCTGGCCCGC
The DNA here is from genome assembly GCA_007571365.1 of Candidatus Latescibacterota bacterium. Classification (GTDB taxonomy): domain Bacteria; phylum Latescibacterota; class UBA2968; order UBA8231; family UBA8231. Next base: position 21,697 of record RKRN01000050.1, read on the forward strand.
GGGCGGGCGGGACGCCCACCCTCCCAGGAAGTGCATCGGGCCTTGCCGATACGTCTTGGGCAGCAGCAGACGATGGGCAACGACGCTGTTGGAACTCAACGCCCAACGCGCCGCTGAGGAAGTGCGCTCAGGCGCAGCCGCGCAAAAGCCAAAAAAGAGAGCGACGCGCCAAAAGCCGAGAGTGTCGCTGCCGCTGTGGGAGACAGACTCGGCAAGCAAACTCACGGAAGGAGACGACTGATGGACGCAAAACACAAACACCTCGAATTCATCCAAGGCGCAATCAACCGCCTCGCCGCCAACTCATTCCAATTGAAGGGATGGAGTGTGGTCTTGGTGTCCGCCATCTTCTTCCTCCTCGGCCGGGGAGGCTCCATCGAACTCGTGGCCATCGCCTTGATTCCCGTGGTCTTCTTCTGGGGATTCGACAGCTACTTCCTGCGGCAAGAGCGTCTGTTTCGCGCCCTCTACGATCATGTCCGGGGGCTCCCGGACGACGCTATTGACTTTTCCATGGATACTCGTTCATTCCAACAGAGCTTGACTTGGAAAGATGCAGCGTTTTCGCGTACCCTGTTCGTTTTCTACGATGCGCTTATCCTTACAATTTTCTTCGCAATTTTTCTCATTAAGGGGACATAAACAATGGCACGTAGAGTCTTTTTTAGCTTCAAGTATAAACCCGATGTATCTCGCGCCATGGTCGTCCGCAATAGCTAGGTGACACAAGGCAAGGAAGCAGCAGGTTTCGTGGACGCCGTTGAATTTGAGAAGATCAAGCGTCAGGGAGATCGGGCTATCAAGCGATGGATTGATAATCAGCTTGATGGCACATCGGTAACTGTCGTATTCGTGGGGGCTCGTACTTGTTCAAGCAGATGGGTAAAGTACGAAATCGAGCAAAGCAAGAAGAAGCAGAACGGTTTACTTGGGATCGACATCAGCAAGATCAGTGATTTGAATGGAGACACGGCTGAACGGTGCGGCGAGATACCGGAAGGCTACCCGTTCTATCTCTGGAATAAGGATAACGGCTACAACAACATGGGTGATTGGATAGAGAAAGCCGCTAGGGATGCGGGACGATAAAAAGAAAGAGCTAACATCGTGAAGTGCCGAGAACCCTTGCCTGATGGGTGTCCTCCAAACGCCGCCGATGAGATCGCCCAGCCTCGCGACGTGTTTCGCTTAGTTCGGACGAATCCGCCGACAGCAGAGGACTTCAAGTCGCAGTGGGCGGAAAAACCCGGCTCTACTTTCCGCGGAATTGACGAATGCCAAGTCCGAGGGCTATCGGTTCACGCCGAGCGGCGCAACACAGCGAACTCCTTGAAGCTCCCAACGTTGGGCGAGTACGACGGACCACAGCTATTCGAAGCTCGCGCCGCCGAAGAAACGCCGCATTTGCCGCGACTAAACTCAAATGATGGAGACGCCACATGAATGAGAAGATAGATTTTTTTCTCAACGGAAAGCCTGCAAGCGCTGAATCGCCGCTGAGCGTCCGCAAACTGCTCGAAATGGCGGGGGTGTCCCCCGATGCGTTCTGTATCGAAACCCCGGACAATGTGCTTCACTGCGCCCCGGACCAATCGATCTCGCTTCGCAGCGGCGACAAACTCGGAATTAAGCGCAAACCACCCGCTCAGCCAGTTCGCCTGCATTACAAGGTGAACGGCGAAGATCAGACCACGACGACCAACCCATTGTCTTTGGAAACAATCCTGCGGCAAGCCGGTGCCGATGCCAGCATCGACGCCAGCGATCTCGGTGTTTACTACCTCGAAAACCTCGCCGACGGAGCCAAGTACGAGAGCCTCGCCGACCTAATCATCATCAAAGACGGCGATCAGTTCGTCGCCATCCACACCGGGGCGACGCCAGTGGCATGAGCGCCGCAGAGGCCGCCCAACGCGAGCTGTGCGCTCTCGGATTCGACGCGGAGGTCGCGACCGATCCGGCCTATAGCCGCGGGCCGATCGTCCTGTTCGAGTATCCAGTAAATAACGGTCCGCACCGGGGAAAGACATTCAAAATCGGCATCAGCTTCCAAGAGGACGCATATCCCGAATACCCGCCCCACTTCGTCCACATCGCCAACCTTCATGCAACCCGCCTGACCATATTTTCCAACTATCAATCCCCAGATCTCGAATGGTCGGTCTTCAGTCTCCCGCCCTCGGATTTCTGGGATTCGCTCGCCCCAGCAGACAAGAACATGAAGACATACGTCAATCGACACCTAGCGCGCGTCTGGGCGCAGATATGAGATACGACAGATACGACGCCGTCCTAACCCACGCCGTGCATCGCCAAGCAAGCGATATGCTGCTACAGCATATCAGACGCGATCAGCGGCAGGAAGACCTATGCTTCGCTTTGTGGCGACCTAGCACCGGCGGCGAACGACAGTCGGCTCTAATTTTTCGCCTCGTACCGCCCCAAGATGGCGAACGACACCTGCACGGTAATGCCAGTTTTGAGGCCGCGTACTTGGCGCGGGCGGTACGAATCGCCCACGCCGAGCAGGCTGGCTTGGCGTTTATGCACAACCACTTTAGCCCAGGCTGGCAGGGGATGAGCGACGTGGACATCGTAGCCGAGCGAGATAGAATTTCGCCGCCAGCCCGCGCTACTGGCTTCCCCGTCGTTGGTCTGACCTTGGGGGTGGATGGCAGTTGGAGTGCCCGCTTCTGGGTTTGGAGCGGACGTCAGGTCGAGCTATGCTGGTGCGACAAGGTGCGGGTGGTCGGTCGCGGCCTACAAATCACCTACAATGACGATCATCTGCCGCCCCCTGTGCGTCGGCCGGCACTGAGCCGGACCATTGACACATGGGGAGAGGCGGTTCAAAGCGATATCGCCCGCCTTCGGGTCGGCGTAGTAGGCGTCGGCAGCGTCGGCTGTATGGTGGCCGAAGCTCTTGCCCGCATGGGGATTCGACATCTGGCTTTGGTGGATGCCGACCGCGTCGAACCCCATAATCTAGATAGACTGCTGTATGCCGGCGTCGATGATGTGGGCATATACAAGACGGAACTGGCCGCACGGAACCTAAAGCGGAGTGCCACTGCGGAGGCTTTTCGCGTGGATGCCGTGACTCGCCGGATCGAAGAACGACCCGCATACCTCGCTGCCCTCGATTGCGATGTGCTCTTCGCCGCCGTGGACCGGCCGTTGCCAAAGGACGTAGTGAACCACATCGCTTATGCACACTGCATCCCCGTTATATTCGGCGGCGTCTTCGTGGACAGGAAGTCTAACGGGCGGCTGGGCCAAGCCGCGTGGAGTGCGATGCTCGTCGGCCCAGATGCGCGGTGCCTGCGCTGCGACGGGCAGTACACGACTTCCGACGTAGTCATGGAGCGCGACGGCTCGCTCGACGATCCGTCCTATGTGCGGCGACAACGCTCGGGCGACGGACGACGGAACCAAAACGTCTTTCCGTTCAGTGCGAACGTCGCCAGCTATATGATACTGGAGATGATCCGGCTGGTCGCGGGGGAGGCCTGGTGGCCCACTGTGGCTGGGAAGTTGCACTACAGTTTTATTCCGAACCGGCTGTCGACCGAACACGCCGCTTGCAAGGAGCACTGTTCGGTTCAGGCGAAGCTAGCCGCCGGAGACCACGCTAAGTATCCCTTCATCATCGATCCCGTACAGAGAACGGACCACCGGAGTCGCCTCAGCCGGTGGGTCAATTGGTGCGTCAATCGCCTCAGACATTGCGTCAATTGGTGGCGGAAACGAGCAACCTCATGAGCCAGATCATCAGACTATCATTACAGAACGTCCGGTGCTTCGCCGAGCCACAAGCAGCCGAGTTGGGCAAAATCACGCTGCTTGTCGGAGAAAATAATACCGGAAAATCGACGTTTCTTGGGTGCTACAAAGAATTCGCCCGGCTAGCAGGTCTCTATGAACTATCCGACCCGGCCCCCGATCAGCCCGGATTCGATGACCCTCCTTACAGCATGGGAGACTTCAGCACCATCGCTCGGCACCAGTCGGATACATTCGTCTTGGACGGCGTACTCGAAGGGCATTGCCACACGCATCTCCGGTTGGCGTTTGGCCAAGAGCAGGGCCAACCGTCGGAAAACGCCGTAGCACTTCACTTTCAGGCCGCCCACGGCGCGGAAAAGTGCCTGACTGTGAGCAGAAACCCGGGGCGGCCCGCAAGCTGGGAGTTCCGGGCCGCTGGGAACAGTCTTGTCATTCCACAGGCCGACCTGTCCTACCGGCAGATCTCCACCTGGTTGTCGCAGCGCGCACGACACGGCCTGCTGCCGTATTTGGGCAGTGTGTCCACCTACCGCAAACGGATCGGGACGGACGCGACCTTCGAGCGACAAACGGCGTTTGCGAACATGACGAATTTCCTGCGGGAGATGCCGTTTCCCACCGAACCCATAGCCGTCATATCTGTTGATCCCTCGCCGCCGCCGCGGCAGCGGTACTATGCACAAGACCTGCTGGGTGTTCGCGACTTGGAAGTGCTCAGAGAATACCTCGCTTCCACCGGAGATCGGCTCAAGCTGTTTTCCGAAATCGACATCAAACGGGGGTCGCAAGCGCGAGACGGTCTTTTCGAGCTGCGTATCAGGCAGGGGGGAGCATGGCACAACTTGGCTGATGTGGGGTATGGCGTCCATTCTATTCTCCAAGTGCTCCGGGTGATGTCCGACAAGCGGGTGGGTGTCGCCCTCCTGTTGCAGCAGCCGGAAGTGCATATTCATCCGTCCGCGCAGGCGGTGCTGGCACAGATGATGGCTGAATCGACGCATCGCTTCGTCATCGAGACCCACAGCGATCACCTAATCGATCGGTTTCGCATCTGCGTTATGAAAGGCGTTCTCGCCCCGGCAGATTTTAGGATCGTCTATTTTGAACGCAATCCAGAAAGCGGCGAATCGCTGATCCACAACATCTCAGTCGATCGCGCTGGAAATCTCGAAGGAGAGCCTGACGGATACCGGAAGTTCTTTCTGCAAGAGACCAATCGACTGCTCGGCTTCGATTGAGAAATCACTATGTGCATTAGAGCGATCATCGACGCAAATCTGTTCGGTGATCTTCAAGCGGCCAAGATCAAACCCCTACTGCGATGGATCGACAGAAAAGACGGCCTGCTCGTCTATTCGGATGCCGGGGAGTACAGCGACGAGCTAAAAAAGAGCCGGAAAACGCTAGAGCTGTTCATAGCCTACCGGCGACAAGGTTCCGCCACGCTCATCCGGGGAAGCGGCATAGAAGCGGCGAAAGGCCAGATTACTGGTCGTGAACTTCGCTCCAATGACGCCCACATCATCGCCCTGGCCCGCGCCAGCGAAGCCATGGTCCTTTGCACGGACGACGAACTACTCAAGAGGGATTTCCTGAACAAGGACTTGCTACCGAATGTCGGAAACGACGCTAGGGCAGTGTATCCTTTGAACGCCGCACGAGGCACACAACGCAACTTTGTCGGAAAGCGAAAGTGTGCCAACAGGCGGCGCAGTTGAGTGGTCTTGCGCGGGAAGGACGACCGAGGGGCCGGAAACATCAGACTCATATTAGAGTGCGTAACATCAGTTACTTTATTAAGGTAAGTAAGGGATTATCGTATATTACAAGGCGATTGGAGGTGTCGCCATGCTCGAATCTTCGATTACCAAGAAGGGACAAACAACACTCCCCAAACCCGTGCGGGAGACGCTTGGCGTACAGGCCGGGGACCGTGTGCGCTATGTCATTTCCGATGGCATGGTGTGCATTTTACCCGTACGTCCCATCAGTCGGTTGTTTGGTGTGCTACAGCATGACGGCCCCGCCGTCACGGTGGAACAAATGGATGAGGCTGTCGCCGACGGGGCGACTGAGGGATGATCGCGCTCGATACCAACGTCCTCGTCCGCTATCTGGTACGCGACGACGTGCAGCAAGCGGAGGCTGCCCGCGCACTGCTGGAGTCGCTCACGGCGGAACGTCCCGGCTACATCTGCCGTGAAGTGAGCTCCAGCAAATGCCCATAGAAAAGAGCTTTCTACCAGACGAGGGTTTCGCGTTGACTGACCCGCCCCCAAAAGAGCGCAATTCGGCCCAAGTCCGCGACCATCTAATTGAAGCCCTCAAGCTCGACCTCGTCGGCTCTTGGGCCGACCACGCCCTCGCCCAAGAGCATTTGCCGGATTGGATCCGGCCTTCCAACTGGTATCTCACCGGCTTTCTCATCCCGTCGGGCACCCCGCCCGAGCAGAGCATCGCCCCGGACGACGATGACGACTTCGACGGGGAAGTAGCCCCAGTCGGCCTGCCCGAAGAATCACAGGAAGAGCGCAAAGCCGCCAAGAAAAGCTATTTCCCGTCGTCTATGGGGCTGAGCTTTCTCGCGGCTGAGAACGCACAGTTTTACATCACCGTGCGCTGGGGAGACTACGCGCCGGCGTCTAGCGACGGTTCGGGCGTTTGGCAGCGGACCCCACGCACCGCCGACATAGCCGTAAACCCGGCCAAGGACACCCTGATAGATGTGCCCAATTCCGGCGGTCTTCAGCTTCATCTGGTCAAACGGCCCGTCAGCACCCAGGGCATTCCAGCCGGGACTTGGGCGGTCTCCGTCTTTCTGGTCAATCGCCGCACCCCGGCCGAGGACAAAGATTCTGCCTATGCGTTTCAAGCAGAAATCGAGGTGCAGAGCAACCAGCCCTTCGTACCCCGTCCAGACCCACGCGGAGCGCAAGCCGATGAGTGGGACGATAAGGTGGCCGACCTCCACTATGCCGATGTGCCCGAATACGCGACCGGCCACGGTGTTGCGGCTGAATGGGACCTGTTCAATGGCTGCTGCCAAGTGGTGCGCACCGCTTGGATGCCAAGGGCCCAAGTGGAGAAAACCGAGACAGCCGATATCGCAGCGGTCGAATTGTCCATGGAAGCCTTGGGGGCACTCCGCGACGGAGACGCCGCGCAAGCCGCGCTTGCTCCGCTAGTGGTGCAATACCGCCGTTGGATCGACCAACAGCGGCAGAAAATCGCCGCGCTTGCTGGCCAACGACGCGAGACGGCCGCAGAACTAATGGGGCTTGCTGGGGTCGCTGCGAAGCGGATGGAGCGCGGCATCGCCGCCTTAGTCCAAGACGCAGACGCCCTCGACGCCTTTCGCGTGGCCAACCGGGCCGTGGCGCAGACCTTGCGCCAGCGGCTCAAAGTGAACGAGCCGCAGTGGCGTCCGTTCCAACTCGCCTTCCTCATGCTCAATCTCCCCGGCCTTGTCGAGCCGCAAAGTCCCGAGCGAGCAATAGTCGATCTGCTCTTTTTCCCCACCGGCGGCAAGACTGAGGCGTACTTGGGGCTTGCGGCGTTTGCCATAGTGCTGCGTAGGCTGCGCCATCAGCGTAGGGGCGAAAAAGCCGGGGCCGGCGTCAGCGTAATCATGCGTTACACCTTGCGGCTGCTCACCCTCGATCAGCTCTCCCGCGCCGCTGGGCTGGTTTGCGCGTTGGAGCTTGAACGCGCCAATCAGCCTTCTCGCTACGGTACGTGGCCCTTTGAAATCGGCCTGTGGGTGGGCAAAGCCGCTACGCCTAACCTATTGGGGCACAAAGGAGACGGGCGTTCAGATTCGGCGCGTAGTAAGGTCGGGCAATTCAAGGAAAACCCGCAAAGTAGGCCCTCGCCCATTCCGCTAGAAGACTGCCCGTGGTGCGGAACGCGCTTTGCGCCAGACTCGTTTTCGCTGGAGCCGAATGCAGACAAACCGCGCAATCTACACGTTGTCTGCACAAACTTTGAGTGCGATTTTTCGGGCGACCGACCGCTGCCCATTGTCGCCGTTGATGAGCCTATTTACCGCCGGCTGCCGGCCTTTCTCATCGCCACTGTAGATAAGTTTGCGTCGCTGCCGTGGGTGGGGCCAGCGGGCGGGCTCCTCGGCGGGGCCGAGCGGCACGACGCCGAAGGATTCTACGGGGCGGCCCAGCCCGGCAAATGGACGCGGGTTGAAGTGCAGCGTGCACCGCCGTATCTAATCATTCAAGACGAGCTCCATCTTATATCCGGGCCGTTGGGTACAATGGTAGGGCTGTACGAAGCGGCGATTGAGGCGTTGTGCAGCCGCGACGCGGTGCGGCCCAAAATAGTCGCCTCAACCGCTACGGTGCGCCGGGCCCAACATCAGATACAGGCTCTGTTTGGCAGGCCCCAAACCCAAGTGTTCCCACCGCCTGGCCCCGACCGGCGCGATTCCTTTTTTGCCCACATCGTTGCGGCCGCCGCTAAACCGGCCCGCTGCTATCTCGGCATCGCAGCACCGGGGCAGAATCCCAAGGTGCTGATGCGCCGGGCATTGCTGGCCCTGATGGGGGCCTCCCAGCGGGCTTGGCTGGACGCTGGAGGCAAAGAAAACCCAGCGTAATCCAGCCGATCCGTACATGACGGTCCTGGCTTACTTCAACAGCCTAAAAGAGCTGGGCGGAGCGCGGCGAACCGCGCGATCGACCGGGGGTTGGCCGGGGCACTCGTGGCCTTGGCCCGCCATGCGAAGGCGGTGCTGACCCCGGCCGAGGGCGCAGCGCAGATTGCACAGGTGCGGACTGGGCTTGAAGGTTGGCTGCTCAACGCATTTTGCGAGCGCGTCCGCGTACAGCCCCTAAGCGAAGCAGAGCGCGAGGAACGGCTGCACAGCGTCCAAAACCGCGTCGGCGACCTGCTTGATTCGTGGAGCCGGATATGGGCCGACTACAACGAAAAGGGCGTCGCGCTGCAGTACCAGAAGTATGAACTCAAAACACCTAAGCCCCTGTTGCGGGACATGCTCGATACGGGCTTTGAGTCCGAACACTACCGGAAGTTTCGCGCTAACCGCTCGCTCCGCGATGTAGAGCCTGAAGTGAACCTGTTTTTAGAAGACTTACAGTGAATACTATAGCGAGGAGCCAAGGCCAAATTCGCCGCAGCCAAGTGATCACCACCTACGGGCCGGGGGCACTGATTGACTTGCCAAGGGACTCGGCGATTGTCGGCGGCTTGGAGAGGTGGCCAAGAGAAAGCGAGCTCGAAGAAATTGACGAGCCGCGGCTGGTATGCAAGCTGCAAATGGCACTAGCGAGTAGCAACTCGCCGCGCCTATACGCTCCGCCGGCCGCAGCGAATAGCCCCGGCGAGAAGGTGCAAGGGATTGGCGTTTGGCGTTTTCCAGCGTGGTTTGTCGTGCAGGAGGCCCCCGTGCCAGGGGTGCGCCAGAGATCGCGGCGGTTGGTCCATCGCCGGGCACTCGATGAGAAGCGGCGCTTTGACGGCCGCCAAGTCGTGGCCACTCGCTTTGTGCGAGCCTGTCCCAAGGGACACGTAGATGACATTGACTGGTACGGTTTTGTCCATGGTCTCGACGACAATTGCCGCCGTCAGCTCTGGCTCGATGAGTTTGGGACGAGCGGCGATCTGTCCGATCTCCGGGTGCGCTGTGAGTGTGGGAAAGGACGCGGTATGCACGAGGCAAAGGAAATTGAGATCAATCCGTTGGGACCTTGCCGTGGTCAGCGTCCGTGGTTGAGCGCATACGCCGGCGAGCCCTGCGGCAAGCCAAGTCGTCTGCTCATACGCACCGCCTCAAACGCCTATTTTCCCCAAGTGCTGAGCGTCTTGTCGCTGCCCGATCGCGGGGGCGAAGTCGAGCATGTGGTGCAGGAACTATGGGATGATCTTCAGATCGTTGATGATCTCGGGGGGCTCGCGTTTATCAAGCGGAAGCCGAAGGTTGCCGAAAAGCTGTCCCCATTCAGCGACGATGAAGTCATGGCAGCCATCAGTCAAAGTAGGCAAGGTACTGGGACCGACCGAGCGGTCAAGCACATTGAGCTAGATGCGTTGCTGGCAGCCCCTGAGGGGTTCGGCGACGATGTCCCGATCGATCCAGATTTCCATGCACGGCGGTTGCCCGATAGTGCTTGGCGTGGTTCTGAGCTATGCGGCGACATTGAGGCAGTGATTCAGGTGCATCGTTTGCGCGAGGTGCTGGCGCTGATCGGCTTTACTCGCTTTGAGGCAATCATGCCGGATATCCACGGCGAATACGAAACCGATGTGGAGCTTGCCCAAATTGCCCAAGAGCCTTCGTGGTTTCCCGCCGTTGAAAACCGGGGCGAAGGCGTATTCCTCCAGCTCCGCACGAGTGCCATACGCGCTTGGCTCATCAAGCAAGGCGTCCAAAAAAGGCTGGACGCGCTAACTGAGGGCCATGAGAAATGGATTCAGCAGCGCAGTAGCCAACGCCTGTTCCCCGGCGGTCCGTACGTACTGCTACATACCCTTTCCCACCTGCTGCTCCAGTCGCTGGCCATGCGCTGCGGCTATCCGGCGACCTCTATTCGCGAGCGCATCTACGTCGACGAAGAGGCCGGGCACTTCGGCTTGTTGCTGTACACGGCAAGCCCGGACGCTGAGGGAACGCTGGGCGGTTTGGTCCAACAAGCGCAGTACATTGAAGACCATCTAGCCCAAGCCCTGCGGATGGGAGCTTTGTGCTCCAACGATCCAGTATGCGCCCAGCATACGCCCGGCCAGAGCATGGAGGAACGCTGGCTTCACGGAGCTGCCTGTCACGGCTGTGCGCTCGTCGCCGAGACCTCGTGCGAAATGCGGAACGACTACCTCGACCGGGCACTCGTCGTGCCGGTGCTTGGTCTCGAAGATGCTGCTTTCTTTGATTTAGTGCCCTGACCGAGGAAATCCACTCCTTGGTCTGCTCCTCATGCCGCCAGCAAAATAGACTCAAGCGCGACCATACAGGCCCCACCGAGCCGTTGCCAACGACGCCAAGCCTAGGGTCTAATTATTAACTGACGTTACGCAGTCCGCTTTGGGCAGACACATAGGTCTCCGCCCGCGGTGGGCTGATCGGGTCAAAGGGCACGCCCGGGACCCCTTCCAAGGGGCCGACGATAACTAGCGACTGCGTAACATCAGTTAGTAAACGGCCCAATCCGCGCTTGCCTCTTGCGCATCGCCCTTGTTATTGTAGAGGCAACCACCCACCGCGCACCCACTGGAGAAACCCATGCCCGCACTCACCCCCAGTCAACTCGATCACTTTGCTCGCGAAGGCTATGTCGTCGTCAAAGGCGTGCTCGATCCGGTCGCTGCCCTCGACCCGGTCATTGACGAATACGCCACCGTCCTCGACCGCTTGGCCGACGCGCTCTACGCGCAAGGCGCAATCACCTCGCGTTACGAAGCACTCGAGTTTGGCGACCGCTACATCCAAATTTGCGTTGAAACCGGCCGCATCCACAGCCAGTTCTTCGACTTCTCGCTGCCCTTTCAAAACGTCCAGTCCGACACCCCTTTCTGGGCCGGGCCAGCCGTCTTCCGCGCCTTGACGGACCCGAACCTGCTCGATGTCGTCGAGTCGCTGATCGGCCCGGAGATTTATTCCAATCCGGTCCAACACGTGCGCATCAAGCCGCCCGAGCGCTACCTACCCAAAAACCAGTTTGGCAACGCCATTCTCGGCGCCACCCAATGGCATCAAGACCACGGCGTGGTCACCGAAGAGGCCGACGACACCCAGATGCTGACGGTGTGGTTCTCCCTCCAAGACACCCCCATCGAGAAAGGGCCGCTGATGGTCGTGCCCGGCTCGCACCAAAGCGGCTTGTTGCCGCACTGCCCCAACTACATGGACAACGCACCCCAGTTTGCCGGAGCCGCACAAGTTCCAGAAAAGCTCTTCGCCGCCGATCGGGCCATCCCCCTGCCGGTTGAGCGCGGCGACGCGATCTTTATGCACAAGCAGACCGTCCACGGCTCCTATCCCAACGTCAGCGACGAAGTCCGCTGGAGTTTTGACTTGCGCTACAATCCCACCGACCAGCCCACCGGCCGCCTTGCCTTCCCCGGGTTCGTCGCTCGCAGCCGCCGCGATCCAGCCAGCGAGTTGCGCGACCCGGCCGAGTGGCACCGCCTGTGGCTAGTAGCGCGCACCAAGATGGCGACCATCAACCAAGATGGGCAGATCGACATCCCCTTCCGCCGCGCACAAATGGCGCATCCCCTGTGCGCCTGAGACCGCCCGCCAACCCCTAATCACAGCCTACGGACCATGCCGCCATTCAACTCCTACGCCGACCTGCTCACCAGTATCCAAGACCACGGCCATACCCTACAAACGCTCGGCCGCGCACCCGACGGGCAGCCCATTGTCGCAGTCAAAAGCGGCGGCGACAAAACTCCGGCCATTTTCATCAGTGCCGGTAGCCACGCCACCGAACAGGCTGGCGTCAGCGCGGCCTGCGCTCTCATCGACGAGATCGAGACCGAGCACCAGCTCTATACCATGCCCAGCCGCGACCCCATCTGCATGAACGGCCTCGCCCAC
>RKRN01000330.1 GCA_007571365.1 Candidatus Latescibacterota bacterium
CTGATATACCATGCCCATCAACACTTCATCTACTTCGCTGGCTTCCACTTGGGCCTCCGCCAATGCCGCGGCGAGCACCTTGCCGCCCAACTGCGCCGCCGGCACGTCTTGCAGCGCCCCGCCAAAGCGGCCCGTGGCTGTGCGCCGCGCACTAACTACAACTGGATCTGCCATGTTTTACCTTTCGCTGCGAGGTGGCCGCGTTGACGTGGTACAGCCACTAACTTAACTTTTTTGCACACTGGATAGGGGCTGTAGCTCAGCTGGGAGAGCGCGGGCTTTGCAAGCCTGAGGTCGTCGGTTCGATCCCGATCAGCTCCACCAAACATCGCGGCACCGCCGGTGGTTGGTGCCAATTCCGCCGAAATTCCTAAATCCTCTGCCGTTCTATCGCGGCCTCCATTTCCCCTGGGATCGTGGGTTCGCCCTGTCTGGCCTCGATAATCATGCCGTCGTATAGGTCTTCCCCCAACTCGCCCCATTCCCCAAGGTCAATGAGGACCGATTTCGCCTTGCCGTGTTCGTCGACTGGGAATTGGATACCTTTCATGGACTGGTTGTCCTCTCAAGCCTATTGCTGGATTTTTTACACGACCGTAGGGCCGGCACTGGGTGCGCCTAGCGAGGCCGAGGTCCGCACTCATAGAAGGGATACATGCACCAGAAGGGTCGCGTCCTTAGGGATTTTTGCAAAAAATAAACCTTGCTCGGCCTAAAGGCGAGAAATTTCCACCCTTCCCCGCTTCGCACTTTCGATGGAGGACAAGATGCCGCACGACCCATGGAGGCTCATCTACGTCAGCGATCCCTCGGGCAATGCCAACTACGATTTTGACCCGGGTAACGCGCGCCCCCTCATCACCTCACACCCGGCCAAGCCAGCGGAGCTACAGCGCATAATCGACCACGTCGCCGCCAACAGGCCCGATACCTTTATCCAAGAGGTCTATAACGCCGGCTGGACTTTGTACTTTCGCTCTCCGCGCTTTGAGTACGACGCCCGTCCCCAGCACCGGCGCTTTATTCCCATGATGGACGACGGGATCATGCCGCTGCAGGTAATGCTGGACCAAGCCCGCAAGCACCGGATGAATTTCCTCGCGGGTTTCCGCATGAACGACAGCCACGGCGCACCCGACCAAGGGGGGATGTTTCTCCACAAGAACCCGCAGTGGAAAATTGCCGAGATGCCGCCGGGCGCGGCCTTCGTCCCCGGCAACAGGATGGATTTCACCTTTGCCGAGGTGCGCGATTACCTCTTTTCAGTGATGGCCGAGGTCGTCGATCAATTCGACGTAGATGGGCTTGAGTTGGTCTTCCGCGAAGGTCTCTACTTTCCGGCTCCCCAAGGCGATAGAAGCCTAGCGCACGAGCGCCAACCGCTTATGACTGAATTGATCCAGCGGGTGCGGGACATGCTCGACCAAGCCGGAAATAGCCGGGGCCGCGACCTGCTGTTGGGAGTCCGCGTCCCGGAGACGTTAGCGGAATGCCACAACTGCGGTCTCGATGTGCCCACCTGGATAGCGGAAGCACTCATCGACTACGTCGCGCCTCAAGATGCCATGTATTCGGATTTCAACGCTCCATACCAAGAGTTTAGCCAGCTCACTAAGGACGCCCAGTGCGAGCTCATCCCCGGCCTGCTCCCCTATTGCGCCAACCTCGACCGCACCGGGCCGCCCTTGACGCTCGAAAACTACCGCGCCTTGGCCCACTCATTTGCCCGCCAAGGGGCCGACGGGGTCTCCATGTACAATTTTCAGATGCACTGGGATGCCTTCTGGAAATCGACCCGCGATCCAGGGTCGGAGGCCATGTATCCCCTAGCCCTCAGTTATCTGCGAGACCTGCGCGATCCGGCCAAAATTGCCGCTGGCGCTCGGCACTATCTCTTTCACCCTATGTGGGGTGGCTCTACGGCTTTTGGCACTACGGGCACGACCGCCGGTGGGGTTGTCAGAGACGCTAAAATTATCCTCGAGCGAACGGAGCAGCAGCCTTATGGGCAGTATCTTTTTCGCCTGTACGAAAACTTCGACGCGATCGTCTTTGCCAAGCTGTTCTTCCGCGCTACGGGCTTGGGGCCGTACGATCAGATTGCGGTCGATATCAACGGCACGGCCATCCCCGCCGACCGGGTGCGCCGCATCTGGCACAGCGACGGCCGGCCCCCCAATCAAGGGCGGCCGCTTCCGGCGCATACAACCTGTATTATCGATCTGTCGTCGCCGCCTATATGCGACGGCGACAATGCCCTCGGCGTCCGCTTGCTGTTCTCCGGCCTTCCCACAGGGAACGTCGTCATCGACGAAGTGGAAGTGACCGTGCTGCCGCGCTAGTTTTTTAGCTAGTCCCATGCGCGACGCGCTAGAGCTTATTGTTGTATTATTGATATTAAGCACTCCAAGTATGAGTGGAGCCAGAGACCAGAGATCTATGTTTGACGGAAGGAATTGGGAAGTATGACCGGACAAACCGCAAAATTGCAGATTTTTCCAAAGGAGTACCGAGCCGACATTCAGCGTGCGGTACAGATTCTCAGAAAAGGAGGTTGCAGCGAGGTTCATGTGTTTGGCTCTGTGGCCGAAGGTCGCCCTCGAGAGGGGTCAGACATAGACCTAGCGGTCCGTGGCTGTCAGCCGGGGCACTTCTTCTCACTGCTCGGGGAATTACTGATCGAGCTGGAGCATCCCGTGGATTTGATCGATTTGGACCGGGAGTCTCGACTAGTTGGCTTTCTGCAGAAACATCGGCTGCTCGTCCATGTTGGATGATATTGTGCGCGATCAACTCCGCGCTGAGATTCTGCAGCTCGAGGATCTGTTTGTGGAGTTCTCGGAATTGCTCGACAAGTCGGCGAGGACTGAGCCTAGCATGGTTGAGAGGGCCGCACTGGGATCGCTACTTCATTCGTTCTATACCGGCCTAGAGGGTATCTTTCTTACTGTAGCCGCTGGAAAACTGACGGCGGCCCGAGGAAGGGTGGAGTCAACCGCGTCTGCTTGCTGTTCTCCGGCCTTCCCACGGGGAACGTCGTCATCGACGAAGTGGAAGTGACCGTGCTGCCGCGCTAGTTGGGAAGAATGCTGTGTCGCGGAGCGACCCCGAATTCTGGAACCGGCGCACCAGTGCGGCGGCCTTATGGACCAACTTGCGTTGGACCTGCGCCCACCTCTGGGCGCACGGGCGGGCCCCGGCCTTGGGCATCGTCGTCGTGCAAGTACTCCTCGGCTTACAGCCCGCGCTGCTCATCTACATCACCCAGCACCTCGTCGACACCGTCGTCGCCGCGGCCGGTGCCGGGGGTGCCGGCTTTGACCAGGCCCGGCCGTGGCTCATCGCCTTTGGGCTGGTCCTCCTGCTGACAAGCGATGTGCAGTGGAAGATACGCGATACCCTCCATCTGCGGCTCGAACAAAATCTCGAACACGCGCTCGGCCGGTCCCGGCTAGCCAAGGCGGCGCGGCTGCCGCTCGTTTTCTTTGAGGTAAGTGCGTTTTACGACCGCTTGGAACGCGCCAAGAATCCGGGACGCACGGTTGACCGATTCTTCTTCACAGCCATGCACACCTTGCAGGCCGGCATCCGCGTCCTCTCCATCGCGGCCATGTTCGCCCCGGTCTCCCTGTGGATCGCGCTCGCTCTGCTACTCGTCCTGATACCGCAAATCCGCCTGTCCCTCGCCCAGAGCCGGCAATTTATGAGCTTCATCTACGGCCAAACCGAGGAAACGCGCCGGGCTAGCTATGTCGATCGGCTGCTGACCGGGCGGGACCAACAAAAAGAGCTGCGCCTCTTTGCCCTCCATCAGACCCTGAGCCAGCGGTGGCGGGCCATGCGCCAAGCCTTGCGAGCGCAACTCTGGCGCCAACAAAATCAACTGGTCCGGCAAGCACTCTCCGTCACCAGCTTGCGCTTTGGCGTCGCGGCCGGCGTCGCCGTTGCGCTGGCCTATTTTCTCGGCGACCGGCTCCTCACGCCCGGCCGCTTTGTCGCCCTGTTCCGCGGCGTGGACGACATGCTAAGAGCCGGTTCCAGCCTCGGCCACCATTCGATGAGGCTGCAAAGCGAAAGCACCGAAATCGGCTATGTGCGCGAATTTCTCGACCTGCCCGAAGACGACGGCACTTGGCTGCAACAACCACCAGCCAACCGCGAACCAACCCGGCCCTTCCCCAAACCGCTGCGCGAGGGATTTGCCGTCGACGACGTCTGGTTCGCCTATCCGGCCGCGAGTGACACCCCCCGTCCCGTCCTGCGCGGCGTGAACCTGCACCTCAAGCCCGGAGAACGGGTGGCCCTCGTCGGCGCCAACGGCGCGGGAAAATCGACCCTCGCCAAGCTCCTGTTGGGCCTGTACCAACCAACAGCGGGCGCGATCACTGTCGATGGCGTCCGCTACGGCGCGATCGACCGCACCAGCCTTGCCGGCGCGGTCAGTGCCGTATTCCAAGACTTCTTCAACTTTGAGCTGACGGCCGCTCAGTCCATCGGCATCGGCGCCCTCGGCAGCGGTGGTAGCGACCGGGGGGAGGCTGACTTGTGGCCGGCGTGGTTGCCGCCCGATCCAGCGGTGGTGGAAAACGCGGCTCAGCGAGCCGGCGTCGCTAGCATAGCCGCACGCCTGCCCCAAGGCTACGACACCCCAGTAGGGCACGTCCTCGACGGCGGACAAGGGCTTTCCGGCGGCGAGTGGCAGCGCATCGCCATGGCCCGCGCCTTCAGCCGCCAGCCCCAGTTGCTGATCCTCGACGAGCCGACGGCCGCGCTGGACCCCAGCGCCGAAGCCGCGGTGTACCGGCAGTTTGGCGAACTGCTCGCCGGCCGCACCGCGCTGTTGATCAGCCACCGGCTGGGCTCGGCCCGCATGGCCGACCGCATTCTCGTCCTCCAGGACGGTCGCATCGTCGAGCAAGGCCCCCACGACGACCTAGTGGCACAGGGCGGCGTGTACGCGGCCCTGTGGGCGGAACAAGCCTCGTGGTACCAGTAATCCGCCAAGATACAACGGTGGCCCGCCCACCGGCCATGCGCACATTCCTGCGCTTTCTATGGTGGACGACTCAAGCGGCCCCGGGCTACTCCATCGTCCTACTAGTGCTTCAGTTGACCACTGGCCTGCTGCCGGCCGCGGCGGTGTGGGTCGTGCGGGCACTCTTCGATAGCAGCCTCGCGGTGTACGAAGGGAACCTGCCTGTGGCGGACCTGCTGGTGTGGGTTGCTATGTGGGCCGTGCTGGCATTCGCGCAAAAAGTGTTCGGCTGGGAGCTTTTCCACTTGCTCGGTGAACGGCTCAAACAGGAATTGGAAGACCGGCTACTGACCCAACTCCAGCGCAAGGCAAGCGTCCTGCGGCTCGAGGCCTTCGAGCGCACCGACTTTCACGATGTCCTGCGCCGGGCCCAAGAGGCCGCTACGCCCGGCTTCTTTCTCAACCTCATCGGCGAGATCCACACCATAATCACCGGAACGCTGACGGCCGTCTCCGTCGCTTGGGTCGTCGGGCTGTGGAATCCGCTGCTCCTAATCGCCATCGCCTTCGTCTCAATACCGCTGCCCCTAGTGCAGATGTTGCAAGGGAAAACCACCTTTCTCCTCAAGCGCGAGCAGACCCAGCGCGAGCGGCTGCGGGCCTATTTGGAGCGCATTCTCACCGAGCGCGCCGCCGCCAAGGAGGTGCGCGTCTTCAGCTTGGGATCGGCCCTGCTCGGTTGGTGGGAGTATCTCTACTGGCAAGTGGCCGACCGGCTCTTTCGGCAACGCCGGTCGCAGGCTCTGGTCAACGCCTTGCTAGCGGCTTTCAGCTTGGCTGGTCTGGCAGCCGGCATCGGCTGGTCGGCTTGGGCCGTGGCCCACGGCGGCCTCTCCGCTGGGCAATTTGCCGCCATGATGGTGGCACTGCAAGAAGTCAGGACGCACGTCGACCAAGTATGCTCTCGCTCCGGTCATCTCGCCAATTACCTCCTGTACATCGCCGATCTCTTCACCTACCTCGACTTAGGCCCGGAAGAATCGCCAGCAGGAGAATCAATCGAGCGCATCGGCGCGCTCCCGATTGCGGCCAACGGCCTTTCTTTTTGCTATCCACAGGCCAAACGCCCGGCCATCGACGACATCTCATTCACCATCCAGCCCGGCGAGCGCGTGGCCCTCGTCGGTGCCAACGGCTCGGGCAAAACCACGCTCGTCAAAGTGCTGTTGGGCTTGTTCCACCCCACGCAGGGAAAAGTGCTCTACGGCACTGTCGATCTGACCGCGGCGGACCGGAACGGCCTTTGGGAGCAATCAGCCGCCGTGTTTCAAGACTACACCCGCTTTGCCTTTTCGCTGGGCGAGAACATCGGCTTGGGCCGCACCGAGCGCATGAGCGACCAAGCGGCCGTTGCGCGCGCCGCGCACCAAGGCGGAGCCGCCTCTATCGCCGAACAACTACCAGAGCACTACCGCACCCTCCTCACCAAGGAATTTGCCGGCGGCACCGAACTATCTGGCGGCGAGTGGCAGCGCGTCGCCATCTCTAGGGGATTCATGCGCAGCGCGGCCCTGGTTGTGCTCGACGAGCCAACCGCGTCGCTCGACCCGCAAGCCGAAGCCGACGTGTTCCGGCGTTTCCTCGCCATGTCCGGCGAGCGGACCACCATCGTGGTTTCCCACCGCTTGGGCTCGGCCCGGCTGTGCGACCGGATCTTGGTGCTAAAAGAGGGACGCCTACTCGAAAACGGAACGCACGGCCAATTGCTGTCTCAAGGGGGAGAATACGCCCGCTTATGGGCTTTGCAGGCGCAGTGGTATGGCACGTAAGCCCTCTATCAATTGCGATCTGATGTTACGCAATGGCGTTAGAATCCGTCGGCCCCTTGGGCGTTGTCCCATGCGGGGGCTTCCACCACGGTCGGCGGTGGCCCCACCGTACCGTAGGGACAGACCTATGTGTCTGTCCCAAAATATGCGTCTGTCCCAAAATATGTGTCTGTCCCAAAATATGTGTCTGTCCCAAAATATGTGTCTGTCCCAAAATATGCGTCTGTCCCAATAAGGGTCCGCTCTGTGAAGCGGGTTGCGTAACAGGTTGCACAACATCAGGTACCGTTTAAAAAAAAATCTTGACATACGGGATACTTTGGTATCATACTTGGCATAAATATCGACCAGTGAAGCTATTTATTCCCCATCAACAATCCCCCACGCTTCATACACCGGCCGTACGGCCTTCCAGCAGCTCCTACTGGCAAATCGTCCTTATCTTCTCTCTTCTTCTAAAGGAGCCTAACATGAGGAAGCAATTTCTTAGGTCTTTAAGCGCAAGCTTAACGGCTTGCCTTGTCGCGGCGAGTCCCGCGATAGCCCAGTTGTCTGGTTTTGGGCTTACTGGAGCATATCTCGGCATTGACGTCTGGTGGGATCCAATTGCAAATCCTGCCGCTTATCATATTAGCTGGGGTAAATGTCCGAACAACCAAGAAGCCGGTTGTGGTGAACCAAACGACACACATAGCGAGCAACTCGATGATGATGATAATACTGATTTCTACCCTATTGAAACAAATGAGAATGGTGCGTTATATGGGGTCTCCGTGAGGACTTCTATGAACGGGCCGGTAATCAACAGAGGCTATGCAGTTCCGACGGAAATCCCGGCTCCGCCGACCGGCCTGACGGCCACCGCCATCGGCAATGGACGGGTGCGGGTGACGTGGAACGGCGGGGTGCAGTCCAGCAACGAGCACATCGGTGCCCCCTACAACACTATCAAGTACGTCATCTCCTACAAGACCGCCTCCTCCGATTGGTGGTATCTCAATTACAGAGCGACCGACCTGCCGGCCACGGCCAGCAGCCACACGCTGACCGGGCTGACTCCGGGGGTCAACTATACCGTCGGCGTGTGGGTTGTCGATAACTACATTAAAAGCGGTACGGCCACCACCTATGTCGTCGCCACCGGCGGGGCGACCTTGGATGCGCCGACCGAGCTGTATGCCACGCCCTCCGATGAGGCGTTGACGGTCACGTGGGACCCGGTCAGCGGTGCCGCCTCGTATGAATTCTCCTATGATCGTCATGGGGTCATTGACGAGATGACCTTCACGAATGTGGGGGGTGCCCTGAGCCGCGTACTAACCGGCTTGTCAAACGACATACGGTATGCCATCGGGGTGCGGGCGGTGGACGCGGGCGGCAATAAAGGCTCCATCGCCACCGTTTTCGCGACGCCGGGGACGAATACAGTCTTTGCGGGTTCGGCCCCGGTCGGCAACTCCGGCACGGGTGCTCAGAGCGCGGCGCCGGTCAACAACGCGCCTAACGCGCCAGCCCCAGCCCTTGTGGAAGAACCCGAGGCCGCACCCGAAGCGGGCCTCGCGCAAGAGGCCCCGGAAGCGGTCCCGGACGAGCCCGAACCGCCGGAACCGCAGGTCTATTTTGACAGCGAGGGCAACATCGTGGAGCCGGTGTATCAAATCGGCGATGTGCAGGATTTCTTGGCCCTGTTTTCGGCGTTTGGTGCCGAGGCCGCTCCCGCCGTTAGCCCCGCCGAAGGCGAGGCGGAAGCCGCCGCCGAGGTGGCCGCCCCACCCGACGAGAGCAACCCCTTATCGGCCGTCGATTTGCAGGCGTTCTTCGCGTTTTTCGCCGCGCTCGACGCCGACAACCCCGGCCTCATCCTAGCCGGCGCGTGTCCCGACACCGCCCCGGCCGGCTTGCTCACCGAAGCCATCGGCGCAAACTGCATCTACCGGCTCGCCGCGGGCAAGCCGACGGCAAGGCCGGCCGCGTTCCGGCTGCTGGACAACTATCCCAACCCGTTCAACCCCACCACCACCCTTCAGTACCGCTTGGCCGAGGCCACCTCCGTGCGCCTGACCGTTCACAGCCTAGCTGGCCAACGGGTGCGCACGCTGGTGGCCGCCGACCAACCGGCGGGCTTTTATAGCTTGGAGTGGGACGCGACCGACGATCAGGGCCGGGCCTTGGCGGCCGGACCGTATTTCTACCGGTTGCAGGCCGGCGACGAGTTCGTGGCGACCAAGAAGATGCTGTTGCTGAAGTAGCCGCCTTAACCGTTGGTGGACCAAGCCCCGCTCGCCGCGTCTGGCCGAGCGGGGCTTTTTTTGTGACGGACGTTACGCCGTGGCGTTAGAATCCGTCGGCCCCTTGGAAGGCGTCCCGTGCGTGGACTTCCACCACGGCCGGCGGCGGCCCCCCGTACCGTAGGGACAGACCTATGTGTCTGTCCCTCGCGCAAGAACAAGCCGACAGTACGGCGGCGATAGACTGGCAAAAATGCGGGTTCCACATTGATTTCAAGGCGTTCCGCCGTGCCCCAAGTAGTCCTTCAGTAGTTGCGCGATTTTCGCGGCCGCCTCTTGGCACAACGGGGCCATAAGCTCCTTGCCGCCCGGAGTAGATTTCCGCACCAATACACTCAGCGGCGGGGTCTGTTGAAAAAGAACTCTTCTTTCCGCTAAGAGAATCAACTGCACGCCGATTTCGGCGACTACGTAGGCTCGTCTTTGGGTATCGTGCCAGAAATTGAGTTCCATAAGATCGAAAGCCAATTTGTAGTCGCCACCCCAAGGGAAAAACTGCATGGGCGACGCGCCAATCTGCTCAACCAAGGCGGCCACCAGCGACTTATGCAGGTCAGCTATCTGCTCTTTTATGTACGATACATCGATCGTACCGAAATAAGCGTAAAAGGGGCTGTCGATCAGATCCCCGCCGCCGGCGATAAACTGCTCCAGTCCTTGCTCAAATTGATGGGTGCTGCGCCCCGCAATAAGCAGCCCCGACTCGGCCGGCACTTGCGCGACGAATTCGCTTTCTCCCGCCGCAAACAGCATACGGCCGCCCCTCTCATGGGCCACCGTAGTAGCAGCGTCGGAGACAACCGCCTGCAAGATCGACCGCTGTTCTTCCTCCAAAAAGGATTGCGCTAGGACGGGCATCTTTTCTTTGGGGAACGACGCGGCACTAAACGAATACCACTTAGCGACGATCGCGCCGGTCCTGCGGTCCTTTAGCTCGTAGCGCGCCATAAGACCGCGCTGGGAGACGATCTCCCGCTCGCTCGTTTCCGCCACCCATGCGGGAACCGGGACATCGACAAATTCTTTGGCCATTATGCCCTCCTGCTCATGGCGCGCAAACCAAGCCCCGTACATACTCAGCTCATACGCCGGCTTTAGGCTGTAGGTTTCGGGATCTTTGTAGCGCGTGACGTGTTCAAATAGCCCTAAACCCTCCACCTCCTGCAACAGTTTCCACTCCAAACCATTGGCCTCCCGATTCGTCAGTGGGGTAAAAACTCTCTCCGCTCCACGCCATGAGTACGGATCGGAATCTCTGGCTAAGACCAAAACTGCGATGTTCCGCTCGTTTAGATCCTTGGGTGCTTTACCGCCGCCACTGACGGCGCAGCCGTACAGACAACAAAATGTAACGGCGAAAAGGATGATCAAGCGGCCGTTGCAGTGCCACCTAAACAAAGGTCTCATGGTTTGCATCTCCGCTAAGGGGATAGGGCGTTTGACGGTTGAACAAAGCACGTCTATGGCCCCGGGCGCACTGAGGCCGGCGGGGCCTTTGGGGGACAGACACATAGGTTGAGGACAGACACATAGGTTGAGGACAGACACATAGGTTGAGGACAGACACATAGGTTGAGGACAGACACATAGGTTGAGGAC
>RKRN01000153.1 GCA_007571365.1 Candidatus Latescibacterota bacterium
GGGCGACCTCGACTGGCGCGACAAAGGCGATTGGTTTGAATGGGATCTGGGCGCCACCTTCTGGATCGACCAATTGACGATGGTGGAGCCGCCGCCGGGATTTGCCACGCTGGGGGTGAATTCGTACCGGAATCAGTCTGGTTTTGAACTATTGACCTCAGACGGTACGCCGATTCCCACCCAAGGGGAAGAGCGGCTGCAGAGTCCGGTCGACTACCAGTTGCTCAGCTTCGTCGACAACGAAACGCTGAGCGGCTCGGGCCGGAGAAACCGCAATTTTGATTTCCGCTTTCCCGCGCGCAAGGTGCGCTATCTGTTCTATCACCACGAATCGCCGGTCAACCGGGCCACGGTTTTCCATTTGTTCGAGATTTTCCTCTACGGCGCCGGCCATCCGGCCGAAGTGGTTATGACCTCGAATTTTATTGACCTAAAGGGAGCCAAAAGCCTGCGCCGGATGCGCTGGGCGGCGGCGACAACGGCCGAGACGCGCCTAGAAATTCGCACGCGCACCGGCAATGCGCTAGACCAAGAGATATTCTATTACGACAAGAATGGGCGCGAAGTTCCCAAAGGACGCTGGGACAAACTGCCAGCCAGCCAAAAATTGCCCGAAGTAACCGTAGTAAAAGCGGGGGCCGACTGGAGCGCGTGGAGCTCGGCCTACAAGGAGTCTGGGGAAGTGTTTCGCTCGCCCACGCCGAGAAAATTCGTCCAGATGGAGGTGCGTCTGCAGACCGAAAATCCCGCAGTTGCACCGACGCTGCACGAGCTAGCCCTCGATTTCGACGAGCCGCTCATCGGCGGCGGGGTTTTCGCCCGCGTCTCGCCCCGCGAAGCGGCCCTTGATTCGCTGACGGTTTTTACCTTTCGCCTCGCCGGTCGCACCCAAGCGGCGGATCGGGGTTTCAACCGGCTGGTGTTCGCTTTGCCCAATGCCCTCGAAGGCGAGGTGCAATTGCGGATCGGGGACCGCCGCGTTGAACCCTTGCAGGTGGAGGCCAGCGGCGATTCGGTGGTGATCGACTTGCCCGAACAGATCCGCGGCGACCCCATTGAAGTTGAGCTGCCGCTGCGCCTGCTGGCGGCTGCGGCTGCTTTTGACGCTTGGGTAAGTGCTACGACGCAGCCGGATATTCGCCAGGGAATCCAGCCCGAAGACTTGGGTGCTTTGCAGGTGTTCGTGCCCGAAATCGCCCAAGGAGCGCAGCTCATCCGCGCCCTGGAGGTGCCCTCGGCGCTGGTCACACCCAATGGCGACGGCATCAACGACAGACTACAGCTGCGCCTGCTGGTGGTAAAAACCACCGCCCAACCCGAGGTCGCGCTGTACGACTTGAGGGGTGCGCTCGTGGCTAGCGCCCAACAGGTCGATCCAACGCATTATGCGTGGGATGGGCGGGATGAGCGCGGTCTCTTGTTGCCGCCCGGCCTGTACATTCTGGACGCCAAAGTAGAGACCGATACGACAACGGAACGGCGACAGCACGTCGTCTATGTGGTCTATTAGAATGGGAAACTAGCGCGATGAATAAAGCCATCTGGTCTGTTGTCTTGCTCGCCCTCGTGCCCTTGGAACTCAAGGCCGACTTGCAGAGTGGGTTTTTCAATCCGTACAGAGCGACGGGAACGCCGGTCGATTTTGAGTCGCTG
The DNA here is from genome assembly GCA_007571365.1 of Candidatus Latescibacterota bacterium. GTDB lineage: Bacteria > Latescibacterota > UBA2968 > UBA8231 > UBA8231. Next base: position 1,654 of record RKRN01000153.1, read on the forward strand.
AGTCCGGTACTGCGCAAATGGTACGTGCCCCAGACGCTTTTTTATCTGTATGGCTGGAAGACCTACGAATACACCAACTACGCCCGCGACAACTACCAGCGCTACGTCAACCTCTTCTTGGAGGGCGACCGCTATTACGATCTGTACGGCAACTATATCACCCGGGGTTGGCGCATCTACGACTGGCGCCAGGAACATCCGCTCGATTTTGGCAGCAGCATTTTCAAAAATCCCCGCTTCAATAGTTGGTTCAACCGCGTCTTGATATCGTCGGCTGCCCAAGGGCAATTCTACACCGCCCTGACCGTCGGCGAACAACTGCGGACCACGCTGACGCCGATGACCTTCTCCAAGCCGCTGTTCGACGGTATCCAGTGGGATATGCAGTCGGACAAATACGCCTTGACCCTTATTGCTTCGCGCATTGACAATCCAGCCGTCCAGCGTCTCGACAGCGAAATCTCCGAAGCGCGCGAGACGGTCTTTACCAATTTGTACGGCTTGCGCGGCGTCGCCCAAGTCGGCGATTTCGCCACGCTGGGATTGACGTATGTCAATGCCAACCACGGCAACAGCCGCCTCAGCGTCGAGGAAAACTCCCTCAAGGGCGTGTTGGGCGGCCGCTTGAACGCGGAAAACGTCCGCCGCATCGTCGTCCGCCTCAGCGACGATTCGCCCGAAGATAATACCGGCGGTGCGCTGCTGTTCCGCGCCCGGATCTTCATCGACGATGTTGAGCACCCAGAAATAAAACCTTCGATTGATGGGGGGACGCGGCGCCAAGGCTTGCTCGAAGCCAACGGCGGCGATGTCCTGACGCTCAGTTACGACATTGAACGCGATTTCGTGCCGGGCGTAAAAGATCAGATCGGCGATTTCAAAGAAGCGCGCAAGATCGATATTGAGCTGGTGGTGGCCAATGATTTTCGCATTGAAGTAACCTCCAACATGCAGACTAATTTCACCGGCGAGACGGTATTTTTGCCGGTCAAGCGCAGCCACGGCAATATCAGCGATGGCTCCAATCAGCAGGTCGTGCGCTTCCAGTATGGCCTGCCGACCGCCAACGAAATCATGGGTTTTACGTTTGAAGTTTCCGAGCTGGCCGGCTTCAATCTGCGCTCCGAATTCAACGTCAATCGCCACCACCGCAAGTTTCCCAATCAGAATATCGTCAAGCGGCAGGCGCTCGCGTCGGATCGCGCCGAGGCTTTTTACCTAACGGCCTCGCGCCTGACCTATCCTTGGTTCGCCTACGGCGAGGCCTTCTCCATGGATCCGAACTACGGCACCTCTATGGTCATTCCCGACCAGCGCGGTTTTATCGACTACGAGGATGCGCTCAACTTTACCTATGAATTTGTCGAGGACAACGACGACCAAGACCGCTTCCCCGACTGGCGGCGGCGCGTTACCGGAGGGGGTTTTGTGCCCGGGCAGCAGACGACCCGCGCCGCCGATGTCGAGGTGTTTCCCGGCCTCGACGAGAACAACGACTTGGTCAACGACTTTAACCAAAACGACAATTTGCAGCCCGATTACGTCGAACCCTTTCTGCGCTACAATGTCGACCCGCCCGAGTTTCTCTTTGGCACCGACATGAACAACAACACCGTCATAGACCGCCTCGAAAACGATACCGAACCCGATTATCCCTACAAACGCGACCACCGCGGCTACAATTTTTACGTGGGTGCTGAAATGCAGCCCGGTTCTAAGGTCATGGTCGGGCATTTGCGCGAGTGGTTGATCGGCAGTGCCCGGCGCAATCAGACGAGCTATGGGCTTTTCACTTGGCAGGAAGACCTGCCATTGCGCGGCGTTAAGTTTCGCTTCATGGAATTTTTGCGCTTGGCTCGCGACGATATTCCCGACGCCCTGATCCAGTGGGTGCAGGCTCCCTTTTCGGCCGGGGGGCTACAGGATGTGCCAGACCGCTTGATAGCCCAGCATACGCTGATCAACACGTCGTACCTCGACTTTGCCATTCATCGCCTGCGGCCGTTGAACGTGTCGGGTAAGGTCAAATGGGACCGTTATTTTCAGCGCGGCAAGCAGGCGCGGGCAAAGCGCGACGAGCGTTTTTTGGGTGCCATCGTGCGAGCTGAGTACTTCTACGAGCCGTTGGCGCGGATCACCGTTTCGCCCAAGTGGAAGCAGCAGTACACCCGCCAAGTCCCGACGGACCCTTTGGCGCTGCAACGCCATGAGCTGTCGGAGATTTTTTTCTTCATCGGGACGTACGAGCTCATCCCCGGCCAGCTCGTGTCCGAGTCGGGTATCGAATGGGAGATCTTTCGCAACCTACAGTCAGCACCCGACCCGCTGCCCCCGGCTTTTGTCGAGGATTTCACGACCCTGACCTTGGCCACTCAGTTCACCAACAGTTCCGAGTATCAGGGCTATGCCCTGTCGACCAAGATCGGTGTGCGCTGGCAGCGCCGAGCGTTGCAACAAGGCGATGAGACCAATTTCCTGACGTTTGTAACGATCTTCGCCGGATTGCGCTGACTAGGCGATGGGCCGCGTTCTGTTGGGGATTGCGCTGGCCACAGTGGTCGCCTGCGAGCGTCTGCCCACGACCAAGACCGATTACCAAGCGTGGTTGAAGCGGCACCCACAGGATAGCCAAGCCCATCGGCAGCTAGCCGATCTGCTCTTGCAAGCGCGCGACTTGCAAGGGGCCGAGCATCACTATCGCACGGCCTTGCGCATCGCGCCGTTGGCTGCGGACGCTTGGGTTGGGCTGGGCAATATCGCCGGCAAACAGGGCCTGTACGAGCAGGCCGAAAGCCACTTTCGCCACGCCCTCGCGCTGGACGACGCGCACGTGGGAGCCTGGTGCAGCTTAGCCAGTTTGGCCCTAGAGCAAGAGGAATACGCCCACAGCCGCGATTTGTACCAACAGGCGTTGGCCCTCGATCCAGCCAATGCCGGGGCCTGGTACAATCTCGCTTTGGCTTACATCAAGCTCAAGGCGTACTACGAGGCGATTGCAGCCCTGCGGCAGGCTACGCGCATTGATACGGGATACAGTTTGGCGTTTTACGCGCTCGGCCAGATCTACGCCGAGCGGCTCGGCGAGTACCGAGAAGGGATTGCGGCGTTTAGGCGGGCCGTAGTGCTGCGAGCAGATTGGCCCCGGGCGCACAGCGGGCTCGGCCACGCCCTGCTGCAAGCTGGCCAAGTAGCGGAAGCCACAGCGGCTTTTGCCGCGGCCCTCGCGCTCGATCCAAGCGCGGCCCAAGCCCATGTAGGGTTGGGGTTGGCCGAAGAGCGTCGGGAGGCCGAAACGCTCGCCGAGGCGCATTATCTGCGCGCCATCGCCTTGGATCCGGCGCGAGCGCGGCCCTATTTCAAGCTCGGCACGCTCTACGTTAAACAAAAAAGAAAAGAGGAAGCCCAACACTACTTGGGCCGTTTTGAAGAGCTGGCACCTTATGCCGACGACCTAGCGCAACTGAGAGACCGCCTGCGGCGCGAGCCGGATAACGCGCTGGCCCAGTACGCGTTGGCGAGAATTTACGCCAAACTGAATATGCCTTCTCTGGCCATCGGAGCGCTGAGAAGCTGCTTGGCCGTGCGGCCGGATTACGCGCCGGCGTACAACAATCTCGGCAACGCGCATTTGCGCCTGGGAGACACTGAGGAAGCCATCGCGTTGTACGAAGCGGCCGTCCGCCTCGACACGGCGTACGCGTTGGCCTACAACAATTTGGCAAGTGCCCTACTGCTCAACGGCCAACTGCCCGCGGCGCTGGAGCGCTACCAACGCGCCCTGCGGATTCGCCCGGACTATGCCGATGCGTATTACGGGCTTGCTATGGCCTACCGGCAACAGGGGCTGCATGCCGAAGCCGGAGCGGCCATGGGTCGGTATGAACGCATTGTCGCGGCGAGCGGCGAGTAATACTGATTTGCATTCTTAGTTGCGCCGCTTGCTCTCTCGCCCGGTGTCGGGGCACGGGGCGTCCACTCGGTGCCGACTGTCGCAAGGCCACCGCCAACAGCAGGACCGCCGATTAGCAGCGGGGGTGGAGTGCCCTGATCACTATTTTGCGTCTAAGGGCTGGAATACCTATGCTTAAAGGCCGGGCGGTTAGCTCAGTTGGTCAGAGCGCCTGCCTTACAAGCAGGATGTCCCCAGTTCGAGTCTGGGATCGCCCACCACTAGAAGCCCCTGATTGCTCAGGGGCTTTTTTAGTAGACCACGGCGAGGCTGCGTTGTTGCGCCCATTGCTCTTGGTCCGTTTTGGCGCGCACCTGTACGACGTAAATCCCGGGCGCGACGAGTTGCTCTTTTGCGTCGCGCCCATTCCATAGTACTTGATAGCGGCCGCTGAACTGCGCGCCGAGGGTTTGCCGCCACGCCGAACGGCCATTGAGCGCGTAGATTGCCAACTCCACCTCGGCGGCGGCTAGCAAGCGGAACAAGGTGTACTGGATCACTACGTGGTCATTGATGCCGTCGCCCTGTGGGGTGAACGCGGTCGGCTGCACCTGTATAGCTCCCAACACCGCATCCAAGGCCCGCCCGCTGGCGACCATGCGCAGTTGGTTGGTGCCCAAAGCGTCGCTGGCATCGCCCCCTTCCACTTGCTGCGGCAGGCTCTGCCCGGTGCGCGCAAATACCTCGGCTTGCACCGCGTCCGAAGCCGTGTACAGGACGGTTTCCAAGCGCAAGCGCAGCGTTTGTACGCCCCCGTCGCGGATGGGTTCGGGCAGGTAAATCGCTAGGCCTTCGGGTTCGGCGACCACGCTGTCGGCTGCCACCGGCTGCAAGGGATCGCCCATTTCCAAGCCGAGCAGGGCACTCGCGCCGGGCAAGGTCAGGCGCACTGCGTCAAAACCAGTTTGCGCGGCCGCGAACTCGGCCCGCAGGTCGCATATTAACTCGACCGTTTGCCCGGCTAGCACCTCGGCGATATGGCCGAGCGGGCGCGGGTCGCTGGCCACCGCAATCTCGCCCACCACCCGCTCAGCTAGCAGCGGAGAATACTCAATCGCCAGCGAATCCAAGCGCGTAAATTCCCACAGTGTTGCAGTCGCCAAAGTCAGGCGTAGCTGCACGTAGCGGCCGCTGGGTACGCGCGGTAGTGCGCCGGAATGGCGCAGCGGCGGCGACCAAAAGCTCCAGTGGTCCGCGTCGTCGATGATAGGGCCGCGCCAGCCCACGGCCGGCGGATCCCAGGGCCAGATGCGCTGCTTGAGCCGTTCGTAGGCACTTTGCGTTACTTCCACGAGTTGGCCGATGTCGTCGTACCCGTGATAGCCAGTAGGCGTGGGGTCTAGGCCGGTCTTGATTTCTACTTGCGCGGAGGTGGGTGCGTTGGGCGCGGCCGAGATTTGGTCGCCTTCGCGCCGCCACCGGCTGGCGCCAAAGCGCACGCGCCCGATGTTGACTGTTTGTCCTAAGTCGATCACTTGCGATGTCCACACGGCTTGCGGCGGAAAGCCCCGGCCGGACACCTCTAGCTCGGCCAAGGCGAACTTGGTGTAGAACCGGCCGTTGTCCGGGAAGAAATAGACGCGCAAAAAGCGCAGGTATTGTAGGGGGAACTCGATGTTCACGACGGCCTCGGTGTTCAGATCGACGCTGGCTAGCAGGATGTCCAAGGGCCGGTAGTGAGTGCCCTCTTCCCTGGCCACGCCGACCGGATCGAGGCTGGCGGAGAGTTCGTATTTGGCAAAGGCGAAGTTGGGGCGATACGGCTCTTGGGTAAGCGCGTCGCGGCCTTCGGGGGGATAGAAAGCAAAGCGATCTACTGGCGTAGGTACGCCGAGGTCGATGGTGTAAAACTCGTTGGGGTCGTAGTAATCGTGCGCCGAGAAAAAGGTCGCGAGGTCGCCGTCGACAAAGTCGCGTGGCTCGGCGCGTGGGCGGAGGTAGTTGATCCCGCGCCAGATGCGGAGGTCGCCCAAGCGATAGGTGGACTCTCCGGGCGCTCGCCAGCGATACCAAGGCCCTAATTGGGGGAGTACGTTCTCGCCGGGTTTGAGTTCGCGTGGCTGAAGTGTGGACGGGTCGGTAAAGTCGTCGATCATCCTGTTCTGACCGGTCCACTCGGCCCAAGGGGTCGCGCCGCCGAGGCGAAACTCATCGGTGGCCCGCGAGTGCGACGACAGACCGCTTAGTAGCAACGCAAGAGCGAACGCATGTCGCATGGGGACCTCTTTGCAGTGGTTAGTGGTTAGTAGCCAAGGACCAGTTCCCCTAACCCGGGGGGAACACCGCCGCAGTGCTTCTATGCTGTCTTATTCTACGACTACCATCTTGCGCATTTGGGCGACGGCTCCGACCTGTAGCTGGTACAAATAGACATAGCTCGTATGCCCTTTGAGGGTGGCTAGGAGCTGCTCGCTGTCTGCATCCCACAGTCGGATTGTGCCTTCATTATGCCCACTGACGAGGGTGGCCCCATCGGGCGAAAAAGCCAACGCACCGACCCAGGCCGGATGCCCTTTGAGGGTGGCCTTGAGTTGTCCGCTAGTCGCGTCCCACAGCCGGATCACTTGGTCGAAACTGCTGCTGGCGAAGGTAGAGCCATCCGGCGAGAAAGCCACTTCGAGAGGATAGCTCTGCGGGATCAGCGCGACTTCGGTGTTGGTGTGGACGTCGTAAATCAAGATTCCGCCGTGGGCACTCACCGCTAGCCGCGTGCCATCGGCTGAATAGATCAATGCTCCCGATCCTCCGCCTAGGCGGGCAATGGACTCTTCGAGTTGCACCCAGTGCGTAGAGTCCTGAGCGCGGCTGGCCGCCGCCACCAGCATTCCGATTAACAAGGCGACGTTGAACCCATAAGTCTTTTTCATTTTTAGTGCTCCATGTTCATAGCTGACGTTATGCAGCCCCCGGCCTTCGCCGGGGCAGGCCGCCCGCGCCGCCCGGGGTTCTTCCCGCGTAAGAACGTCACCCCGGGCCCGACACCGGGCGGGACGGCCCGTCCATGGGACTTTCTCGCGGCCTGCTTTCACCGGCAGGACAAAGGATGCGTAACAGCAGTTCATAGGACTGACTTCCCTAGCTTTCTTTGGGCCGCAATCCGAAAAAAGCCGCCATAGTAAAGCCGCTGGCAATCCGCGACGCACAGGCCAGCCCAAATGCGGCCCCGTAGCCATAGTCGAGGATGAGGGTGCCGCCGATGAGGCTACCGAGAAAGTTCAAAAGCTGGAAGCCGCACACCCGCAGCCCTTGGATGCGCGCCCAGTAGCGCCGGGGCAGCACTTGGGTGGAAAAGTGCTGGTCGGACGGGTTGTCGATGACTTCGCCGATGCGCACCAGCAGGAACATGGGCACGGCCAAGGGCAGGCTGATAAAGGCTCCCATGATTCCGAGGGCACTGCCGCCCATAGTGCGGGCCGGGAGAATGGTCAGCGTCGGGCCGAAGCGGCGCACCAGCGTTGGCGCGGCAAAGGTCGCAGGTAGCCCGGCGAGTTGGCTGAGGAAAAAGATCGCGCCGATGGCAGCCGCACCGACCCCCAGTTCGGCCTCGAAGAACACGTTGAAAAACGGGTACGTCAGCCCCATGGAGAAGCCGCGGGTGCCGCTTAAGGCGGTAATAGCGGCAAAGACGCGCCACGGCGCAGCGGCGGGTTGGTCCTCGTCCGCGCGCTCAGGGCGCAGCCGGGCTGGCGCGGCGGCTCTTTGGCGGCGGGCGGGGCCAGATGCGTACAACAGCGGCACGACCGCGAGGAGCGAACACGCTGCGCCGAAAAACAGCGCGTAGCGGAAGGGCGCGGGGGCCTCGGTGGAAAGGCCGAGAAAGTAGCCCATAACCCCGGGCATGAAGCCGCCGATTAGGCTCAAGAGCATGCGGACGACTATTTGCAGGGCCGACCAGATGGCGAGGGCTTCGGCTCGCCGCGCCGGATGGGCGTTATCTGAGAGGAAGGGCACGTGATTGACCCAGACGAAGGCCATGGCCACGCCGCCGACAAACGAAAACGCCAGTAGTGCGCCCGGCGATGTAGTCAAGCAAAGGCCCACCTGGGAGATGGCCAGCAACAGCCCCGAGGCGATGAGAAAGGGCCGGCGGCCGAGGCGGTCGCTGAGGATGCCGGTGGGCAGGGCCAACAGCCCGGTCGCCAAGGGGGCCATGCTGGCGACTTGGCCGATGAAGTCCTCTTGATAGCTCAGGCGCAGTAAGTAGAGGTTGTACAGCAGGGAAAAGAGCGCCATGCCGGCGTTGATGGAGGTGCCAAAAGCAAAAAACAGCCGGACATTGCGGTTGAATTCCCGCAGCCGAAAGCGGCTTAGGGCGTGGCCGACGGGCATCCGGCGTGGCGCTCGGCAAACACCGCTACGGCCTTTTGCGCCGCTAGCTTGGCGGCATGGACCCGGTCGGTAAAGCCTAATGCCATGCCGGTCTCAATGGTGAAAGCAGGGCCGTAGGTATGGGCCGCGAAGTCGGCGAGGTTAAGCCCTTCGCCGCGCTGGGCCGCGTTGAGCCAGAAAACCCCGTGCGGTCCGCGGGTAAAAAACGATTGCGGCAAATAGTCGGCCGGGGGCAGGGCGGCGCCCGACGCCGCGACCGCGGCGATCATGGCGTTGGCCATGCGCTCTTCCCACGCTTGGTCGCTGGGCGTGCGCTGGTGCCGCGCCGAAAACCAGAAGAAGTCGCCCCCGTGCTCGTGGAGATCGAGGGTCAAACCGGGCTGTATAGCGGCCATGAGGTCGCGGGTGCAGCGCGGCTCGACCGGTGCCCACGGGGTGTCGTGAAAGCGGTTGAGGTGCAGGACTTCGCCGGCGGGGGTAATCACCAGCGTGTACGCGCGTTCGACGCCGGGATTGCCAGCGGCAAAGTAGAGCCGACGGCCCTTGAGTGCTTCGAGCCAAGGCGCCGCAGGTTGGCTGTACAAGTTGCCGGTCGCGTAGCCATACTCGCCGATAATGGCTACGGTGGTATCGCCTTGGTCGCAGAGGACTTGGCCGTGCTTTTTGAGCAAGGGGCCGACGTCGGCGAGCCCGCCGAGGGTCGGGGCTGCATTGAGGCTTAGGC
>RKRN01000063.1 GCA_007571365.1 Candidatus Latescibacterota bacterium
GACGACGCTTGGGTGGCGACGCGCAAGATGCTGGTATTGAAGTGATGGGGCGGCCGCTTTGGTGCGTACCCCGCGCACCTACCCGTTAGGTGTCGCTTCGAGCGGCCCCAAGGCGGTCCTTCCCGCACAAGAGCGTCCCCCGTGCCCGGACCCGGGACCCGGGGCGGGAATCTATTGCGGGCCAGAGGCCCGCGCACCCAAGAGGGCGTTTTACTGTAACACTCGCCTAATCCACATTACCCTAGATTTCCGCGTACACGGGAATGACGGCGGGGCCAGCAGATAACCAGCGACACCGCCCCATCAGTCAAGTTTATTGCCTGAATCCACGGGCCTTCCGCTCTCGCGGGAGGGGCCGACGTCGTTTCTAGTACTAATCGTATGAATTAATGTTGCATCCAGTATCCAAAAATAGCCCCCTGGGAGCGCGGGCGTCTCGCCCGCCCCGCCTTCGCCTGTGTTGGCAGGCACCTGCCGGCCCGGCCTAGTGCTCAAATATAAATGCAAGATTGCTATGTCTGATTGGTATAGGCTTCACCCTGTGAAAGCAGGACAAGCGGGCTTCATCGCACCACCTGTCTTCACGGGCGCGGGTTTTTAGGCGCGGCAGCCCTTGGGTGTCTTTTGCACACAAGGGACGGCACCTATTTTCAGACCGCTTCTTAGAGCAAAAGCAAACGGACCGGCTCCACTCGACCCCGACGGAGGTTTATTCGCCAACATGACAGCATTCGCCTTTGCCCACTCCCGGCACTTTCCTCCCACCGACCTCGCCGCAGATACGGTCTTGGTGGTGCCGGATGGTTTTCAAGCCACCGCGCCTGTCGTGCAACTCCAAGGTGCTATTGCCGCCGTGGGGCGGCGGCGCCCCGATATTGTCGCGCAGCGGGATTTCACCGACGCGCTCTTTGGCAGTACCCAAGTGATCGCCTGTGGCAATATGACGAACAATGCCGCGCTACGGCGGCTCTATACGGCTCGCTGCTGCTTTGTCGATGCCTTTTTTCCCGGCGGGGATGGCTATTTTGTCAAGTCGATCTCAGATCCCTTCGGCTATGGCAAAAACTGCATCGTCCTCGGAGCGAGCAGCCCAGAAGGGCTACGGGCGGCCTTGGCGGTGTTTGCGGACTTGGTCCGCACCAGTCCCGAGAATCTGCATCGCGTACACGCCGCTCAGTTCCCACACCCGCTGCCGCCGTTTCCCAAGGAAGCGCAACTGGATAAGATGATTCAGGACGATCTCAAGACTTGGCAAGGTGCTTGGGTCTCCACGCCTTTTCGCGGCGGTCAGGTGGAGAGCTACGCTTGGTATTACTATCTGACCGACCACCCGGTGTGGGGCCGTGCGGTGCCGGCCATCTTCGCCGGTTCGTTGGAACCTTGGCTGGCCCAGCGGCGCAACTACCCGGAGACCTACCACTGCTTCTTCCACTTCCACAGCCTCATCCACCTCTGGGAGCTGATCGAGGATAGCCCGCTCTACACCGAGGCCGACCGCCGCGGGGTGGCTACCATGATGGGCGAGATGCTGCGCCATTTGGCCGGCTTGTTTTACATGGAGGAAAGAGTCAACCCCCCAGACCAGATTCGCCAGAACCACACTACCTATATCGCCATGGACTTGGCCGTGGGGCACAACTACCTGAGCAAGCGCTACGGCATCCGCGAATTTGAGCCCACGGCGGAGGTGGTCGAGCGGATTTTTGCCGGCCAGAGCGATTGCTACAGAGCCAATGACGACGGCGGCGTGGGCTACGCGTGGCTCGTGCCGCAGGAGACGCTCTCGTACGCGTTGCTTAGGAACGACTACAGGTACATCGACAATGGCCACATCGCCGATTTATGTACCCTAGCGGTGGTGACTACGGACAACATGTGCAGCGAGAGCAACCACGGGGATACTGCAGGATACGCTCCGTTTTCCCCATCCCAAGGATGGGAAGGCCGCTTGTGGGCGCCGATGGTTTCGACTTGGTATACGCGCAACCCCGAGCACTTGTGGATCCTCAACTGGCTGGGGGCTCACAAGAGACCGACGCTGATGCACGTGTTGCGAGGGCTTTATGCCGGCGTCGAATGGAGCGAAGATGGCTGGGCACTCGCCGATTGCGTCCCCGAAAAACCAGTCGACCTCCTCGGCATATACGCCCTGCAATTGCCAGCTAAAGCGCTGGACTGGGTGGGTGCGTACGCGCCGGCCGATAACCAGCCCGAGCGACAAAAAGACTACTTTGACAAGCTCTCGCTGCGGCGCGGCTTCGACCCGATGAGTGAGTACTTGTTGCTCGAAGGGAGCGGCACGTTCTGCCACGGGCACGAGGACAGCAATACCATCGTCCGGCTGACTTGGAACGACCGCGCTTGGCTGGGGGACGGCGACTATATCCGGGCCGCGCCCAAATTTCACAATTCAGTTGCCGTCATCCGCGATGGGGTGGGCGCGTTGAAGTCGCCGGGCGATGGGCTGCTGCTGCCGCTTTTGGCCTCGCTGAACTACCGCAGCGAAAGGGCTGATTTTGGCTTGGTGCAGACCGAGGCTGCCGGGTACAACGGGGTTGACTGGCGGCGCAATATCTTCTGGAGCAAGGGACGCTATTTCGCGGTGATGGACCAACTGCACTGCACCGCGGCCGGGGACTACCGCTGCTACTGCCTGTGGCGGCTGGTGGGCGAAGCTGAACTCACAGGCTCTAGAGTGTGTCTACACCAAAAGGGCCAACGCTTCTACATCGACAATGCCGATGGGGCGGCCCAAGAGATCGTCGCCGACTTGCACGAGAAAAGCCGCTGGTCCAACTATCCACACGCCGGAGACGTACTCCAGGTCCTGCACCAGCAAGCCGCCGGCCCCATGCAGCCGGGGGACAATCTCGTCTATATCAATCTGCTGACGCCGCATCCCGACATCCGCATAGTGCGCCTGAATGAAAGGACCGTTGAGGTACGCGACCGGGCCGAGACGACCCTTTTGGGCGTCGGCCCTACCCGCTTGGGCGCACTGGCCATTGAAGCCACCATGTTCGCAATCGCGCTAAAGGGCGACCGCCTGACCTTGCAGGGCGTTGAACGCCTGGGTTTTGCCGAGGGCGAGCATGGGGACTGGCAGGTGTTTGACGGGGCACTCGTGACGCTCGACGTGGGAGCGAGTGCCATGGCGCAACGCATCTGCGACGCCATGAACGCCGTCGTGCCAGAGCTTGCCCCGGCTGCGGTGGAATTTGCGCGGTGCCGGCCGCAGAGTGGCTGGACCACTGAGTGGAGCCGGGACCTAGCCCCGACCGAGATAAGTGCCGTAGCGGTCCGCGATGAAATTTTACTCGCTGGCACCGAGGAAGGGGAGGTCGTCCAACTGGATCTCGCAGACGGGGCGGTGCTGTGGTCGCACCCACTAGGCTCGGACCGGGCGGCTAGTGCCTTGCTCTTGGCCGATATAGACGCGGATGAGGGGGTGGAAGCACTGGTGGGCACGGACGATGGTCAACTGGCTGTACTCGAAGGCCACAGCGGTGCGCCGCGCTGGTGCCGGGCCTTGAAAAATTCGGGGTGGGGGTCGAGAGTCTCCGGCCTCGCCGTGGCCGATCTGGCGGGTCGGGGCCGCACGAGTGTCTTAGCCGCAACCGCAGGCTGGTACATAAACGCCTTTGCTGCCGATGGCACACTCGAATGGGCGGAGTGGGTGCGCTACCACGCGATTACGGCGCTGGCCGCTGCGGATGCGGACGGAGATGGCCGAGCCGAGGTGATTGCCGGGACTGAATACTCCACCCCGCTCAATGTCCACAATAGCGATGGGTCCTTCCGCTGGACCACGTTTGAAGAGGTGGGGTCTGAAGGCAATGCCACCACGCCGCGCCGCGGCATTGGCCTGACTCATCTGCAACTGGTCGACGTCGATGGCGACGGCGTCCGCGAAATTATTTACGGTACGCAAGACGGCTGGATTTACGCGGTCAAACCGCAGGATGGCGCCGAGGTCTGGCACGTCAATATCGTCGGCGAAGTGGTGGGGCTTATCGCCGTTCCCTTCGGCTTGGTCGCGGCCAGTGAATTCGGTACGCTCTACGCCTTTAGCTACTGCGGAAAATTGCGCTGGCACGTCCAAGTCGGCGAGTGGCTGCGAGCCATCGCTCCGGTAGGGCAGTACATTGCCGCAGCCATGGAAAAGGGAGCGTTGCTGGCTTGTGATGCAGACGGCCGGTGCGTGGGTTCTGTGGTGCTGGAAGCGGAGATTCGCGGTTTGTGGCCGTGCCACAACGGCGTGGTGTGCCGTCTGGCGGGCGGGCGGCTTTGCAGCGTGGAACTCAGCGTCGACTAAGAAGCATAGAGAGCGAATAGTTTGGCGCGGTCCAGATACACTTTGACCTTGAGCCCGCCTCGCATCTGTGAGACCATCTTCTCTTCGATCTCGTCCGCCTTACTCCCAGCCGCGCCTTGCCCGTCGCCTTTCCATTGTATCTGGTATGCTGTCTCATTGCCCGAGAAGGGTATGCAGTCGTCGCGGCCAAAACCCGGCACGACCCGGTCAAATGGATCGACCAGTTCCACTTGTAGTGAGCCGTCGCTCGCGTCGGCGTTGATCCACAAGGCGTGGGGATCAATGTTCAGGGGCACCGTGGTCGCGACTCCCTGGGCGTCTGTTTTCAAACAGATGAGTCGGTCCTTTTCGATCTTCGCCAGATTGATTCCCCGCTGGGTTTCCTCGCCGCCGCGCGGAGGCTCGCCGTGCAGCTCGTTTGAGCCGCCGTGATATATCCAGATCTCCTCGCCTAGGACAAAAGGGGCATGCGGGGGATAGACAGACCCACAATCATAGCTGCCCGAGGGGCCGCAGAGCAGAATGGGTTCGCGGTTACCTGCTCGATGCCAAATCCGGCCGTCCCTCGAATAGGTCAACTGAACGTCCATCTGGTTCATCCATTCCGGCATCCAATCCTCGATCTGGTTCTGGGCGATCCACCCCTCGTAGAGCGTGTGAAACACAGACAAGAAGCCGATGCGAAAGTCGCGATACGCCAGCGAACTCATGCCGTAAAACTCGTGGTCCTGAGGGGGATCGAGTTCATCGGGGGCGACGATGATCTGGCGCGGGGTCCAGTTTTCAAAATCACTGCTCTCGGCCATGCAAATGATGCGCACGTTGGGCCGACCCCGCAGATAGACGACGTAGCGGTGGATTTTGGCATCCCAATAAGCGACCAGATGGGTATCCGAGCCTTGTGGAATGACTGGATTGAGCCAGTGTCGGGGGACGTCCCAATGGATTCCGTCGGCCGAATACGCCACGCAGACCGGCTGGACAATGCCGGCGAATATCATGTCGCCGCTCTGGAACATAAAGAGCATCTTGTAGCGCTTGGCCGGATCGGTTTCAATGGGGTCTTTCATGACGCCGGTCCCCGCTCCCCACCTGAAAAATGGAAAGACCAAGTTATTCTCTTTGCTGCCGCCGTCCTCGAAGAGGTTGAGAACGGGTTTTTCCCAGTGGATCCCGTCTTGGGAAACGGCGTAGGCCAGTCCGTCCGCTTGGTCGCCGCGCGCTTCGCTCAATTTTCGCCCCACGCCGTACCACATCTTGAAGATGTTCTCATCGTCGTCGTACATGACATTGATATAACTGCCGATCAGCCATTCCTCTTCCCAGGCCTGATCCTTCTCGATCAGAGGTTGTTGCGAAACCTTCTTGGCGGGGACGACCCCTTTTACGACCTGATCGAGATTTTCGATAAACGCATCGTCGATAAACAAAAAGGCTGATTTTTTGTCCGTCATGTCATTGCTCCTTAACATTACCAGAACGAAAAAAATAGGGCCTAATTATCCCCCAACCAACTTTTCCTCAAGAGGAGGACACCTATATGAAAATCACGGCCATCAAAACCTTCATGGGGCTATTCAGCGGCCGCAACCGAGGCCTGCTCAAGGTTGAAACCGACGAGGGCATCCACGGCTGGGGCGAGGCGTATTCCATTGGCCCCGATCAGTCGATAGAACCTATTGCCGACTACATCTTTGAGATGATCAAGGGCGAAGATCCCCGCCGCATCGAGTACATCATGCTCAAACTCACTCAGCAATTCCGCTTTCCCCCCGGCGGCGTCGGCCTAGCGGTGAGTTCGGCCGTTGACCACGCGCTGTGGGATATCTCTGGCAAAGCCGCCGGTCTGCCGGTGTACATGCTGCTGGGCGGTGCCTGCCGCGACCGGGTGCGCGTGTACCAGGGTGCGGGGGGGCGCGACGGCGAGGAAACGGCCAACAGTGCGCTGCGCCTCAACGAAGAATGGGGTTTTACGGCCTTCAAGCTCAGTCCATTTCGCCTCAACCCGGAGGTCGAGCGCTGGGGGCGCATTTGCGCGGAGGCGGCTAAATACTTTGAGGAGATTCGCCAGCACGCACCCGCAGACTTTGAATTTGCCTTTGATCCCCACGCCAAGATCTTCGAGCCGATCCGCGCCCTGCAACTGGCCAATGCACTGGCCCCCTACGACCCCTACTTCTACGAAGAGCCTTTGCGCCCCGAGCATACTCCCGCTTGGGCGCGGCTGCGCCAGCAGATGCAGATCCCCTTGGCCACGGGCGAGTGCCTCTACACTCGTTGGGAATTTCTCGACCTGATGGCCGCGCAAGCCGCCGACATCATCCAGCCGGATGTATGCGTGTGCGGCGGCCTGCTCGAAATGCGCAAAATCGCCGCGATTGCCGAGGCCCACTACGTCAGCGTAGCGCCGCACAACCCCATGGGGCCGGTGGCCACTGCGGTCAACGTGCATTTTGCTGCGGCCACGCCCAACTTCAAAATTCTAGAGTACATCTCGCCCTTGAGCAACGAATGGAAGGACTGGGTGGACGATCCCTATCTGCCCAAGGACGGCTACCTCGAACTGCGCGACCGACCGGGCTTGGGCATTGAGGTTGACGAAGACGCCGTCGGCAAAGACCAATACGTCCACTGGCAGCGCACCTGCCCGGTGCGGCCGGATGGATCGACTGGGTACATTTGAGCTTTGGCACCTACCGCACCACGACTTGCCGCACTTTGACGCGGCGCGCCGTGCCCGCTGGCCCCTGTACGGTGAGCACGACCGTGTATTCGCCGGCTTGTTGATACTGGTGGATGGGATGTTGTTCGGTTGCGGTGGTGCCGTCGTCAAAATCCCACGACCAAGCGGTGATGGTGCCGTAAGAGAGGTCTTTGAAGGCCACTAATCTGCGTTCCATATCCACTACTTGGAATGCCCACTGCGCTTCGAGCGACTGGCGGAAGCGGCTTTCGAGCGGCATGAGCCGAAAGGCGCATAAATTAGAGGCGTCTGAGTCCATGCGGGTCTGGTGGGAGAGGTTCCAAAACCCCTCGTACGAGCGGTTGTTTTCGTCGTAGTCGAGCACGGCCCACGACAGGCCGATGAGGGCATTTTCCACCAGCTTGGACACCACCGCTCGCTCGGGGCCTTCATAGGGGGCGTAGTCAAAAGGGGTGATCCAAAATTCGAGCACTAGCCGGCCGGGCTCGCCTTCGGCAAAATCGTAGGAATACGCGTGGTTGGCATAGGGCAGCCGGCCGATCCACGGCTGGCAGCCCCAGACGAAAACCCAGTCGCGGCCCTGGCCAGGCGGCGTGAAAATGTGGTAGTTCTGCGCGTGTACTCCTTTAAAGGCAAAGTGGCTGTCCCATTCGTCCAACTGGGGGTTGTTGATGTTGGGACCCCCCGAGCGGTCCGCATCGACGGCCACTTCAAAAATATCCCCGCGACGGTAGTACATGTTCCAGTAGTCGTCGCGGGCTTCGTAGAGGAAGTAGAGCCGGTTCAGGCCATTAACCCAGCCCACCCGCACGGCGACGTCTAGATCTGCCAGATCGTGGTTGGTGCCCTTGCCCTTGACGGTTTCCGCCAGTTCTTCGGTGCCAATTACATAGGATTCGGGGACGATCGCCCAGTCGTCGGTCTGCCCATCAATGCGGGGTATCATCGTGGGGGGAAACTGAAAGATGGCGAACTCCTTGTCCGGGCGTTCAAGGGCTTGGGCCGGGCAAAGGGCTAACAAAGCCAGCCCCAAGAATGCCGTTAGACTTCGCTTCATTGGAAACCCTCCAAGTGGCTTTGGGTCTTGCTGGGAAGTTCAATTTGCTGTCGCGTGCTTAGTATGCTACCTATTTTGACTGCTGGCGAAAAGTTGTGCCCCATTTATAAAGAAAAAGGGTGTTTATGAGCCGTTTCTTATTCGCGTGGCTGGTCCTTGGTGCCATCTGGTCCGGCTGCGCCGACGTGCCCGATGATGGGGACGTGGTCTTGAAGATCGTCTGGATGGGCCCCGAACTGGAGACGTACGGGATATGGAAAGCGGGGTTTGAGGCGGAACGTCCCGGGGTGACCATTGAACAGCAATACGTCTCCTATGACCAAGGACCGACGTTTTACAATACCATGATACAGGGCGACAACCTGCCCGATCTGGGTTTTCTCTTCATGGGAATGATCCCCGAATATGCCGAGCGAGGCGTGTTGGAGCCGCTCGATGCTTTTATGACGGCTGACGAGCGCGCAGCATGGATTGACGTCGCCCTGAGCGCCGGCGAGTACAAGGGACAGCTCTACGGGGTGCCGCTAGTGGGGGCCAACCGGACGCTGTACGTGCGCCGGGACTGGATGCAAGAGGTAGGCGAGGCAGCGGCACCGACCACGTGGGACGAGGTCCGGGCGCTGGCGAATGCGCTCAACCAGCCGCCCGAGCACTATGGGTTTTGTATCGGTGCCGGTCGGCAAAAACATCTGATGCAGGACCAGATCGCCATGATGTGGGGGTTTGGGGCCCGCTTCTTCGACCGGCAGGGCAAGCTGGCGATCAACAGCCCCCAAGCTAGGGCCTATGTCGAGTTCCTGACTGACATGCACCTTTTGGACCAGGTCATGCCGCCGGGTATTCTGAACTTGAACGCCAACGAATGTTATGCTGAGATGGCCGCGGGCAAGGTGGGGCTATTGTTCAGCGGACCGTGGCAGGACCAGTTGTGCCGCGATGCGGGCGTTGAATGCGAGCCTTTGATGATCCCGGCCGGCGAGGAGCGGAAGATGCTGCTCATTGTCGATGTCTTTGGCCTGTTTTCCACTTCACAGCACAAAGACCTAGGCTATGAATTCATGCGTTTTATCCAACGCTTGGAAAATCGCCGGTTGATCGATATGGAAGTAGGGGGTGTGCCCATGACAAAAAAAGTGGCCGACGATCCGTACTACCAGTCGATCCCGATGCAGAATTATCAGGCGCAAAGAGCGTTGCTGCAATTGACGCCCAAACATCCAGAATGGACCAAAATCCAGGATGGATGGGGCGAGGCGATCCAGATGGTTTTGGCGGGTACGGCAACACCGGCAGAGGCCCTCAACACGGTGTACGGTCGCTTGCTGAAAGAGTTGGAAAACCCGGCGCTGCCCACGCCTTGAGGGAGTTATCGTGGAAAGAGAGAAACGTCGGCTGGCCTATTTCTATATTGCGCCAGCGGCCCTATGGCTGTTGCTGTTCATGGGATTTCCCATTGTCGAAATCCTCAAGACCAGCCTCTACCACACTTCCTACAAAGGGGAGGTCTTTGTGGGAGCGCAGAACTATATGGGCCTCGTCGGAGACGATATCTTTCTGCTGGTACTCAAAAACACGGCCGGGTGGACGGTGCTTGCCGTATTGATGAATGTGGGAGCGGGCTTGGCCGCTGCTGTATTGTTGAGTCGCAGTACGATCATCTGCGAATTGATCCGCAGTTCGTTGATCGTGGCTTGGGCCACGCCGCTGGTAGTAGCGGCCATCGCCTGGAAGTGGATGTACAACGGCGAGTACGGGCACCTCAACGCGCTGTTGCTGTCGCTACATATTGTCGATCATCCCGTGCAGTGGTTGACGAGTGCTTCTACGGCGTTTGGCGGTGCCCTGTTCGCCCGGCTGTGGACCGCCCTGCCGTTCACCACCTTTGCCTTCCTCTCGGCCTTGCAGTCCATTCCGATTCATCTGTACGAGGCTGCTATTATAGACGGGACTACGGCATGGCAGAAGTTTTGGTATATCACCGTACCCTTGCTCCGTCCCGTCGCGCTGGCGGTTTTGCTGATCAGTTTCATTTGGTCCTTCAACAGCTTTGTCTTTATCTACGTGATCACCGGGGGTGGGCCGGCCAACCAGACCCAGATCATGGTCACGGAAATTTTTCGCCGCGCCTTTGGCTACTTCAACTTTGGCCAAGCCAGCAGCTTGGCCTTTTTGGCCTTCTTGCTGCTAGTCGCCATCAGCTTCCTCCAGTGGCGTCTCTTCTATAAGGAAGAGGCTGAGTCGTGAGATCCGTTTCTACACGGCCTGTCGCGCTGTTGCGCACTGCGCTTATGGCGGGGGTTGCAGTCTTCACCCTCTTGCCGCTGTTGGTCGTCGCTGGCACCTCGCTAAAGACCATGGGGGAGGTGTTTCAGTCGCCGGCGACGCTGGTTCCCCGCGCGTTTGTATGGCACAACTACGTAGATATTTTTGTCCGCATTCCAATGGCGCGGCACCT
Organism: Candidatus Latescibacterota bacterium; assembly: GCA_007571365.1. Lineage (GTDB taxonomy): Bacteria > Latescibacterota > UBA2968 > UBA8231 > UBA8231. The sequence goes on from RKRN01000063.1 coordinate 10,532, forward strand.
ATTGAACAGCCTGTTCATCGCCTTGGCCGCGGTGTTTTTTAACATCCTTGTGGCGGCCCCGGCGGCCTATGCCATGGCGCGCATCAAATTTCGCGGGCGCGGCCTATTCGGCATGAGCATCCTAGTGGTGCAGATGTTTTCGCCGGTGATTGTCCTCATTCCTTTATTCGAAATGATGAAAGCTCTGCAGCTACTGGATACATACACGGCCTTGATCTTGGTGAATACGGCGATTACCCTGCCGTTTTCCATCTGGATATTGCGAGGGTTTTTCAAGAATATCCCCGAGGAATTGGAGGATGCCGCCATGATTGACGGCCTCTCGCGGACCGGGATGATCTTCAGAATCGCCCTGCCGCTAACGGCTCCCGGACTGACGACTACGGCCATTTTCACCTTTGTCAGCACTTGGAACGAATTCATCTTTGCGCTAGTGCTAATTTCCAAACGGAAAATGCAGCCGATTACTATGGCGCTCTACGCTTGGGAAAAAAACAACGTAGTGGAGTGGAATTATTTGATGGCCACCGCAGTGGTGGCGACCGTACCGACGATCTTGCTGTTCCTGCTGGTGCGCAAGCGGTTGACGGCCGGTTTGATGGCGGGTGCAGTTAAGGGGTGAGGTGCGGTATGGGAAGCTCAACGAAAACCTACCTTTTTTGCGGTGCTAACAGGCGCGACAGCCCACTTGAGAATGGATGCGGTTTTCCGTCAGTACACCTCTTTTACGCAGCGTTTGTCCGGCTTGGGTAAGCCGGCCTCCACAGCCGCCGGTTTGCAGCCCGTGCGGTTAGGCTGGACTCCCGCCCCGTGTCGGGCACGGGGTGACATTCTTGCGCGGGAAGGACTTCCGGGTGCGCGGGCGTCTCGCCCGCCGTACTGTCTGGGCTTGTTCTGGCGCGGGAAGGACGCCGGAGGCCAGTAAGGAGCCGACGATAACCAGCGACGGCGTAACGTCAGTTACTTGCTTGCTCGCTTGCCGGGGCTTTCCCGGCGTACCTCCGTGATGAACGCATCCAGCGAAGTAGTATCGCCTTTTTGGTACTCTGCATAGCCCTCGGCAATCTGCGTACCCATTCCCGGGCTCTGTTGCTCGAGCCAATTTTCCATGTCGTCCACGTTCATGATGCCAGCTACGGGGATGCCGTCCTTCTCTAGGACAAAGCACTCGCGGTTGAGGTGAACGCGGCGCACGACTTGACCTAAGTTTATACGTGCTTTGGTGATGGGGATATGGTGTACTACAGGTTTGCGAGACTTCGCCTGTTTGCCCATGTTGTTTTTGCTCCTGTGATGGACCTTGATTGAGATTGATTAATTCCAATGTGTCCCGATCCTAGAAGCATGTCAAGATTGGCTCTGTTCGATGGTAATTGGGACGATTTCTGAGGGAGGATCTAAGTATGACTGTTATAAGTGATGCGCGGCTGGGGTCAGCCAAAAACGTCCATACGCCGTGGGCCTTGCGGCGCTATCGGACGCGGGCCGAGTGGGAACAGCGAGCGGCGGCGATTCGCCGGCACATTCTCGTCTGCGCGGGATTGTGGCCGCTGCCGGAAAAGACGCCGCTCAAGGCGCAGGTCTTTGGGCGGATTGAACGGGAGGACTATGCCGTGGAAAAGGTCTTTTTCGAGAGCCTGCCCGGCTTTTTTGTCTGCGGCAATCTGTACCGGCCGCTGGATGCGGGGCCTTTCCCGGGGATTGCCTGCCCGCACGGCCACTGGGGGCGCGGGCGTCTCGAAGACACCGAGTTGGGGTCGATTGCTGGGCGCTGCATCAACTTTGCGCGGCAGGGCATGGTGGCCTTTGCCTACGACATGGTCGGGTACAACGACAGCGACCAACTCGTGCATCGGGAGATTGGCGGGCGGCGCGAGGCCCTGTGGGGAATCGGTGCGCTGAGCTTGCAACTGTGGAACAGCATTCGAGTGATCGACTTCCTCGCCGCGCTGGCGGATGTAGATGCCGAGCGCATAGGCTGCACGGGCGCGTCCGGCGGGGGGACGCAGACCTTTTTGCTGATGGCGGTTGACGAGCGGATCAAAGCGGCGGCTCCGGTCAACATGGTCTCGGCCTTTATGCAGGGCGGCTGTCGCTGTGAGAATCAGGGGCACTTGCGGCTGGACATCAACAATGTGGAAATCGCCAGCTGCATGGCACCGCGGCCCTTGTTGCTGGTGTCGTGTAGCGGCGACTGGACGGCGAACACGCCGGAGGTTGAGTTCCCGGCGGTGCAGGCGATCTACGGCCTCTATGGGGCGCCAAACCGAAATAAAGTGAGCCACGTCCAGATAGACGCCCCGCACAATTACAACCAGCCGAGCCGCGAAGCAGTATACGCGTTTTTTAAGGGCCACCTGCTCGGCGGGCAAGGGGAGGTAGCCGAACAGCTGTTTACCGTCGAGCAAGACGAGGATTTGCTGGTATTCAGTGGGCGTCAAAAACCGGCCCATGCGCTTGACGCGCCGGGGATCTTTGCTGCGGTGATCGCCCGCAGCGAGCAGCGGTTAGCCGCGCAGTTAGCCGCTCCTAGCGAGACGCGCCCGGCGCTGGCGAGTCTGCTCGGGGTGGAGGCCGCGCCTCAAGCAGCGGTCGAGAGCTTGGGATTTCGGCGCGAGGAAAGCTATGTGGCCGAGGAGCTGGTGTTGGGGCGCATGGGCTGTGGGGAGCGGGTGCGGGCGGCATTTTTTTTGCCGCGTGGGCCGCAAGATAAGGTGTCGGCAACGCTGATTGCCGATGCACATTGGGGTGGTGGCGAGCCGGGTGCGCTGGCGCAGGGCTTGTTGCAGGCGGGTGGGGCCGTGCTGGTCGTCGCTCCCTTTATGACTGATGGGGCCGAGTGGGTAGGGGACGACCTGTACTATACGTACAATCAGGCGACGCTGGCTTGCCGGGTGCAGGACATCCTCACGGGCTTGGCCTATCTGGACCGGCACTGGCGCGTGGGCCAATGCCACCTCGTCGGCGAGGGGGAGGCTGGCATCTGGTGTTTGTTTGCGCGGGCACTGACTGGGGGTGTTGGTAGCACCGTAGTGGACTGGGGCGGCTGCGATCTGGGCGAGGACGACGCGTGGAGCGGAACACTTTTTGCGCCGGGGATTCGCGCCTTGGGCGATGTGCGGACGGCACTGGCGTTGTGTGCGCCGGGGCGGCTGTTGGTGCATGGGGCTGGAGATCACTTCCCAGAGCGCGTCGCCAGGCGATGCTATCGAGCGGCCGGTAAGGGGGCGCAACTCGTGGTTGAGGCTGAGGGGATGGGGGTGGAAGAGATCGTCGGGTGGATTCACTAGCGAGGTAAGTACGCGACCCCTTCGGCTGCGCCGGCCTCTGGCCCAAAGAGAGTCTGACTCAAATAGCGACGCATTTGCCCGTAGGAGAAACCTCCAACAAAGGGACGAAAGGAGAAAGGGGATGGCGGACTCTCTTGCCGATCAGATTCTGCGAAAGGTCAGACCGGCCGCTGGCCTTTATAATCGGCTGGTGTTGGTCGTCGCACCGACAGGTACAGGCAAGACCACTGCGTTGCAGGATGTGCAGAATCGCACTGGTGCGCCCTTGGTGAATGTCAACCTCGATCTTTCGCGACGGATGCTGGAGTTGACCGAGCGCCAGCGAGTCTTGCAGCTACCGCGTCTTCTGCAAGAGATTGTCAGCAATAGTGGCGCTGAGACTATCCTACTCGACAACATCGAAGTCATATTTGACATTAACTTGCAGCAGGATCCGCTCCGGCTACTCCAGGGCCTTTCTCGCAATAAGACCGTGGTGGCCGCATGGAACGGCACCATCGTTGAAGATCATTTGACCTATGCCGCTCCGGGGCACTTGGAGTACAGACGCTATCCGATGCGTGATTTTCTAGTAATAAGTCCAGAGATGACGGCATGAAACCAACAAACTTCACTGCAAGAGAGCAGGCGCAATGAAGTACGGGGAGCTGATTCAGTTTGAACCTATTGAGTCTGTAGTCCAGTTGCGGGATGCCGACGAAGCCGCTGTGGCCCGGCGGCTTGTCGGGGCTTACGTCATATCCGAGGAGATGGCGGAAAAGCTGACAGGCTTGGTTTTTCCCCAGTTGCAATTCGACCAGCCCACCGACAACAAGGGGCTTCTGGTGGTGGGCAACTACGGCACAGGTAAATCCCATCTCATGTCGGTGGTCTCTGCGCTGGCGGAGAATCCCGACCTTGCTTCCAGCCTCAACAACGCCGCTGTGGCGGCTGTTGCCGGAAAAATCGGTGGCCGGTTCAAGGTGGTCCGTACCGAGATCGGAGCCACGACCATGTCCTTGCGAGACATCCTCGTGGCGGAGCTGGAAGAGCAGCTTGATGCGCTGGGAGTACGTTATAACTTCCCCGCCGCCGATCAGGTAGTCGGCAATAAACCCTCCTTTGAAGAGATGATGAGCGCGTTCCACCAGGAATTTCCAGACCACGGTCTGCTCCTCGTGGTGGACGAACTGCTCGACTATCTTCGCACCCGCAGGGACCAAGAGCTCATCTTGGATCTGAATTGCCTCCGTGAAATCGGCGAGGTCTGTAAAGACTTGCGCTTTCGCTTCATGGCCGGCGTCCAAGAAGCCATTTTCGATAGTCCCCGCTTTTCTTTTGTGGCCGCTGACATCCGCCGCGTCAAGGATCGGTTCGAGCAAATACTCATCGCCCGCAGAGACGTCAAGTTCGTGGTAGCGGAGCGGTTGCTCAAGAAAACAGTTGAGCAACAGGTCAAAATACGCGAGTACCTTACTCCTTTCGGCAAATTCTATGGCCAGATGAACGAGCGCATGGATGAATTCGTCCGCCTCTTTCCGGTGCATCCCGATTATATAGACACCTTTGAGCGGATAACCGCCGTGGAGAAGCGCGAGGTATTGAAGACACTCTCTCTGGCCATGAAGAAAATGCTCAACCGCGACATGCCGGACGACCATCCCGGGCTTATTGCCTACGACACCTACTGGACCAACCTCCGCGAGAACCCCTCGTTTCGCGCCGTACCGGACATCAGGGCGGTCATCGACTGTAGCCAAGTGCTGGAGTCCCGCATTCAGCAGGCGTTCACGCGACCAGCCTATAAGTCCATGGCGCTGCGGCTTGTTCATGCCCTTTCGGTACACCGGCTTACCACCGGCGGCATCTACACCACCTTAGGCGCAACGGCCGGGGAGTTGCGGGACGGGCTTTGTCTGTATCAACCGGGTATCGAGGAGTTGGGCGGCGATCCGGCCGACGATCTGCTCTCTCAGGTGGAGACCGTCCTCCGGGAAATTCACAAGACGGTCAACGGTCAATTCATTTCATCGAACTCGGATAATCGACAGTTCTATCTCGACCTGAAGAAGACCGACGATTTTGATGCGCTGATCGAGAAGCGTGCCGAGAGCCTCGATGTCTCTCAGCTAGACCGCTACTACTACGAGGCCCTGAGACGGGTCATGGAGTGTACGGACCAGACCTACGTCACTGGCTACCAGATCTGGCAGCACGAGTTGGAGTGGCTGGAGCGGAAGGTAGCTCGGCAGGGGTATCTTTTTTTTAGTGCGCCCAATGAACGCTCCACCGCCATCCCACCCCGGGACTTTTACCTCTATTTTATTCAGCCCTTTGATGCGCCGTATTTCAAGGATCAAAAGAACCCCGACGAGTTGTTCTTGCGGCTCGCCAACTCCAACGTGGACAGCGAATTCCGCACGGCACTCGGGAGTTACGCCGCGTCCTTGGACTTAGCTTCCACTTCATCGGGACACGCCAAGTCCATTTACGAGTCTAAGTCGTCCCATTTTCTGCGGGATTTGGTGCAGTGGCTACAAAAGTACATGGCCGATGCTTTTGAGGTCACCTATCAGGGACGCACCAAGTCGCTTCTCGAATGGGCCAAGGGCCGATCGATCCGGGAACTGTCTGGCATCGGCTCCCATGAGCGCGTCAACTTCCGCGACTTGGTCAACACTATCGCCAGCATTTGTCTGGAAGCACACTTTGAGGATCAGGCCCCTGAATATCCCTCCTTCTCGGTGCTCGTCACCGGAGCCAACCGGGACCAAGTTGCCCAAGACGCACTGAGGGCCGTCGCCGGCCAAAGCCGCACTAAACAGGCGACAGCAGTACTGGATGCTCTACAACTGCTCGACGGCGAACGTCTCAGTCCTGACAACTCCAAGTACGCCAAATACATCCTCGGACTGCTCGAAAAGAAGGGCCACGGCCAAGTGGTCAATCGCTCCGAATTGATTCAGGACGACAAGGGGGTGGAGTACATGGACAAAGATCGTCAGCGCCTAGAGCCTGAATGGGTTGCTGTCGTCCTCGCCGCGCTGGTCTATTCCGGCGATCTTGTTCTCTCCATTCCGGGTAAGAAGTTCGACGCCACCGGCCTGCCGCAATTGGTAGGGACTGGTGTGGACGAACTCGCGGAGTTTAAGCACATTGAACGGCCTAAAAACTGGAATCTGCCGGGCCTCAAGGTCCTGTTTGAACTACTTGGTCTCACGCCCGGCTTGGCGCAGCTGGTCACCCAGAACGAAGAAGAGCCGGTCCGACAGTTGCAGAAAGCCGTTTCCGAATCAGTGGAAAAGCTGGTGCTCTTGCAGCAGAGCCTGCAACGCGGTCTGATTTTTTGGGACCGGAACCTGTGGACCGAGGAAGAAGCTCAAAAATTCCGCACCCAACTTGATGAGACCAAAACCTTCTTAGAAACGCTCCAAGTCTATACCTCGCCCGGCAGACTCAAGAATTTCCGCTACGACGCACAGGAGGTCGCATCGCATCAGGAGGGACTCAATTCCCTGGCTGAAATCGAATCCCTCCAAGGACTAATGGCCGATCTCGGCACTACTGCGTCCTTTCTCTCCACCGCCGATAAGGTACTGCCTGCGGAACACGAGTGGGTGAACAAGACGAAAGAGGTGCGTGACCAGGCCCTTGCTCAACTCGGCGATCCGGCCCAGCGCGGCGCAGACTTTCGCCAGCAGGTCCAGCGCAAACTGGCTGACCTCAAGACAGAATATCTACAGATATACTTGGGGCTACACGCTAAGGCGCGGTTGGGCGTAAACGACGACAAGCGCAAGATCGAACTGATGAACGACGAGCGGCTCAAGGTACTGCAGAAGCTATCCACCATTGAATTGATGCCGCGCCAGCACCTTACCGACTTTCAAGATCGACTAGCCGGATTGGAGAGTTGCTTTGCTCTCATAGAACAAGAGATGGACGCCGCGCCTGTCTGTCCGCATTGTGGCTTCAAGCCAAGTATGGAGCCCGGTCCCGAGCCTGTGAAAACGGTGCTGGACGATTTGGACGACGAACTGGATACGCTGCTGGCTAGCTGGACCCAGACGCTACTGACCAACTTGGCTGAGGCCAACCTAGACCTGCTCAAGCCCGAACCCAAGGAACTAGTGAACGGCTTCATCGAGAAGCAGGCCCTGCCGGACGAGTTCGACCACGCCTTCATCCACGCCTTGAGCGAGGTATTCTCCGGGCTCCAGAAGGTTCCGGTTAAGACCGATAACTTGCGGGACGCCCTGCTCTCCGGCGGTTCGCCAGCAACGCCGGCGGAAATGAAGAAGCGGTTTGAGTACTACCTAGACGAACTCACTAGAGGTAAGGATTCTAGCAAAGTAAGGATCGTACTGGAGTGAATACATGACGCAGGACGAACTGGTAGAACTGCTCAACGCGCATGAATGGCGCGATGTCGAGTTCAAGGAAGCGCGCCGTGCTGTGCCGCGAAATGCCTATGAGACGGTATCTGCTTTTGCAAACACCGAGGGCGGTCATCTTGTATTCGGCGTTAAGAAAAGTGGGCAGGACATGGAGGTAGTTGGCGTTCTCGATGTCGATAAGGTTCAGAACGAGTTCCTGACTGTGTTGCGGCAGCCCGACAAGATAAGCGTGGTGGTGGATGTTAGGGAGGGACTGCACAAGTACGACGACTCGGATCTGCTTATCTTCTACGTGCCCGAAGTGCATCGTGCACACAAGCCCGTCTTTTTGAATGGGGACATTCGCCGCTCGTTCGTTCGCAGCGGAGGAAGCGACATTCGCTGCTCGGACAACGAGCGAAATCGATTTCTCATGGATGCGGCGGCGGAACGATATGACGGCCAATTCGTCGATCTTGACTTGAGTACGGCACTCGACTTGGAGAGCATTAAGTGGTACCGGGGGATCTATGAAGGACGGTCAGGGAACCGACCCTATGCAATGCTATCCGACGCGGACTTCCTCAACGAGATGGGCTTACTTGTTGAGCAACACGGTCAGGTATCTCCATCGCGCGCAGCGATTCTTTTATTCGGCACCAATGCCGCTTTCCGGCAACTCTTGCCGCGCCCTGTGGTGGATTGCCAGCGATTTGCATTGGCTCGCGACAGGGCCGATGCGGGTGAACGCTGGAATGATCGACTTGTACTCGACGAAAATCTCATCCGCACTTGGCAGTCCCTTGTCGATTGGTACCAGAGGTTCGCGGAAACGCCGTTCCGAGTTGATCCCACATCTCTGCGGCGAGATGATGCGCCGTCAGACTATCGCGCCTTCCGCGAATCAATGGTCAACCTTCTCATCCACCAAGATTACTCCGATCATTCGCGTAAGGCGAGTATCCGCCACTATACCGACCAGACCGTTTTCTGGAACCCCGGCGATGCCTTCGCCACGGATGCTGATCTACTTGAACCCGGCGAAAAGGAGGTCCGCAATCCCCGAATCGTAACCGCTTTTCGGCGCATCGGGCTGAGCGAGAATGCCGGATGGGGACTGCGCGATGTCTTTCGCAACTGGCAGCAATTAGGCTACGTTCCGCCTACTATCGCCAACATCAAGAGGCACAAGTGCTTTGAGCTTATTTTAAAAAGAGAAGAACTTTTGTCGGAGCAGCAGATTCTTTTTCAGGCAAACCTCGGCGTACCACTGACCGACGAACAGTCAAGGGTATTTGCATTTGGCTGCCGGGAAAAGATAACCACGCTTTCGCAGATCAAGGCTGTAACGGGTCTTGCAGGACCGGATGCCGTGGAGTTGGCCGACGCCTTGGTCACAAAAGTGCTCTTCAAATCTATCGAAGCTGGCAGAAAGTACGCCTTGGCTGAGCATCTGGAGGATCGGTTTCGCCAAACTGACCAAGAGGACTTGTCCACTGCACAAGTTCAGCCCAAGCCGCCCGACTTGTCCACTGCACAAGTTCCTCCTTTGACAGAATTGTCTGCAATTCACTGGAAAATCATATACTTATGCGATGTACCCCGTCGTCTGGCCGATATTCTGGAAGCCCTTGGCGTGACTAACCGGGGTTATTTCAAGGAACATCACCTCAATCCGCTGATTAAGTCCGGGATTGTGGCAATGACCAACCCGGCGAAGCCTCGGGCGTCGAACCAGCAGTATGTCATTACAGAAGCGGGCGTCGAACTAAAGGCACGGCGCATGTCGGGAGAAGATGACCGCAGTGAGGACAAAGATGGCTAAGCACGACGACCATTCATCGCTGTTCGCGGAAGTCCACACCGCCAAGTCTCAGGGGCCGGTGGAATGTCTGGGCATGACCTTTGAAAATGACGAGCAGCGCCGGGAGTATTTCCTAGAGAAGCTGCGAGAGAAGCTCAAGGATCCGGAGTTTCGCAAGATTGAGGGGTTCCCGATTGGCGAGGACGAGGACATCTTGGCCCTGTCCGATCCGCCGTATTATACCGCCTGCCCGAATCCTTTTATCGAGGATTTCATCGAGCACTATGGGAAGCCGTATGACCCGGCGACCGACGACTACCACCGGGAGCCGTTTGCTTCGGATGTGAGCGAGGGGAAGAACGACCCGATTTATAACGCGCACACGTACCACACAAAGGTGCCACATCTGGCTGTTGTACCGTCTATCCTTCACTACACCGAACCAGGGGATGTGGTGCTGGATGGGTTCTGTGGTTCAGGGATGACCGGTATTGCTGCTCAATGGTGTGCTTCTGCGCCAGAAAATTATAAGAAAGACGTTGAGGCACACTTTGAAAAACAGGGCCGGACTAAGCCCATCTGGGGATCCCGCCGCATCATCCTGAACGACCTGTCTCCTGCCGCCACCTTCATTGCTGCTAACTACAACCTGCCGTTCGATGTTCGGGAGTTCGCCAGGGCCGGCAAGCATATTCTCGATGAAGTCGGACGCGAAATTGGCTGGATGTATGAGACCTTCCATACCGATGGAAAGACCAAAGGCCGCATCGAATATACCGTCTGGAGCGAAGTTTTTGCCTGTCCGGACTGCTCAAGGGAAATCGTTTTCCTTAATGAAGCTCTGGACAATGAAACCAAGCGAGTTAAAGACAGCTTTCCCTGTCCACATTGCAGTAGTGAGCTCACCAAGAAGCGACTTGAACGGAGCTTCGAAACTCGGTTCGATCCAATATTGGACAAGGCCATTCAGGCACCACAACGTAGGCCATCGCTGATTTCGTATAAAGTAGGAGAGCTGCGTTACGAGAAGGCCCCGGATAATCAGGATCTGAAAGTCCTTGAAAGAATCCAATCTCTTCCGTTACCGGCACATTTGCCCACAGATCGGATGATGCGTGCGCCAACCACCGTGGAGTGTTGGGGCGACAAATGGCGTGCTGGTACCGCATCCTTCTCGAATATCCATCATTTATTTCTTTCTCGGGCTTCGCACGCTTTGAGCCCTCTTTGGGAGAAGGCATCAGCATATCCCGATACTCGAATTCGGCATATGCTTCTCTACTTTGTAGAGCAAGCTATCTGGGGTATGTCGGTGCTCAATCGCTATGGCCCCTCCCACTTCTCGCAAGTGAACCGCCAGTTGTCTGGAGTCTACTACGTGGCGTCACAGATCGCTGAAGTCTCTCCACAATACAATCTGGGAAACAAGCTCTCTCGACTGATAAGTGCGTTTAAAGACTTCTCAAAGCATGATGAGAATGGATGCATTGTGGCGACGGGCAACGCCGCATCTCTCGGAGTTTCCGATGACTCGATCGACTACATTTTTACTGATCCTCCTTTTGGGGACAATTTGGCATACGCAGAACTGAACTTCATCGTAGAGGCCTTCCATAAATGCTTCACTAACATGGAGCCAGAAGCCATTGTCAGTCCGTACCAAAAGAAAGGGCTTTCCGAATACAAGAATCTCATGCGCCTATGCTTTACAGAGTATTGTCGCGTTCTTAAACCGGGGCGCTGGATGACTGTGGTTTTTCATAATTCACGCAATAGCGTTTGGACGGCCATCCAAGAAGCCCTGCAATTTTCAGGCTTTGTTGTCGCAGACGTACGTGTTCTCGATAAGAAGCAGGATTCCTTCAATCAAGTCGTCGCGGTTGGATCAGTTAAACAAGACCTCGTCATCTCCGTCTACAAGCCTAACGACGGTCTTGAGAATAGTTTCAGACTAAGAGCCGGGACGGAAGACGGCGTCTGGGACTTTGTCCGCACACACCTGAAGCAGCTCCCGGTGTTCGTTTCCAAAGATGGTCAGGCTGAGGTAATTGCCGAGCGTCAGCACTTCCTGCTGTTCGACCGCATGGTGGCCTTTCACATCCAGCGCAAGGTGACGGTTCCCTTGTCCGCCGCCGAGTTCTACGCCGGCCTAGAGCAGCGTTTCCCTTCACGCGAAGGCATGTATTTCCTGTCCAACCAAGCTGCCGAGTACGATAAGAAACGAATGACGGTCAAGGAGGTTCTCCAGCTTCAACTTTTCGTTTCTGACGAAGCATCGGCCATCCAGTGGCTCAAGCAGCAGCTTACCAAAAAGCCTCAGACCTTCCAAGACATCCATCCGCAGTTTCTGAAGGAAATCGGGGGCTGGCAGAAGCATGAAAAGGCTCTAGAGCTTTCCGTACTGCTTGGAGAAAACCTCCTGCGCTACGATGGCAAGGGCGAAGTGCCCAGCCAGATTCACAGCTACCTTTCGTCGAATTTCAGGGAACTCCGCAACTTAGCCAAGGACAATCCATTACTCAGGGCCAGAGCTAAAGATCGCTGGTATGTACCCGATCCGAACAAGGCCAATGACCTAGAGAAGCTGCGCGAACAAACTCTAATACGAGAATTTGAAGAGTACCGGGAATCCAAACAGAAACGCCTGAAGGTGTTTCGCCTTGAGGCCGTTCGGGCCGGATTCAAAAAGGCATGGCAGGAGCGCGACTATGCCACTATAAAAGCTGTCGCTGAGAAAATCCCGGAGACGGTTCTCCAGGAGGATTCTAAGCTCCTAATGTGGTACGACCAAGCGGTCACCCGTTCGGAGGAACAAGCAGATAATTAGGGACTACCTATACTCCCGACTACTGGCCTTGGGACAGGCGGAGACGGGTCGCTCTAGTTTTTGAGAAGGTGATAGGAAAGCCAATCTCGCGTACAGAAGCCCTGCGAATCGCTCGCCAAATTATCGAATGTGCTGAACAGGAACGTATCCAACTAGCCGAGTGGGAGGCGGAACGAGGCATTTAGTGGGGGAGGGCAAATGATCTACGAATGTCCAGACCAAACCGCACCGCTATGACGCCCCTTCTCGTCATCCGGGTTGAAAAAGGTTCCCATGAGTAACTGGCGCAGCCAGATCCTCCGCAAATTCACGCCCAACGTAGCCCGTCTGACCCTGGTCGCCGACCCAGACGGGCTACTTTTGGAAGAGGGCATTTTTGCGGGCATTCGTGAGCGAGGATTTGAACTAATTCCGTTTGAGGATCACATCGCCTTTCGGTATGCCTACGAGACCAAGTTCCGTTCCCGCTGGGAGCGAGGCGAGCAGACAGACCTGGTGGTCGTACTGCACGCCGAGGCCCGCGACCTCAACTGCTTGCCATACGACCTGCTCCAAGCGGGTCGTCAGCTATCATTCAGCTTAGGCGAGATTTTCCCCAATCTGAGCTATCCGGTTGTGGCGGCCTTGGACCGGCGAGATTTGGACGCGCTGGACGATGCCCAAGAGCAGTATGTGCCCAATGTGCTGGGAGACAACGCGACCATAAAATTTGTCCTGCGGCATGTCTTCGATATCGCGCCTGAACGCATCAGAGAGCCAGCCGATTTGTTGCGCGTACTACTGCGCCGCCATTACCGAGGACAGCGAATTCCGTCTTTGTTGGACGAGCGATTTATCCAGTTGATCCGCCAGCAGCATGGATTTGCAGACTGGCCTCTCGAAACGATCGTTTCAGATCGGCAGGCGTTTTTCGCTTTTCTCCAGGAACGCTGGCCCCTTTTTCTCGATCGGGCAGTGAGCGAAGAAAATCTCGGCATTCGGGAGCGCACAAAACCTTATGCTTTGGAGTTTTCCGGCCCTACGGATTTGCCATTCGATCACGACGATATCCGTATTTATATCGACAACCTGTTTCTCGAAGGACTGCTCGAAGCCGTTCCATACGAACAGGCCGATTCACTGTCAAAGCCTTGGCTCGTTATTGGCATCCGAAGGGATGAGCAGGCGGACCGAGAGCACCGCATAGATGGCCTTCTCTGCACTTTGGCCTCCATTATTCCGCAAGAGGATGCACGACACGACGATTGGTTTCACTTTGCCAAGACGTGGGCCGAACTGGTGCCCTTGGCGCTGGAATCGGAGGCGATGCTGTCAGAGTCTGTACGGCAAGAGATAGAGATGCTGCAAGCACGAATTGACGATGCACTTGTGCCTTGGCTGGTAAACCGCTATGCGGGATTGAGCAGCTTGCCGCCAGTTCCACCGGTCATGCTGCACCACATTCCCCGTTTCCTTGCTAGACATGTCAATGATGCCAAGGAACACAAGGTAGCGTTCGTTCTTGTAGATGGTCTTTCGCTAGATCAGTGGGTCGTCACCCGCAAGGAGCTTGCCAAGCAACGCCCCGAATACCGTTTCCGCGAGTACGCGGTGTTCGCTTGGATACCCACTATCACCTCGGTTTCGCGTCAGGCAGCCTTTGCCGGCAAGCTACCTAGCTACTTTCCAAACAGTATTGACACCACCAACAGGGAGCCAGCCTTATGGACCCAATTTTGGGTGGACCAAGGGCTGACACAGCAAGAGGTCGGATATGCCAAAGGGCTTGGGGACGGTGCATTGGATCGCGTAGAGGAGATGATTGCTTGGCCGCGAATGCGCGTCGTCGGTTTGGTTGTTGACAAGGTAGATAGAATCATGCACGGCATGGAACTTGGGGCCGCCGGAATGCACAATCAGGTTCGGCAATGGGTCCAGCAGCCGTTTATGGCCAACCTCATTGACCTATTGCTAGATAATGGATTCTGCGTCCACCTATCGTCGGATCATGGAAACATTGAAGCCGCCGGATGCGGGCAACCCACCGAAGGGGTGGTTGCAGACCGGCGCGGTGAGCGGGCGCGAGTGTACTCCGATTCAGTGCTGCGGAGCCGAGTCAAAGAGCAATTCCTTGACGCCTTGGAATGGCCTCCGGTTGGGCTGCCGGAAGGCTACCTATCTCTACTGGCTCCTAGCCGTTCTGCATTCGTCCGTGAGGGCGAACGCCTTGTCGGGCATGGTGGCGCATCGCTTGAAGAACTCATCGTCCCTCTTGTACAGATCGACAGGAGGGACCCGTGAACGGCCGGAAAGCCCAGATTGGCTTCAGTCAACGCATCCGGCTTGAGTGGTTTGAGCAGACAGCCAATATGATACTGGCTGGAAGCGAAAAGCCGGCCATCAACGACGCTCTGCAAGCTCTGCTAGAAGATAAGATCTCAGTGGGCGGTCAGGCCGTCAGAGGCAGCAGAGAGAAAGTGATCACCATCCTGTTGAAGACTTGGTTGACCGTACCGGGTGAATTAGAAACGCTGCGAGACGAGGGCTTGGATATCCTCCAGGGGCTACCTCGTAAAGAACGCATCATTCTTCACTGGGGCATGATCTTGGCAGTCTATTCGTTTTGGGGTGCCATCGCCGCTGATACTGGCAGGCTTCTGCGCCTACAGGGCACAGCCGCGGCAGCCCATATTCAGCGACGGGTCAAGGAGCAATACGGAGAGCGCGAAGCCGCGTCGCGGGCTACCCGGCGTGTGCTTCGATCATTCATTGATTGGGGAGTTTTGAACGAGACCGGGGACAAAGGCGTCTATGCCCAAGGGGAGCAATACTCGGTTGAGGAACCTAAGCTCATCGCTTGGCTGGTGGAGGCATCTCTCCATTCCCGTGTGCATAGGGCCGCCGCCATTAAAGATATGCTCGACAGTCCAAGCATCTTTCCATTCCAATTAGCCCATATCTCAGCCGAGCAGGTGGCGTCCCTATCACCCCGCTTAGACACCCTACGTCACGGTCTGGATGACGATCTGGTGATGCTACTATGACTACCGGGCAAGCCCCCGGCCGTGCCGCCGTCGAGGACCAAGGGGTCGATAGGACGGGTGATGGGCCTATCTACGACCAGACGAAAATCGCCGGTTGGTCCGCCGACATGGCGAAGAAGAAGGCCAGTACGACGCGGCGGCGCTGGCGCGTTAGGCGCGCTACTTCGTGGATGTTTTCGGTGCAGAAAAAATAGAGGTCGCCCGGCGTTAGCTGGACTTGGACGCGGGGGATGCCGTGCGCGGCCGCGTACTCGGCGAAGCGGTCTTGCCGCAAGACTTCCTCGACGTGGGGCTGGGGGCCCCAGCAGCGGTAGATAAAGGGTTCGTCGGCGCTGGCAGCATCGCCGGTCTGCAAGCACAATACCCCGGCGAATTGGCGCTGGAAGTTGGCGACGGCGTATGGGTAGCCGGGGCGGGAACGCTGGGCCACGGAGTCGTAGTGGGGCCGGTGGCCTTCGGCGGCGTGATACATGCGGAAGATGGCCGGACCGTAGAGCCGCCCGTCCGGTTCGCGTGCGGTTTGCACTGTTTTGCCCTCGGCTAGGTCGGACAAGGCCGCGTACATCGCGCGTACCGGGTCGGCAAATCCCGCAAAGAGCGTGGCGAATAACTCGTGGGTGCGGGCGGCGTGGGCAAAAAAGGCGTCTGGGTCGGCGCCGAGCCGACCGAGGCTGGTGCCTAAGTCGAGATAAGGACCGCCGCTGAGTTGGGAAGCCTGGCCTACGGTGGCCGGATCGAAATAGCCTCGTTCAGCAAAGCGGCGCATCAAGCCGCGCCCGTGCTCGGGCGGGTAGGCCCGGCGCAGGACGACGGCGGGCACGTCGCCGGCCGCCAAGGCCGTCAGCGGGCGAGGCAGGCGGTGTAGCAGGGCGGCGGTGCTGTGGGCTTCGACGGGCGTCCAGGCGTTGGGTTGGGTCATGGAATTCCCTCATAGATAATTGTAAGAACTTCGCGTCAATTTGTTGTAGGCGTGTAGGTTACAACACCACCTCGCGGCCCGTACGCGCCGACTCGTAACAGGCATCGACGACCTTTTGCAGGTTGAGTAATTGGCGGGCGTCTTGTAGGTCCCAAGGGTCGCCGGCGCGGAGTTGGGCGATGAGGGCGGCGTCTTGGGTGTGGACGCTGTGGAACCAGTCGTCGCCATCGAGTTGGGGCGTCTGATCGACGATTTGGCCAGCGACATCGACGCTGACCGCCAAGGGTGCGCCGGTCACGGTGGCGCGGGTGGTGGTCAGCTCAAAGCTGTGGAAGTCGGTGCGCTCGCTGCACCAATTGCCTTCCAAGGCGTAAAAGGCCCCGTTGTCAAAGCGCACCAAGGCGCTGATGAGGTCTTCGGCGTCGTAGTGTGCGTGGATGGCCCCGGCTACTTTGGCCCCGCGCTTGCCGGGAAAGAGTCGCCGCGTGGCCGCGCTGACGGTGAGCGGATTGGGCGAGCCGCCGACCCACATCGCCAAGTCGAGGGTATGGACCAAGGTCGAGGCCAAGACGCCGCCGCCGGAGGTGGCGCGGTGATAGTGCGGCCCCCAGACCGGTGGGTCGTGATGGCAGCCCCACGCCTTGGCGAATACGGGCGCACCGATAGTGCCGCCTTGGACCAAATCGTGTAAGTACCGCGAACTGGGCATATAGCGCATGTTGGTGCCGAGCTGGACTTGTAGCCCGGTCTGGGCCGCTTTGGCGAGGACGGCTTCGGCTTGCGCGACATTCATCATAAAGGGCTTTTCGCACAGTACGCAGGCCCCGGCGTCGAGGCTGGCCAACGAGATGGCTTGGTGCGTGTTGGGCATGGTGGCGACTACGACCAAGTCGAGGTCGCCGGGCGCGAGCAGGTCTTGGTAGTCTTGGGCGGCGCGGGCTTGGGGCCAAAGCTGGCCGGCGGCGTCCAGCCGCGCTTCGTCGAGGTCGCAGACCGCGGCCACGGTCGCTTGGTCGGCACCGAGTGCCTTAATGCCGGCAAAGTGGACGTTGGCTTGGGTGCCGCAGCCGATCATCCCGACGCGCACGGCGCGGTCTAGCATGAGTCGTTCCTTTCTCCACTTGGTTTTTCAGCGTATAATGTCCCTGAATACGTAGAGTGAAACACAACCGGCGTCAAGATGCCGGACCAACGCGAGGCTTAGCTATGGCGCGACAGGTAGATGTGCTGGTCATCGGCGGCGGAGTCGTCGGTATCTGCGCGGCGCACTTTCTCCGCGAGCAGGGCCGCGAAGTTACGGTGGTCGAAAAGGACGTAATCTGTGCGGGGAGTTCCTACGGCAACGCCGGGCTTATTGTCCCCAGCCACAGCGTACCGCTGGCCGAGCCCGGGGTCATCGCCCAAGGCTTGCGCTGGATGTTCGACCCGGATAGCCCTTTCTACATCAAATGGCGCTGGGACCGCGCGTTGATGGCGTGGCTGTGGCAGTTCCGCAAGGCCAGCACCATGCGGCGGGTGCGGCAGGCCATGCCGCTGTTGCGCGACATGCACTTGGAGAGCTTGCGGCTTTATGAGGTGCTGGCCGCGGAATTGGATTTTGCCTTTGGGCACGAGGGCCGCCTCCTGCTGTGCAAGACCGAGCGGGGACTCGAAAGCGTCCGCGAAGAGGCCGAGCTAATGCAGGAGATAGGGCTAGAGGTGGAAATGGTCGATCCCCAACAGGCGCAGCAGCACGCCGCGACCGTGGAATTGGACTGCGTGGGTGGGGCGTTTTACGCACAGGACGCCCGCTTGGACCCGGCGCGGTTGGTGCGTGCCTTGGCGGCGCGCTGCGTCGAGCGCGGAGTACAGCTCAACGAGAAAACCGAGGTGTTGGGGTTTGGCAAACAGGGGCGTCGCCTACGAGCGGTCGAGACGACGCGCGGGGATTTTGCCGCCGACGAAGTCGTGCTGTGCAGTGGGGCGTGGTCGCCGGGCGTGGGCCGCCAGTTGGGCCTATCCCTACCAGTGCAGCCAGCCAAGGGCTACAGCGTCACTGTCCACAAGCCGGACCCGTGCCCGCCAGTACCGCTGATGTTGGTGGAAGCCCGCGTCGGCACCACGCCGATGGGAGACAAGCTGCGCTTTGCCGGTACGCTCGAACTGGCGGGTATGGATATGTCGATCAACCGCCGCCGGGTCGCCGCGATTGTCGATGCGGTGCCGCGCTACGTCCCGGCGTGGACGGCGGATGCGTTGGAGCTAATCGAAGTGTGGCGGGGCCTGCGGCCCTGTACGCCGGATGGCTTGCCCTTTTTGGGGCGGGCGGGGGCCTACGACAATCTCACGGTAGCGGCCGGACACGCCATGATTGGGGTCTCGCTGGGGGCGGTGACCGGGGCGGTGACCGCGCGCGTGGTGCAGGGGGCGGAGCCGGGTTTTGATCTGAGTTTGTGCGCCGTGGACCGGTTTGGATAGGAGGGACCGATGCGCTGTGCGTTGGGCATTGACTTAGGTACGGGCAGCATCAAGGCCGTCCTCCTCGACGAGGCCGGAGACCTCATCGGCCGAGGGCAGGCCGAGTATCCGCTCTACAAGCCGCATCCGCGGTGGGTTGAGCAGGACCCGGAGGACTGGTGGCGCGGGCTGTGCGCGTCTGTGCATCAGGCACTCGCCGCTATCGACCCAGCGCAGGTCGCGTGTGTCGGCCTGTCGGGGCAGATCAACGGCGCGGTATTTGTCGACAGCGCCGTTGCGCCCCTGCAGCGGGTGCCGATCTGGCTCGACCACCGCTCGCAAGCCGAGTGCGATTGGGCTGAGCAGCGCGCGGGCGACTTGCTGCGGGAGCGGACGCTGATGCGGTTGGGGCCGGTTAATACACTGGCGAAGGTGCTGTGGGTAAAAGACCATGCCGCAGATGTTTACCAGCAGAGCCGCTGGATTATGCTGCCCAAGGATTGGCTGCGCTATCGGCTCACCGGGCAGGTGGCGGCCGAGGTGTCGGATGCGTCGGCAACGGCGGCGTTTGACCTTTATGAGCGCCAGTGGTGCGGGGAAATTTTGGCGGCGTTGGAAGTCGATGTGGGGCTTTTTCCGCCCTTGGCCAATTCACCGGACGTAGTTGGCACCATCACGCAAGCGGCGGCCGCGCAGACCGGGCTAGTGGCGGGTACGCCCGTCGTCGCTGGCGGCGGGGACATGCCCTGCATGATCCTCGGTGCTGGCGTGATTGAGCCGGGCATTATCAGCTTGGGGATCGGCACGGCCGCGCACGCCACGGCTTTTGCCGAGACGCTGGATGCGCGGGCCTTTGACAAGCTCTGGCCGATGTGCCATCCCATCCCGGGCAAGTACGCTTGGCTGGGTTGCTCGTTTACCGGCGGGGCTTCGCTCAAGTGGTTTAAGGAGGAATTCGGGGGCAGCTACGAGGCATTAACCGCGGCCGCGGCCGCCGTGCCCGCTGGGGCCGAGGGCTTGTTTTTCATGCCTTGGCTCGAAGGCCGGGCCACGCCGCGGCCCGACGCTCGCGCTCGCGGCGGCTTTGTCGGGCTGTCGCTGGGGCATACAAAGGGGCATCTGGTGCGGGCGGTGCTGGAAGGGGTCGTCTTCGATTTGCGGCACTCGCTCGATTGCTTCGCCGCAATCGGCTTGCCCATCGGCGAGTTGCGGATCGGCGAGGGCGGCTCGCACTCGGCGGTATGGCGGCAAATTCAGGCCGATATTTTGGGACGCGACGTGGTGCGCATTGCCACCGACGATCTGTCGGCGATTGGGGCGGCGTTGTTGGCGGGTGTTGGCGGCGGCCTCTATGCGGATTTTGCCACTGCCTGCCAGCGCACGGTCAAGTTGGCCGAGACCGTGCGCTGCGACCCGGAGCGAGTCGAATACTACCAGCGAGCTTTTGAACGCTATCGGCGGCTCTATCCGGCCTTGCGGGACTGGTATAGGAGACAAAAGGCCAGTTGATACCGTTTGACGAAGCGCACTCTTCGCCTGATGTCGTCCGCGATGCTGATTCATCGGCAGCTCTTCCGCAAAGCGGACCAGTAGATGCACAACAGGATCCGGCACTGCTGTTATCACAAATCCGCTTCTTCAACGAGTTTCCCATCCCTTCTTGGGGACGCATTCTGTTGGCGAGTATGGCCTTCTATCCGGGTTTCGATGTGACAAATTCTTCCGCGCTCCGCACCAAGGCCGCCGATATTAAACCGGATACGACCTTATCATCCAACGGCGACAACTTGGGGACCGTGCTGCACGAAATTCTGACTCGCTATGACTTCCGGTCGGCGGCAGAGGAGTTGCGCGACTTTCTGCGCGTGGCGTATCCCACCTTCGAGGAAATTCACTGCGATACCACCTATGGAACGCCGCCGCAAGTGCTCGTTGGGGTGCGCGAGAAGGGCATGGCTCGCTCGATGAATCTGTGGGAGCTGTCGGACGGTATGCTGCGATTCCTTTGCTTGGCGACCGCTTTGTTGAATCCGCAACCTCCGCTGCTAGTAGCGATTGACGAACCAGAACTGGGCTTGCATCCCGGCCTGTTGCCGATTGTGGCCGAGCTGATCAAGACAGCGGCCGAGCGCACCCAAGTGCTGGTGACGACGCACAGCCCGGACCTGCTCAACTGCTTCGATATAGCCGATGTTGCCGTAATGCCACGCAACTCAGACGACGCAAGAGTCGCGTGGCATCGTCCGGCGAACCGCAGGACGCTGGTGGAAATGCTCAATAACGTTACGGGCGAAACCTTGGGCGACCTGCATCGCTCTGGCGAATTGGAGGCCGGCGCTTGTGGAAGGGCAATCGGACGTTAAGGCACTGTCGGCATTGTGGAGCGGCTGGAAGCAGCAGCTTGGCAAGAAGGGTTGGGGCATTCAGCTAATACTCTTGACAACAAATCCAACTACTGCAAAAAAATTGGCTCACGAGCAGCCGAGAAACTGGCAACCTCCAGAAGAGCAGAGTCAAGACAGGCCGCCGAAGAGAATCGTTGAGGACCTCTTTCAGAGAGAACTCAAGCGGAGATTATACGATCATGAACTATAACACAGAACGGGAACACGACCGGTGCCTGATTGATTTGGTCAGAACGCTGGACGGAGCGGGTCGGCTCGACATATTCCGAGATGCCTTTCGAATCGAAGAGGCTCTTGGACCATTGGAGGAGTCGAAGCACAAAAAAGCCTTCGATGTGGAATTGAAATTCGCCGGTCTATCTGTTGCTATTGAAACAAAGGTCCACTCGGATGAGGGCGGAAGATGGTGCCTGCCGTGGCAAACAGAACGCATCGCCGAGCAGCGCAGCGGAGTGAGGGGACTGAATTTTTTTGTTACCTATGGAAATTCTGAATTCTATACGAAACCCTACGAGCCCGGACCCGCATCTCCGGAGTTTCAGCACATTCCGTTGGGGAGGATGAGCCATCTAGTCGAATCGTCTCTAGCGGCTCTTCCGCAGATCGGACAGAATACCGAGCCAGTTGAGTGGCTGCGGCTCATGAAGATTGAAAAGGAGAAACGCGAGAAGGCTCAGGAACTCCTGCATTCGTTCGCACAGTTCCGGACGCGTTATCTCGAGGTTCATGGCGAGAATGACTTTCCAAGAGGCCGCGTCGCGTTTTCCGCCCCCGAATTGGCTTTTCCCGTCTTTTCGAAACTGGTGGAGCATTGGGACAGGTCGGAGTATGTCGCTAAATTCGGACGGCTCGCGATCTATCCCGTTCGCCGATTTTCTCCGGTTGTGGACTCCATTCTCAATTTCTGGGGAATGTGGCGAGAAGGTACGGGGTCGGCACTAACCCCGGATCTCGTTGGGCCTGAACGAGCTCTATACCTTGAAGTCAACGAGGACTTTAATCTGAATCTGAAGAGCACCACTCCGCTAGACGCGGAACAGCAAGAAGCGACTTGGAGCCGCCTGTGCCGTGCTGATTGGCCTTTGGGTGTGCAAGGGGGGCCGCCGTGATTACAAGCAGCAGGTTTGGGTGTTATACGAGGTAGATTTCGGGTTTCTGGCAAATGTAGAAGACCTGCCCAAGGTGGTGAGCAATCTCGGTCGCACGGTTGAAGCTGTTTTTGGTGCGCTGAACGGCGATCGTGGATGACCGGCGGACTCTACGCGGATTTTGGCACGGCCTAATTGGCCGAGACCGTGCGCTGCAACCGAGCGCAGGCCGAATACTACCGGCCGGGTGCTCTATTCGGCCTTATGATCCTATTCAATAAACGGCCCTTCCGCCTACAAGTGCTTGCGGACCCATTGTCGGAGTGAACTTTAACCACTAAATGTTGATCCATGTCGTACATGTGCATGCGGCCGGCGTGATTGTCGTAGTGCTTGGCTAGGGGCATGGCGATGGGGATTTGCTCAATGTGGGCGATTTTCATCTGAAGCTCTGGTGGGAAAATTATCCGGCGTTGGGGGCTGGTTTGGGGAGTGGGCGAGCTATAATGAAGACCTATTCTGCCACGCAAGCGGACAAGCCAAGTCTTTCCCGTTGGATAATTGCACTGGATTGGGTAATTGGCTATCGGCCAAATGGCTTTTTTTGATGGTGCGGTGGGCATGGCAGGCTTGTATTAACGCTTTGGCCCGGCTGTTAGGCGGGATAAGCACATGAACCTGCTTGTCAGGATAAAGACGCCTGACCGCTTTAATGCCCGGAACCATATCGCTATCACCTGTTATCAAGACAGCAGTCTCGTATTCATCTTTTACGGCTAATTCGAGTAACTTAATAGCAATGTTGACGTCTGTCTGCTTTTCTTCATACGTCCAATAAGTTCGCTTACATATCGCCCGGCATCGTTTTTTTAGCTTATAGAATTTTCCTACTTCTACCGACACGCCGCGATTGCGCTGCGCCTGAATATATGTCCGATGCCTCTTGACCTTTGAGCGAGACCAATCAGTGTACGCAGTGAAATAGATTATTTGCTCAATGCGTTGAGAGCTATAGAAACACTCGGCTAAGCGACGCAGATCCAACCAGCGATACTGGCGAAACGCACCGCGTACAGGTAAGGAGTGGTAGAGGTTAAAGCCATCAATAAAAAAGACAACTCGGCTTTTGGAATTATTTGACATAAAATCTCGGACAAAAAAACCCCCGCTCCGGCTACACCGGGGTGGCGGGGGGGCTTGGGGCACCTATGTCCCCAAGGG
>RKRN01000293.1 GCA_007571365.1 Candidatus Latescibacterota bacterium
CTGCTTTGCGGGCGCTCGTGTCGGGGTGCTCGGGCTGTGGCGGCGCGGGAGCTGGGCGCTCTGCCTGGTTGTGGTGGCGGTCTTCTTCGTCGTGAGCACTGCCGGCTTGGTGTTGCTGGCGGCGCACGTCTATTGCGAGCTGGCGGTTTTAGGGTCGGTTATCTTGTTTGCGGTGGTGGTGAGCCGGGTGCGCGAGTTGTCCGGCGGATAGTAAGCGCAGTACCGCAATGCAAATTTGGTCCAAGCTGGACATTGAGCTTGTGACGCAATGCTATTTTTTTCGGGATGATGAAGCTTGACTTGCCCAGCTTTTGTAGCTACACTGGTGCTACGTTAGGAGGATATACAGATGAGTCGCGATACAGTCGTACGCGCTCGAATTGATAGCGAGACCAAAGCACGAGCGGCGGAAGCTCTGCAAACGATGGGCTTGTCGGTGTCCGATGCCATTCGCCTGCTGTTGTTGCGAGTAGCGGATGAGCAGCGGCTGCCTTTTGCCGTTCAAGCACCTAACTCTACCACCGTAAAGGCGATGAAGGAATTGGACGCGGGCAAGGGCAAGGGCTTCGGCAGTGCCGAAGAATTGTTCCAAGACCTCGGGGTCTGATGTGCTGCTCCCGGTTCGCTCTACGCAGTTTAAGCGAGACGTGACAAGAGCCGCAAAGCGAGGCAAAGACCTGACTAAGTTGCGGCTCCTGCTGTCGTTGTTGCTCCAGCAGGAGCCGTTAGCTGCTCGCCATCTCGACCATCCGCTACGGGGCATTTGGAAAGGCTATCGAGAAGCTCATATTGAGCCGGACTGGCTCTTGATTTACCGCGTCCAAGGAGCCGAATTGCATCTGGTGCGCACTGGTTCCCACGCCGATCTATTCAGGGAATAGGTACGCAAAGGCGAATCATATACCAACCGTTAGGCCGCATCGCGCTCAAATTTTTTGAGATACCGAGTAGCACTACTCTTCCTCCGACTCACCCTCCTCTGGATAGAGCACCACCCGCACATAGCGGTCCATGTTAAAATACCTCTGCGCCGCCTGCTGCACGGCCTCCACCGTCAGCGAATCGACCAACGCTGGATACTGAATCAGCCGTAGCGGATCGACCCCATTGAAATCAAGCGTCGCTAAAGACCCGACCCAGAAGCTGTTTTCCTCGAGGTTTGTTTCGCGCTGGCGTTTGCGTATTTCCTTGACCTTATCGACGTAGAGGTCGGTGGTGCCGACGGTTTTTAGGCTGTCGATTTGCTCAAAGACCACCTGCGTCAGTTCCTCGACGCGCTCGGGATCGCTGCCAAAGGAAATGGAGATGCGGTACTCCTCGTCTGGATAATGCGAGCCGCTGCTGCTGACCCGGACCCCATAGGTGCCGCCCAAGTCCTCGCGCAACACCTCACGCAGCTTGATTTCCAGCACAGAGGTCATGGCCCTGAGTTCGAGGTTGTTTTTCCAGCCGTCGTATGCAAAAGGGCCGGTAAAAACTAGCTGCGATTGGCTCTTAGGTTCAATGCCGCGATAGACCGCTTTGTCGACCACGCCGGCCGGGGTTTCGATGCCGACGTCGCGCCAAGTTTCCTCCCGTCCGGTGGCTGGCAAGCCGCCCAAATAGGTGCGCACCAGCGGCTCTATGCCTTCGAGCGTGAAGTTGCCGACCAAGAAAAACGAGAAGTCGCCGGCGTCGGCAAAGCGATCTTGGTACACGGCCATAGATGTGGCCAAGTCCATCTCGTCGAGCAGTGCCAGCGACCAAGGACGCGCCCGGTGGTGATACTGCGCCAAGGTGACCGCCAGGGTATCGCTAAAAGCCGTCTCGGGGCGTGCGCTGCGATTTTGTATAGTGCCTCGCAAGCGCGTCTGATAGGCTTGGAAGGCCGTGCTGTCTGGGCGCGGCGCGGTGAAGAAGGCGTAGATCAGCTCGAACAGGGTCTGGATATCTTCGGGCGAGGCCGAGCCAGCCATACCCTCCCGCAAGCTGCTGATCCACGGCGATACCCGCACCACTTTGCCGGCCAGTTTCTTATCCAGTTCGATCTTGTTAAACGGCCCCACGCCGCCCTCGCTGACCACCGCGGTCGCCGTCGAGGCCGCCACGTAGTCGGCGTCGGGGACTAGGGAGTGCCCGCCGGGGCTATAGGCCCGGAAGAGCACCTCATCGTTTTTGAAGTTGGTCGGCTTTAGGCATACGCGGATGCCGTTGGCCAGCGTCCACCAAGTCACGCCGATCTCGGGGATTTGGCTGCGCTCGACGATGGCCGCCGGGGCCGGTACTTGCGCCACGAGCGGCTCGTCGGATACTTCTTCGGCGTACGGCGCGATCTGCTGCTGCGCGACCTCGCTGAAGATCGCCAGCAGCTCCTCCTCGCTGGGGACGGCAATGCCCTCTTGCTCAGGTGCCTCCACGGTGATTACCCGGTTTTTTTCGCTAGTCCACTCGCTGGCCAGCGCATTGACTTCTGCCAAGGCAATGCCGGGCACTAACTCTTGGTAGAGTTCGTACTCGTTGGCAATGCCGGGGATGGCTTCGCCGGTCAGCAGGTGGCGCACGTATTCGGCGGCAAAACCGCTCGACTGGAGCTTGTCGCGCTCGCGGTAGGACTGCTCCATGCGGCGCAGCATTTCCTTTTTTTCGCGTTCTAGTTCAGAGGCGGTAAAGCCGTGTTGGCGCACTCGCGCCGCTTCAATCAACAGGGCTTCAAGTCCAGCATCGAAACCATTGTTTGGCACCGCAGCGCCGAGGATGAAAAACTCCTTGGAGCGCAGCCAGCGCCCCTGCCCGGAATAGGCCCCTAAAAAGGGCGGTTCGGGGAGTTTGGTCCGTTCGCGTAGCCGCTGGTTGAACATCCGGTGATATAGGGCCTCAATCAGCGAGCGGCGATAGGTGCTCGCCGTCCCTTGCGGCCGCACATCCATTTTGTAGTAGATACTGACGTTGTTGTAGGTCGCCTCTGGGTCGGTGGTGATGGCAAAGAGCGTCTCCTCGTGGTCGGGCACGGGGAACACCGGGCGCTCGGCCGGGCTTGTGGGCGCGGGGATGCGTGCAAAATACTTCTGCACTAGGGCCTCCATGGCCGCTGGCTCCATGTCGCCGACGGCCACAAAACCCATCAGGTCGGGCCGGTACCAAGTGCGGTAAAAGCGGCGCAGGGAATCGTGCTGAAAGGTGTCGAGCACGGCTTTCTGGCCGATGGGCAGGCGCCCGGCGTAGCGCGAATCTTTTAGCAGGATGGGCAATTGCTGGTCAAACATGCGGCGCTGGGCACCGCGTCCCAGCCGCCACTCTTCTACTACTACGCCGCGTTCCTTATCGATTTCCTCGGCCTCAAAGCTGATCTGATGCGCCCAGTCCGCCAAAATTTGGCCGGCCGTCTCCACCACTTCGGCACTGTCGGTGGGCACGGTCAGCATGTACACGGTCTCGTCAAAGCTGGTGTAGGCGTTCAGATCCGGGCCAAAGCGCATGCCGACTAGCTCCAAGTAGTCCACCAACTCTTGCTTGGCAAAGTTTTTGGTGCCATTGAAAGCCATGTGTTCGACAAAGTGCGCCAGCCCTTGTTGGTCGTCGTCCTCCAGCACGGAGCCTACATCAACTACCAGCCGCAGTTCAACCCGGTTTTCGGGCTTCTGGTTTTTGCGAATGACATAGCGCAGGCCGTTGTCGAGCTGGCCGACAGTTACCAGCGAGTCAATGGGTAGCTGCGCCTCTACGGCGGCCTGCTGCACCGGCGTTGGCGACGTGCTGACACAGGCGCACAACAGCACTGGCAGCACGACGAACAGCAGTAAAACTCGTCTCATGTAACACTCCTGTTTGATGGGGCCATTTTAACTAGCGGTTTGTTCTAGGATGGAAATTTTCGCTTTGGGATGTATATGGAGGATGCCGTGAATCCCTCTAACGGTGCGTCGATCCACTTCTCGGGCATAAACTTGGTCCCAGAATGCTGCATTTTCTTGCAACTCTTTGCTCAGATCTTCGAGGTATATTTCGTCCTCTGCTGCCGAGAATAGCAGATCAAAGAGTTGATCAGGCACAGCGTATAGTTCAAAGCGGCTATTCAGTGCTCCATCTACAACCTCGATATGTTTCATGTTACCCTCGTTTCTAGTTGTCTGGATAGACATTGATGTGGCCGGTATGGACCTCGAAGTGAGGACCGCCGTGCGACTCACCCGGTCGTGTGGGGCCCCATATATTGCCCTGTTCATCGGGATAGCCTCTCCGGCCTTTGTAGGGGCCATACTCCACCACGACCCTTTCTCCATGCCAGTTAAGCGCTCGGGGAGGTCGTCAGCCCGCAAGGGACGGTATGGTTTTCTTGGCTGAGGCATATATCATGTAGTTTCGCTAGTAAACGCCGCGCTCGCTTCGGCAATCGAGCCAAACGCGCCGTCGGCCACCGCCGCACACAGCGCGGCACCGACGGCGGCCTCTTCGCCGTGCGACCCCACGTGCAGCGGCAGGGCGAACTCGGCTTCCAGTGCCGCCCGCAGCACGGGATTTAACTTGAGGCCGTTGCCTGAGCCAACCAGCTTGGCGCGGGCACCGCCGCCCAGCCGGAGGGCCTCGCGGTACGAGTCGGCCAATTCCGCGGCCATGCCTTCCAACAGCGCACGCGTTAGATGCCCGGCCGTCAGCGTCGCCGCGGTCAGTTCGCGGAAGGCGGCTTTGGCGCGGGGCTGGCGGCGCGACCCGGAAAACAGCGGATCGGCGCACACGCCTTCGGCGCCGGCCGGCACCGCGGCTGCTAAAGCTACGAGCCGCTCGTAGAGGGCTTCGCGGTCGGGTTGGACTTCGGCGAGGGCGTAGATGGCGGCGGCAAAAAAGTCGCGCAGCGTGCGGAACGTGCGGCCGCCAACGGCCCCTACGCCGGCCAGCAGATAGCCGCGCTGGATATAGGGGCGCAGCTCGAGCGAGCCGTGCGGCCGGGGGGCTTCGATATACAGGGCGGCTTGCCCGCCGGTGCCGACATTGACGGCCACAGTGTTGGCGTAATCAGCGACCGTGCCGGCAAAGCTGCACTGGTGATCGCCGGACGCCACGGCCACCGGCAGGCCGGCTGGGACGCCGAGCTTGTGGGCCATTGTTGCGGTCAGCGGACCGGCCATAGTACACGATTCGACCAAATCGGGAAACAGCGACGGATTCAGGCCGAGCGCGGCGATAAGCTCGGCGGCCCAAGTGCGCTTGGTCACGTCATAGACACCCCAGCCTGGCGCGTCTGTGGGATCGACCACCGGCCGTTGGCCCACCAAGCGCGACACCACAAACTCAGGAGCCGTGGTGCCAATGACGCCGCGGGGAAGCTGACTGTTGGCTTGGAGCCAAAACAGGTGCGGCGCGGCGTGGCCGGCCACGAGGGGGCAGCCGGTATGGGCAAAGGCCGGCCACTCGCCCGCGTTGGCCGTGGCTGCGCCGCGCTCGGCCATGGCGTCGAGGTAGGTATGCTGCAGGCCCGGCAGGCGGTCTTGGGCGCGTTGGTCTTGCCAGGAGAGATAGGGGCCGACGGTCTTGAGAGCGGCGTCGAGGAGCTGCAGGCCCTGTTGCTGCCCGGTGACGCCGATGGCGGCGGGCTGGGCGTTGGTGTGGGCTAGGAGCGCGGCCGCGTTGTCGAGGGCCAGTTCGGTCATGGCGTCGAGATCCCATTCCGAGCGGCTGCGGCGCTTGTCGGCTGCGGAGGTTACTTCGGCCCCATTGGCCGCGCTGGCGGTGCCGACGACGGCGTTGGCGTCGAGGTCAATGACGATGGCACCGACGGTCGTCGAGCCGATGTCGAGCGCGAGGTAGTGCGTGGGCATGATTAACGCAGGCGCGACCAGTCGAAGACCACGCCGAGGTATTCCTCTTTGTTGGCGGTAAGTCCCTCGTACATTTGCTGGCAGTCGGCCGGGGATGCTAGGTGCGAGAGCAAGGGCGCGACGACGAGCTGGCCGCCGGCGATCCACGCGGCGAGTTGGCGGTAATTGGCGTCGAGATCGCGGCCGCGCTCGGTGGCGTGCTGCGGCCAGCGCCACTCAAGGGCGCCAATCATGCGGATCGCCTCTAGGTGAATGTGCAGCAGCATGGGCGTCACGTCGAAGTGGGCCGGGGCGCGTGGACTGCCGAGGAGGATGAGTTCGCCGTGGCGGGCCACGCACATCGCGGTTTGGGCAATGACTTGGCTGATGCCAATGGCCTCGACGCCGATGCGGGCCCCTGCGCCGCCGGTCCAGTCGCGCACCACGGCTTTTAGATCGGCGCGGCCGGGATTGACGGTGCGTTCGATACCGCAGGCGTTGGCCTGCTGCAGGCGCAGCTCGGACAAGTCCGCAAGCATGACGTCGGCACCGGCTAGGCCGAAGAGCTGGGCGGCGAAATTGCCCACGAGGCCGCCGCCGACCACCAGCACGGTGTCGCCGGGCTGGACGCTGGTCGAGCGCAAGGCGGAGATGCTGACGCCGGCCATGCGCGTAAACACGAGATGCGGCCCGGGGGCCTCGGGCGAGACGGGCAGCACCATGCGCTGTGCATCCGCCTTGACGATGGAAGCGTGGCGGGCAAAGGACAACACGCGGTCGCCCGGTTGGACAGCGGCAACCGCGTCGCCGACCTCGAGCACGTGGCCGAGGTTGCCATAGCCAGTGCCCCGAGGATACTGACCGGCGTCGCCGAAAGGCATCTGCTTGACGAGGCCGGTAAAGCCCGCGCCTTCGGTGCCGGCACTGACGATGGAGTATTCGGTCTTTATGAGCACTTCATGGGGGTGCAGGCGGTCGTCGAGATCGGTCTGCGTGACTTCAATCCGCCCAGGCTCAACGACGGTGAGTTCATGGGTTTGCACGGCGATAATCCTCCTTACATGGACCATGTACGGGAGTATAAAGGGCCTTTGGGCAAACGGCGTCAAGCCGGGCGGCGGTGGCAAAAAATGCCGACCTTTTCTATCATTGCATGAGTGAGGGGCGGCTAGCGTGAGGGGTTTATGGTGCCCGCACCGTGCGTTCAACGCCGATTTGTGCGGCTTTTGAGGCGAGCTTCGACGAGCTCAGCCGGCTAATGGATTCCCGCGTGTGCGGGAAGGACGGTATGACATCTCGGTCGCTATTCAAGGTGGCCCATTGAGATTTTAAGACCGCGACCGTAGGGCCGTCGCTGGGTGCGCGGGCGTCTCGCTCGCCTGGCGGGGCCATAGAAGGGACCCATGCACCGGAAGGGTCATGTACTTAGGACCGAATCGGTTCTTGTTTTGGAGACTCAGCAGATGCCTAATGCAGCCAAAATAATGCAGTGTGCGCCACGGTTGGAAGGCGTGTTTCGTCGTCGGACACTACTTCCCCTAGGGTTTATATCCCTTACTACCTTAGCCCAATGCAGCCAGCCCGAACCCCCGGTGCCGGCCGCCGCGCCGCTGTCTAAATACACTGGCGATCTGCCGGTCTTGCAATCCCACGGCGCGTTGCGCGTCATTGTGCCGCCTGAGCCGTTGAGTCATATACCCAAGCAGGCGGAACCGGTGACGATTGACTACGACCTCGCCCGCGACTTGGCCGCCGAGCTCAATCTAGAGCTAAGGCTGGTAAAGGCCGAAAATTATGCCCAGATGGTCCAGATGTTGCTCGAAGGTGAAGGCGATATCGTTGCGGCGAGCCTGACGATTACGCCAGCGCGGCAGGAGCAAGCGGCGTTTTCGGTGCCGTACCTCTACGTGGATGAATACCTAATTACAGCCGCCAGCGACAGCCTGCCGACGGCGATTGAGGACTTGGCCGGGATGAAAGTGGGAGTCCGGGGTTCTAGCTCGCACTACCAGACCTTGTTGGATATTCAGCAACAGGTGCCGTCGCTACGCATTCACGCCGCACCGGAAAAACTCGGCCTCGAACACCTCATTGAAGGCATCGTGCGCGGCGAGTACCAAGCGACCATAGCCGACGAGCATTTGTGGCAAGCAGTGGCCAGCTACTACGACAGCATGGCTACGCCGTTGGTGGTGGCCAAAAACCGCCCGATCGCCCTGATGATGCGGCCCGACGATGTGCAGCTCAAGACCAAGGTTGATGAATACTTGCTCGCCCAGCAGTTTACGCGCCAGTCTCAGCAGGCTTTCACCGACGATCTGCCCGGCTTAAAAAAGCGGCGGCGGCTGCGCATGATCACCCGCAATAATGCGCTGACGTACTTTATCCATCGCGGTCAGCAGGTCGGCTTTGAATACGAGCTGATCAAGGAGTTCGCCGACCGCCACGACCTGCGGCTCGATATCGTCATTCCAGCAAGCCACGCCGACCTACTGACGTATTTGAACGAAGGCAAAGGCGATGTCGTGGCCGTGGCCATGACCATTACCGAGCAGCGCCAGGCCCAGGCCGCGTTTACCGCGCCCTACAACGAGTAGATGAGCTGGTGGTCGTGCGGGCGGATGAGGACTCAATTACCGGCCTTGAGGACTTGGCTGGGCGCACGGTTCACGTGCGCCAAAGTTCTTCTTTTTACACCACGCTGTTGGCCATTGCCGATTCCATAGCGGGTTTGCAGATCGCGGCCCTGCCCGACTCCACCGAAACCGAAGACATTTTGGCCGGCGTTGAGAAAGGTCGCTACGACATTACCCTGTGCGACTCCAATTTGCTCGATGTGGAACTGGCTTATGGACGCCAGCTCAAGGCGGCTTTTAGCATCAAGCCGACGTCTTTGGGGTGGGCGGTGCGCCAGGACAATCCAGCCTTGCTGGCGGCACTTAACCAGTACATTCAACAAGAAAAAGACGGCTTGTTTTTCAACATGATGGAGAAGCGCTACTTCGAAAACAAGCGCACTGCCGTCAGGGCAAAGGATTCGCTGCGGGTCGATTTGAGTGGTCGGCTGTCGCCTTATGATGAGTTTGCAAAAAAATACGCCCAACTGTACGGTCAAGATTGGCGGTTGATTACCGCGCAGATGTACCAAGAGTCCAAATTCGATCCCCAAGCTGTTAGCTGGGTCGGCGCACAAGGGCTGATGCAGGTCATGCCGGACACCGGGCGCGAATTGGGGTTTACCGATTTGCACGACCCCGAGTCCAATATCCACGCCGGGGTAAAGTACATGCACCAACTGCTCCAGCGTTTTGACGCGAAAATCTCCATGGATGAACGGATGCGCCTTGCGCTGGCCGCCTACAATGTCGGGTACGGGCACGTCCTTGACGCCCGGCGCTTGGCCCGCGAAAAGGGCTGGGATCCCGACCGATGGTTTGGGCATGTCGAACAGGCGATGCGGCTGCTGGCCAAGCCAGCCTACCACAAGCGGGCGCGCTACGGCTTTTGTCGCTGCGGTCAGCCCGTGCATTACGTGAGCAACATTCAGCATAGGTACGACGCCTATGTCGGAGTGCTGACAATGGCGCGGGCATCGGGCCAAGAGCGTCTGTGAGCTTTGGCGCACCTTACCCGCGCTCAAACACCTTGGCCGGCAGATACGTAGCCAACTCCGGCACAAACCACAGCCCCACTAACAGCAGCACCTGAATCGCGATAAAGGGCACGACTCCCCGGTAGATCTGCGGTGTGCTGATCTCAGGCGGAGCGACGCCGCGCAAATAAAAGAGCGAGAAGCCAAACGGCGGCGTGAGAAAAGAGGTCTGCAAATTCAGAGCGATCATTACGCCCAACCACACCGGATCCAAGCCCATCGCCAAGAGGATCGGGCCGACGATGGGGACGACGACAAAGATGATCTCAAAGAAGTCGAGAAAGAAGCCGAGCAAAAACATCACCGCCATCACCAGCGCGAAGGAGCCGAGGACGCCGCCAGTCGCCTCATGGGCCAGAAAGTGCTCGACCGCTTCGTCGCCCCCATAGCCGCGAAAGACCAGCGAAAACACGCTCGCACCGATGAGTATGATAAAGACCATGGCGTTGATCTCGGTGGTGGTGCGCATGACTTCTTTGAGCGCGGCGCGGTTGAAATGCCCTTTGGCCAGCGATAAGAGCATGGCGCCCACCGCGCCGACCGAAGCCGCCTCAGTCGGCGTGGCCACCCCGAAGAGGATAGAGCCGAGGACGCCGCCGATGAGGACTAGCGGCGGCACGAGGGCCGCGCCGAGGCGGCGGAGGAAGGCCGCGCTGAAAATTTGGGTGCGCTCGGCGACGGGCACGGCGGGCACGGCGGCTGGCTTGAGGAGGCCGAGCCCGATGATGTAGAGGATGTAGAGACTCATCAACACGAGGCCCGGCAACAGCGCACCCATAAAGAGGTCGCCGACCGATACGGAGACCGGGGCAAAGTGGCCCATCTTGAGCTGGGCCTGCTGGTACGCCGAGGAAACGACGTCGCCGAGGATGACGAGCACAATGCTGGGCGGTATGATCTGACCGAGCGTACCCGAAGCGCAAATAATGCCGGTGGCAACCGCGGGCGAGTACGTGCGTTTGAGCATGGCCGGCAGCGAAATGAGTCCCATGGTGACGACCGTCGCGCCGACGATGCCGGTGGAAGCTGCCAACAGGCCGCCGACCAGGCAGACCGAAATCCCCAAGCCCCCGCTCAGGCGGCCACAGAGCTGGGCCATGGTGGCGAGCAGGTCTTCGGCAATTTTTGAGCGTTCTAGCACGACCCCCATAAAGACGAACAGCGGCACGGCCATCAGGGTCTCGTTGGCCATGATGCCGTAGATGCGGGTCGGCAAAGCCGAGAGAAAGGCCGCGTCAAAGTGGCCGGTGAGGATGCCGAGGCCGGCAAAGCCGAGGGCTGTACCCGCGAGGCAAAAGGCCACTGGGAAGCCAGATAGCAGCACCGCGAAGGTGCAGAGGAACATGGCCAGCGGCGCGAGTTCGCTCATGGGTTGCGGAGGGTTTGGACGCTGTGGTGAATGATGGCTAGGGCTTGCAAAAACAGCAGTAAGAAGCACAGGGGAATGGCGGTTTTGAGCAGATAGACCGCCTCCAAGCCGCCGCCGTCTTGGGAGCCTTCGAGCACGGCCCAAGAGCCGGCGACAAAGGGCAGCGACTGGTAGAACAGCACCGCGCAGCAGGGAATCAAAAGCAGCAAGCTACCCAAGAGATTGACCAAGGCTTTGCGCTGGATGCCCAAAGGCCGGTAGAGGATATCGACGCGGACGTGCGCGTCGCGTGCGAGGGTATAACTGGCTGCGAGGAGGAAGGTAAACGCGTGCATGTACAGGGCTATTTCCTGCATCCAGACCCAGCCGCGCCCAAAGAAGTAGCGCAAAATCACGACGATAAAAGTCACCAAGACCATACCTAGCGTCAGCCAAGGCACGGTGTGGGCGATGCCGCGGTTGAGGCGTTCCATGCGAGCGCTAGCCAAAGGTCAGGGCGCGGGCTTGAGTATAGGCTTGCTCGGCGATGCCGGTGTAGGCGATGGAGTTTTTGCGGAAGGCGTCAAACGAGCTATAGACGCGGCTGGAAAAGGGGTCTTGGCTCGCAATCTCGGCGACGACCTCGGCCGACACTTTGCCGATTTGCGCCAACAGCTCGTCGGAAAAGCGCCGGAGCTGGACGCCGTGCTCGTCCACTAGCGTCTTGAGAGCGAGGCTATTGCGCATGGTGAACTCGCTGAGCATGTCGTCGTTGGCGGCTTGACAGGCGTAGGCGACGACGGCTTGCAGATCTGCGGGGAGGGCTTCTAAGGCTTGCTTGTCGACCATGCACTCCAGCGCGGTCCCCGGCTCGTGCCAGCCCGGCCAGTAGTAGTATTTGGCGGCTTGATGCAGCCCAAAGGCGAGGTCGTTGTACGGGCCGACCCATTCGGTGGCGTCGATGGCCCCGGTCTTGAGGGCTTGGAAAATCTCGCCGCCGGGCAGGGCTTTGACCGTGACTTGCAGGCGGCGCAAGACCTCACCGCCCAAGCCCGGCATCCGCATGACCAAACCGGAGAAGTCGGCTAGGGTGTTGATTTCGCGGTTGAACCAACCGCCCATCTGCACACCGGTGTTGCCGACCGGAAAAGCCCGCAGGTTGAAGCGGGCGTAGAGTTCGTCCCACAGGGCTTGGCCGCCGCCATAGCGCAGCCAGCCGTTGATCTCGGCCGCGTTTAGCCCAAAGGGGACTGCCGAGAAAAACTGGGTTGCCTCGTGCTTGCCCTTCCAGTAGTAAGCGGCTGCGTGGCCCATCTCGGCGGTGCCGCCGGAGACCGCGTCGAATACGCCCGAAGCCGGTACCAGTTCGCCCGCACCGTACACCTTGACCTGCAGGCGTCCAGCGGACAGAGCCTCAATGCTGCGGGCGAGGTTGTTGGCACCGGTGCCCAAGGCCGGGAAGTCCTTGGGCCAGGTGGTGACCATCTTCCATTTGAAGCGCTGTTGGGCTTGAACCGCCGGGGCTGCTTGCTGTTCGGCTTGGCCACAGGCGGCCAAACCGCCAGCCGCCAGCAGGGGGGTGCGTTGGAGAAAGGAGCGGCGCGAGTGGGGTGCGGAATCGTGCATGAGCATCTCAGCTTTTGTTGAGGAGGTGGCAGGAGCTGTCGTCTTGGCCGACGATCACGAGCTGGGTCATTTCGACGAAAAGCCCGTTTTCCACCACCCCGGGCAGGTAGTTGAGCCAGTGCTCGGTAGTGCGGGCGTCGTCGATCCCGGCGGGGAAGCGAGCGTCAATGACGTAGTTGCCGTTGTCGGTGACATAAGGGATGTCGGGTGCCTGCAAGCGCAAGGCTGGTTGGGAGCCTCGCTCTTTGAGGCCCCGTGCGACGAGGGGATAGGCCCAGGGGACGACCTCGACCGGCAGCGCGGCCTTGGTGCCGAGCCGATCGACTAGCTTGGATGGATCGGCGACGATGACTTGGTACTCGGTGATGGAGGCGACGACTTTTTCGCGCAGGAGCGCACCGCCGAGGCCCTTGATTAAGTTGAGGTTGGGATCGACCTCGTCGGCTCCGTCAATGGTTAAATCGACGCTGGATACCTCGGCCAGCGTCGTCAGTTCAATGTTGAGGGAACAGGCCAAGGCCGCCGTGGTTTCTGAAGTGGGGATGGCTTTGACTTCTAGCCCGGCTGCGACGCGCTCGCCGAGGGCGCGGATGGCCCATTCGGCGGTCGAACCCGTGCCTAGCCCTATGGTCATCCCGGCTTCAATGTACTCGGCGGCGCGGCGGCCGGCGGCTTCTTTCGGGGTCATGTCCCCACCCATTTAGAGGCGCGTACAATAGTGGATCTGACGGGCGACTTCCGCAAAGCCGAGGCTGGGATACAAGTGTGCGCCGATGGAGTTTTGCACCAGCGTCTCGATCTTGGCGCACTCCATGCCGGCCGCGCGCAGGTGGGCTAAGCCGCGTTCTATCAGTTGGCGACCCATGCCTTGGCCTTGGCAGTGCGGCAAAACGGCGAGATTGGGAATCCCGCCGATTTTGCTCTCGCGGTCGATGCGCGTGGTGATGTAGCCGACGACTTGGCCGCCTTCCTCCCACACAAAGACGCCACTGGCCCGCTGGCCGGCCACGTCGTCGTCAATATGGCGCAACTTGCGGAATTGCCAGTCGCGCCCGCCGATTAGCCCGAAGTGCTGCTCGATGTTGTGGTCGATGGATGCGCCGGGGAAGCAGACGGCCGTGATGTGCTTGAGCGCGGGCAAATCCGCTGGGCGATAGGGACGAATCACGGAATCAGCTTTCAGGGGAAATCTGTAACAGCGCCGGGTCCGCGGCCGTATCGCGGCCGGCTAGCAGCTCGGCGGCCCGCTTTTTGGCGGCCGCCATTTTGGGCTGCCGGACGCCGCGGTAGCCGCGCACTTCTTCGGGCAGCGACAGGACTTGCACCCAAGTGTGATACTCGGCTGCCGAGTGCGGAGCAAAGTCGGCGATCAGACCTTCGTACCAAGCGGCGAAGTCGCGCTCTTCGCGGTGCCACCACGAGGAACAAAGTCGGCGGAGGAACTTCATGCGGGCGACCCACTTCAGCGATTTGTCGCCTAGCTTGAGATCCGGGCGAAAATCGCGGCCAAACAGGCGCAGGTGCGGCCGGTTCAGGTGGCGATAGCCGATGCGGTCGCCGCGGCTGGGGTCGATGTTGTAGCGGCTGCGGTCGCGGCGGTATTTTTCCTCGCAGGTGAGCAGATGGGCCACGTAGATTTCGTCTTTGATGGCGAGGACCTTGGCGAGCTGGTAGATGACCGCACGAGTGGCGGCAAAATCGAACTCGGAGCCGTCTTTGGCCTGTACGGCGAGCACGTGGCGGATATAGTGGTCGGCATAATCGAGGTTTTCGTATTGAATTAGGTCGTACACCCGCAGCGCGAAATGCCGCCGCGCCGTAGCGACGGGCGTATCGCGGATGCGGTCGCGGTAGGCCGCGGCGACGCGCTTGCCCCGCGTCCGGGCCAGCAGCGCGGTCTTATCGGCGACGAGTTCGGCGTAGCTGAGCGGTTGTTCTTCGACTGGAAAATGGTTTGGATCCAGCGCTAGATGCCGCCCCATGTTAAAGGCTTTTAGGTTCGTCTCGAGGTCGCGGCGCACGGCTTGGCCTATGGCCCAGATCAAGGTATTTAGCTCTAGGGAGAGCAAGCCGCGCTGGAAGGCTACACCGAGCATCATGATGTTGGCGTAGAGTTTGTTGCCCAAGTAGTGCTCGCAGATGCGGAAGAGATCCGCGCCGAAGTACTCGTCGGGACGGATGTGTTGGCGGATGAGGCTGGCTTGGGCTTCAGCCGAGAAGTCCTCTTGGCCGATGAGGGTGTCGATCGTGGGGGTCTTGGCGGTGTTGACGACGGCTGCGGTGCGCTCCGGGTGGGCGATGCGGTAGCGGCCTTCGGGGTCGAGGCCCCGCGCTGCTTCGAGTACGTCGAGGCCGAGGAGCAAGTCGGCCTTGCCGCAGGGAATCAGCGGCGAGACTGGAGTGCCCTTGGGCGCGTAGCTCAAATGCGAATAGACCGAGCCGTTGCGGATGGCCAGCCCCTTCTTGTTGGTCAGCCGCACCTCGTAGCCCTGCCGCACGCCGGCTTGGGCTAGCACCGAGGCCACCACGTTGACGCCCATGCCGCCGACCCCGGCTATGTAGGTGTACCAGATGTCGGTGAGGGGGCGGCGGGCCGGCGCGGGCAACTGGCTGGCGTCAATGGTTGGGGCCGAAACGGTGGCCGGGGCTTGGCGATGGATGGTAATCTCCTCAAAGGAGGGACAGGTTTTGTCGCGGTCGCCGACTTCGACCCGGGTGCAAGCGCCGTCGGCAACGCAGGCGGAAGGATCGATGGCGATCTTGGGGCCGTACTCGGTGTCGGCTGCAACGGTAAGGCCGCTGCAGCCGGTGGCTTGAGTGCATTCGAGGCAGTACTCGCAGACTTCTTCGCTGATGTTGATGTGCTTTTCGACCGGCCGGAAGCCCTGTTCTTTGGCGATCGCACTCTGACGCGCCCGCTCGCGGCGGTGGTAGGTGATGCCGCATTCCTTGTCGGCGATGATGATTTTGACCCCGTCGCGCAGCAAGGTTTTGCGGACGAGCGAATCGTAGTCCTGACGTTGGGATGGGTCCATGCGGGCGATAAAGGTCGTTGAATTGCCCGCTAGGCCGGCGACGGCTTTTTCGATGTCTTGGGCGAAGGTCGGTTTACCCAAGACATCGACGTCTACGCCTGGCGTGGGCTGATGACCGGTCATGGCCGTGGTCTTGTTGTCGAGGATGATGTAGGTGATGTCTTGGCCGTTTTTGATGGAGTCGGAGATGGCGATCATGCCGGTGTGAAAAAAGGTCGAATCCCCCATGAAGACGACTTGTTTGTTGTCGATGAAGGGATCGATACCTGCGCCGGTGCCGCCGCCCAAGCCCATACCGGAAAGATTGTGCATCAACTCGGAAAACGGCGCGTATTTGAGCATGGAATAGCAGCCAATGTCGCCGTGAAAAACCAAATCTACCGGGGCTTGGCCCGCAGACGGCGCGGCCAAGTCGGCTGCGGCTTTTTTGAGTACGCTGGCTGAGTCGCGGTGTGGGCATCCCGGGCAGAAGGAGGGCGTGCGCGGCGGAACGGCTGCGGTGGAGGGCACAGGTGCTAAGGTGTCGAGTTCGGCCTGTAGCTTCTCGCCGTCCAGCGGCAACTTGGCGTCCAGCGCAGCAAAAAGGCGGGATAGGGCTTGGACGATGAGCGAGGGGTGCAAGCCTTGGACGTCGGGAAAGCCCGGAGCATTGCCCGGGAAGCGCTTGCCCCACAGCGCGGGGCCGAGGTCTTTTTGCCGCGCCAACTCAGCGGCGATCTGCGGCTCGATAAAGGGCCGCTTCTCCTCGACCACGCAGAAAGCCTGCACACAATCGGCAAAGCGCGCGATCATCTGGGGGTCAACTGGGTACGTAATGCCCAGCTTGAGGATGGGAAAGTGCCCGGTCAGCCCGAGGAGGTGCAAGGCGTGTTCGAGATAGCTATACGCCAAGCCAGAGGTGATAAAGCCCAGCGGCTTGGGGCCGTCGCTAGGCGGATAGAGAATTTGATTGATGCACATCTGTCGCGCTAGCTGCCACAGGCGGGGATAGCGCTGGTGGACGACCTCGCGCTCTTTGTGCGCGGTGGCCGGTGGGATGACGACGCGGTCGTCTGAGCAGATGGTGCTCGTATCCAGCGCGATGCGCTGCTTGCGATTGAGGGTGGCAAAGCGGTTGGGATAGACCGTGACGCTGCCGCCGCCGTCGGCTTGGTTGGACGTGACCAGATAGGTCAAATAAAGACGCGAGTGCCGCGACAACTCAAAACCCTGCCCGACCCAGTCTTTGATCTCCTGAAAGGTTGCAGGTTCGAGGACTGGGATGTAGAGATGCTGAGACAGAAAGCGCGAGTCAGCCGGTACTTGGGTCCCTTCCGACCAAGTGTCGTCGCCCACGGCGACTAGGGTGCCCCCGCTGGGCGAGGCCCCAACCATGTTGCCGAGCGCCAATCCGTCAGCCGCCACGTGCAAGCCGACGCTCTTCATCACCGCCAAGGCGCGAATGCCCTCCATCTGCGAGCCGTTGAGGCGGGCGGCGGCGAGGGCTTCGTTGTTGGCGATCTGTGCGACGATGCCGTGTTCGTTAAAGAGCTCCTTGTTGTTTTCGAGAGTCTCAAAAAGCTCGGCCAAGGGCGAACCGGGGTACCCGGTAATGATGCCGACTTGGCTTTCTAAGGCACCTTTGACGATCAGTTCGTTGCCCGTGTAAATGCCCGTGCCTTGTTCAAGTGAGAAGCGGGGATCCATGGTCCTATCTGAGGAGATTGGGTATTGAACGCCCACATAGTACGAGGTCTGAGGCGGTTGTCAAGTCAGTTTGACGGCCTCACACTTAGGCATCGAGCCAATAGCGTTGGTATTCTTCTAGGAAGGTAAGGGTCTGTAGATCAACCATGCGGTCCGGGAAAAGTACGCCGTTGAGATGGTCGATTTCGTGCTGGAGGACGCGGGCGAAAAGCCCTTCTGCTGCCAGGGCTACGGTGCGCCCCTTGCGGTCGTAGCCCTGGACCTCGACGGCTGCCGCACGCGGGACGATGCCGCGTAGTTGGGGGATGCTCAAGCAGCCTTCCCAAGCCTTTAGGCACTCGGGCGACTGGGCGGTAAACTGCGGATTGCAGAGCACGGTCAGCGGGATAGCAGCCTCGTCTTGGGGATCGGCCGCGGGGTCGCCGAGGACGATCAGCCGCAGGGGTTCAAACACTTGCGGCGCAGCCAAACCGATGCCCTCGTAGTCGATCATGGTCTCGATCATGTCGTCGATCAAGCGCTGCATCTGGGGGCTTTGTAGCTGGGCGGGGGGCACCTCGGCCGCGCGTTGGCGCAGCACCGGATGCCCCAGCCGCGACACCTTGCGAATGGCCATAGCGCGTTATGGCGTTTGCGGCGGAGCCGCCGAGCGACAACAGCGGAAGCCCACTAAGTCGAGGCGGTAGTCGGGGCCGAGGAACCGCCCGTAGCGGGAGTCGGCGCGGGCTAGGTTGACGTTGTGGAAGAAAGAGCCGCCGCGCACGACCCGCCAGCGATCAGCGCGCCCATACCAAGATGCGGTCCACTCCCAAGCATTGCCGATCATGTCATAGACCCCGTAGGTGTTGGTGCAGCCTGCATAGGCACCGCTGGGCGCTAGGCCCGGCCCGCGCTGCCAGACCCCATTGACGACAAAGCGCGTATTGCAGCGCCCCGGCTCGAATTCTGCGCCATAGGAATACGCGAAGTTCTGCGGCCCGGTGCAGGCTTGCTG
Organism: Candidatus Latescibacterota bacterium; assembly: GCA_007571365.1. GTDB lineage: Bacteria > Latescibacterota > UBA2968 > UBA8231 > UBA8231. The sequence continues at coordinate 18,113 of RKRN01000293.1, forward strand.
CCATTCCTGTTCGGTACACAGTCGCTTGCCCTGCGCGGCACAGAGCGATTCTGCTTCGCCCCAAGTGACATTGACTTTGGGGGGCGTGCCGCGCTGGTTGGGGTACTCGTAGATGTCGATATAGAAATCCGGGCCGATCCGCACCATGCCTTCTACGTCGGCCGTGGCCAGCGTCGGCAGAGCGAGCAAAAGACAGAGGGCTAAGAGCTTATTCATGGCTATTCATTCTGCAAATTGCACCACGCCGAAGCGGGCCGGGTGATGAAAGCCGCGCTGGTAGGTCTCGCTCCAGGCCGTGTACTCGGTCTGCTCGTGGTAGTGCTGATGGAGTGGGTCTGAGGCGGAAAGATCGTTTAGGCGGCTTTTTAGGTTGCGCCCGGCCTTGCGTTCGATGCGGTAGAGGTTGAGCCGCCAGATATCGCCGGCTGTCGGGCGTGCACCGCCTGTGATGCTATCCGCCATAGCGGCCCAAGGGATGGCGATTTCTGCGGTCCAACCCCGGTCGAGCGCGAGCGAGTCGTTGGCGGTGCCGTGGGCTTGGACCGCTGTTTTAAGCCCGGCGATATCCCAGTCTTTGGATGAATGCCATTCGGGCGACACCGAGTAGATCAGCAAATCGACGACCACATTGAGCGGGTTGACCTCCAATTCTAGGTAGCGTTTACCATCGCCATCGGGGTCGATAAATACCTCCACGACTTCCTCGCTCCACAGCGGATCGTCTTCCTCTGCGTAAATAGCCCACAGGTCCGCATCTTGACAGACGAAGGCAAAGTAAAAGTAGTCGCTATCCCACAACATTTTCGCCCGCGTGGGAAAGAGCACCTCGTCGTAATCGTTGAGGATGCGCTCAAAGCGGTTGATTTGATGCGCCCGTTCCCACGAGAATTCGTCCAATGTGCCATCGATGACGACTGGTTCGAGGGCGCGTTGGACTGTGTAACGCGCCTCCAGACCTAATTCGGCATGCGCGGCGAATGGCAGGATGGCGAGCGCGAGAATCGTCAAGAAGTGCATATATGCTCCTTAATTTTAGGGAATTATATCCCTAAGTGCCCAAGGGCTGTGTAGGCCGATAGCTGCGAGATAAAGCGCAAACTACTGCTTACGGGCGCACCAAGCCACCTACATAGCCCTTTTATCTTTTTTAGACAGCGGACCTGATCATGTTCGGCTTGGCCCAAATTGATCGAAAGCAGAAGCACCGGCACCGCGAGAATCGTTGCGGCTAGTATTGATTTTTTTATAGGTGGCATCATCCTATATAGGGCTGGCGGGTGATGGGGGATCAGGGGGCGCGTTCCCCGCAGCACGCGCCCCCTGCTTCTGGTCCGGCGCGGTAGGCCGACCAGGTTTTAGAAACTCCGACCAAAAACGAGGAAGGTGGATTCTTTGTCTGGGTTGAGAATGTACGAGGCAAAGTAGTCGCCTTTGCCCATGTTGAGGCCGACGCTGACCAAGGCTGGATCGGTCGTTGTCGTGTACAACCCGTTGCCGAAGCCGACGGTGACGCTGACGGCGGTCTCTTCCATCTCGCCCAAGTCGTAGGTTGCTTCGGCCCAGAACGAATCGTCGGCGTCGCCGGATACATTGTAAGCGACTAGAGCACTCAGGGGTACGCCATCGGGGGCCAAGGACGCGCTGATTTCGAGGATGTGTACCCCGTCTTCGTCGCTGTAGCTGAAGAAACGGTCGTTTTCGGTCAGGCCCGGGAAGTAGTAGTCGGTCAGGGCAATGCCGATAGGGCCGGACGAGAAGCTGACGTAAAGGTCGTTCTCGTTGGCACTACCGTCGGAGATCGCCCACGAGGACCAAGCACCCACTTCGATGTTGCCGTGACTGATGGACATGCCCGGCTGGACGCTGACGGCATTGCCGAAGTCCGTGCCGCGCCACACGTAGCGGTTGACTACGTCGGCGCCAAAGCCAACCCCGGCATCAGCCGGAACGGTCGCTAGGGTCAGCGCGAAGAAAAGGGGTGCGGCAAAAAGCAAGCGGTTCATCAAATTCTCCTTAGCGTAAGAGTTAGTAGTTAGTGGTGAGTGGTGAACGGAGACTGCCCCCTCACTATAACGCGCTTTCGCCCGTCTCGCCAGTGCGGATGCGCACGGCTTCTTGGATGGGTGCGGCAAAGACCTTGCCGTCGCCGACCTTGCCGGATTTGGCCGCCTCGACGATGGTGTTGATCGCCTGCTCGAGGTCGGCGTCCTTGACGACGACCTCGACTTTGATCTTGGGGACGAAATCAATGCGGTACTCGGCACCGCGATAGACCTCGCGGTGGCCGCGCTGGCGGCCAAAGCCCCGCACTTCGGTTACAGACATACCGGCGATACCCCGTTCGCCTAGGGCCTTCTGCACGGCCTCAAGGGCCGCTGGCCGGAGGAATGCTTCAATTTTATACATGATGGTTGCCTCCCTCGCTTAGTTGTTGATGTGCTGGAAATCCGCATATGCGGGCTGGCCGTGCTCGCTTAGGTCGAGCCCCTCGTCTTCTTCCTCCTCATCGACGCGGAACCCGAGTGTCGCCTTGACAAGGCTCGCCAGCGCAAAGGAAAAGACAAAGGCGAAGATGGCGTACGACAGCGTACCCAATAGCTGAGTGCCCACGCTGTGGTCGGCGTTGGTGCTGAATAGTCCGACCGCAACCGTGCCCCAGACGCCGCAGATGCCGTGGACGGAGATGGCACCGACCGGATCGTCAATTTTGATGCGGTCGATAAAGACAATGGCGAAAACGACGATGATTCCGGCGATCAAGCCGATCCAGATGGCCCCAGCCCACGTGACTACGTCGGCCCCAGCCGTGATGCCAACGAGGCCGGCGAGAATGCCGTTGAGCGCCATGGTGATATCGGGCTTTTTGAGGTAGATATACGAGGTAAAAATCGCGGCCAGGCAACCGGCCGCCGCGGCGAGGGTCGTGGTGACGAAGACCAGCGACACAGCCGCTGGGTCGGCACTGAGCACCGAGCCGCCGTTGAAGCCAAACCAGCCGAGCCACAGCAGGAAGACGCCGATCGTCGATAGCGGCATGCTGTGCCCGAGGATGGGCCTGATTTCTCCGTTGTGATACTTGCCCTTGCGCGCCCCCAGCACCACGACTGCGGCGAGGGCCGAGAAGCCGCCAAAGGCATGCACGACTGAAGAGCCAGCGAAGTCGTAGAAACCAAGGTCGTCGAGCCAGCCAGCACCCCACTTCCAAGAGCCGGCGATGGTGTAGCCAAAAGCCACCAAGATCGCGGCGTAAAGCATGAAGCCCGATAGCTTAATGCGCTCGGCAACGGCACCGGAGACGATGGTGGCGGCGGTGGCGGCGAACATGGCTTGAAAGATAAAGTCCGACCAGTAGGTGTAATCTGCGTACTGATTGGTTAGGTTGGCCACATCGTCGTCAAAGCCGATCCAGCCCTTGAGAGCCAACACATCGGCGATGAGCCAATCATCGCCCGGATACATGATGTTGAAGCCACACAAGGCGTAGGTGAGGATACCGGCCGAGATGATAAAGAGGTTTTTGAAGAGGATGTTGACCGTGTTCTTCTGCCGGGTCAGGCCCGATTCAAGCGCGGCAAAACCCAGATGCATGATGAAAACCAAGGCCGCGGCGATGAGAATCCATAGGTTATCTACCATGAATTTGGGATAGGCCAAGGGCATGGCCTGGAAAGCTTCCACGGTTTTGAAATCTCCCGCCGAAGCCTGAGTTGTCGCCCCAAGGACCGCGGCACAGAGCCATAAGAGCGCAGGACGGTTGCGAAAAACAGACATGGGCAATCCCTTCCCTTTCTTTAGGGTATGAGGAGGCATCTAAGCGACGCCTCTTGGCTGCGAACGTCGGATTGCTACAAGGCAAGAACCGTGCCAAGCGGATTGGGCGCAGAGACTTCGTAATCGTAGCTTATTGTAAATTAGGGAGTTAAAAAAATAACAATAAAGAGAAAAACGAGATGGGTATAATTACAAAATTGAAAACAGTCTCAAAAAAGAACAATTTTGTCGTTTTATTCTTCACTTTTTGTAATTTTTCGGGCAGATGTCTAGTTTTTCAATCCGATAAGAGAAAATGCGGGTTGTAGTACCGAGGGTGCGGGCGGCCTTGGCTATATTGCCGCGGGCGTTTTTGAGGGCCTCGATGATGATCTCTCGTTCATAAGCCTGCATCATCGTCTTAAAGGAGCCGGTGACCGGCGTTCCGGTGGCGTCGGCCGTTTGCAGAGAAGGGGGCAGGTGGTGGCCGTGGATGACGCCGTCGTTGCTGAGAATGATTGCCCGTTCAATGCAGTTTTCCAACTCGCGCACGTTGCCCGGCCAATGGTAGCTCATCATCATATCGATGGCGGGTGTAGAAATGCGGTACATCTCCACGCCGTGCTGGCGAGAGTACTTTTCGAGGAAGTGATCGGCAAGTTGCAGGATGTCGGATTTGCGCTCGCGCAAGGGCGGAATGAAGATGGGAAAGACATTGAGCCGGTAGAACAAGTCCTCGCGAAACGTCCCCTCGGCGATGGCTTTTTCCAGATCTATGTGGGTCGCTGCAACAACGCGGATATCAATCGGCACAGGGCCGCGACCACCGAGGCGCTCGACTTCGCGATTTTGCAACACGCGGAGCAGTTTGACCTGTGCGCTTAGGCTGAGCTCGCCGATTTCGTCGAGGAAAATCGTCCCGCCGCGTGCTCGTTCAAACCGGCCGGCTTTGCTCGTTGAGGCCCCGGTGTAAGCGCCGCGCTCGTGGCCGAATAGTTCGGATTCGACCAAGGTTTCCGGCAGGGCCGCGACGTGTACTTTGACAAAGGGTTTGTCGGCACGTAAGCTGTTGTAATGTATGGCATCTGCGGCTAGTTCCTTCCCCGTGCCGCTGGGGCCGCGCAACAGAACCGTGGCATCGCTGGGAGCCACTTGGCCGATGAGCTGACCAACCTCCTGCATAGGGCGGGAATTGCCGATGAAGTTGGCCGGGTGGAAGCGCTCGCGGAGTTCGTTTTGCAGGCGCAAGTTTTCATCGCGAAGATGGATTTGCTCGGCGCGGGCGCGTTGGCGGGCCGCGACCGATTGGCCGATCATGACGGATACGATCGACAGCAGGCGCACGGTATCTTGCAGGCTTTCGTTGCCTTTGTAGGGAATATCGACGCTAATGGTCCCTACTACCTGCTGCTGCTGGAGGATGGGCACGCAAATGAACGAGCTCTGGTTTTTGGCCGCACTGCCGCGAGCGCCGGTGCGGTTGAGGAAGAGCGGCTCGCTGCTAATGCGCGGCACGATCACGGGCTTGCCCGACTCCACGACCTTGCCGGTGATGCCTTCCCCGACGTCGTAGCGGCCGCGCTTGATTTCCGATCGCGAAAGTCCATAGGCTACGTCGATAGAGACTTCGGAGGCTTCTTGGCTCAAGAGGCTGACCGTCGCCAAACTCATGTCGAGTTGGTCGCACATGAGCTTGAGAATGACGTTGAGTGCCTCCGCAAACTTGGTCGTCGAGCCTAGTATTTGCCCGATTTCGTGCAGGATGGAAATTTGTTGTTGGGCACTAGCGGTGGGTAAGGTGGACATGTGAGCCCTCCCATTTTACGATATTTTTGTCATCTATTATGGGTAAAAACAACATTTTTGTAAATATCAAAGAGCTACACATTCGTGGTTAAAACGGAAAATCGACCCAAAACATAGGGGCACACGCCGCAAGAGGCGTCATTAAAGCCAAGTGTCGAGAGTGGGCCGTACATTATTGTCATAGCATGTAGCACAAACTATGCCATCGCCGGCTAGGGCCTAGATAGGCCGCGGGAAGGTCATTGCCGGAACGCATCAACTCGGTTATAATTCTGCGATGAAAATCTCTGCAATGTCAGTAAACAGCGATCGTGCGAGGTTGGCATGAGTCGAGATATGACCGACCTATTAAATGAATGGTCCTTCGACCCAAAGGCGAATGTGCGGAAAATATCGGGCCGGGACGGGGTTGCGAAGATCCAGATCCGAGTTGATCAAGGGGCCTTTCAGGGCATTTTGCAGCTAAATCTCGACGGTCGGCCCGACGGCCGCCGGCCGCACGGGCGGGACTTTGCGCTCGATTACTATCGGGGTGAATTGGAAAAATACCGTCGCGAGCACGAGGCCAGCGACGAGGGCTTCGCGCTCGATGAAGTGGCTTGCCGCGAGCTTTTCGACGAGGGGAGCCGCTTGTACAAGCGCTACGCCTTTTTGCTCCAACTGCACGACTACCGGCGGGTCGTGCGCGATACCGAGCGCAATATGGCACTTTTTCGCTTTGTCAACCGCTATGCCGAGCGCGAAGAGGACCGCGACAATCTAGAGAAATGGTGGCCTTACATCTTGCGCATCAACGGCGTGGCTCGGGCCATGATCTCCATCGGCGACCAGGACTACGACAGCGCCTTGGCGATCGTGCAGCGGACGCGCATGCGGATTGGCATCTGGCCGGTGGTGGAGGCCGAGGAATTTTACATTGAGCGCGAGCGCTCAGAGGCCGCGCTCGAGGAGTTAGAGCAGGAAATTTTGCAAAAGAAGCCGCTGAGCCAACAAGAGCAATTAGAGCACTGGCTACAAGAAGCGGTCGATAGCGAAGACTTTGAAAAAGCCGCGCTCTTGCGCGACGAACTCAAGAAACTGCGCGAAGACGAACACTGACCGAGCGGGTGCCGCCCGCAAACTATTTATCCTACCAAATTGGCGGTCCGCTGCCCACGCCTAGGGCAGCGGACCGCCGTTCAATCCTAGTAAAACTCCGTCTCATCCACCAGCGCGAGAAGCGACTGGTAGCGAGTCGGGTGGCGGAGCTTGCTCAGGGCGCGCTCCTTGAGCTGGCGCACGCGCTCCCGGGTCAGGCCCATCAACCCGCCGATCTGCTCCAAGGTCAGTGCTTGGCTGCCATCGAGACCAAAGTAGAGGCGAATGATGCGCAACTCGCGGTCTTCAAGGCTGGCGAGAGCGGCCTCTAGATGGGCGCGAGCCGAGCTTTGCAAGACGTGGCTGTCGGGCGTCGCCTGATTGTCGTCGGCGAGGAGGCTGAGCAAGCTGCGATCGTCGTCCTCCTCAAAGGACTCGTCGAGCGAACGCACCGAGCGGGCACTGAGCATGGTATCGAGGACCTCCTCGGTTGGCAGGCCCAACTCAGCGGCGATTTCCTCGACATCTGGCTCGCTCTCGCGGCCTTGGCCCAGCTTGCGCACGGCCCGCGAAATGTCCTTGAGCAGGCTGAGCTTATTCAGCGGTAGGCGCACGGTGCGGGCGTGCTCGGCAATGGTCTGCAAGATGGACTGTTTGATCCACCACACGGCGTACGAGATGAACTTGTATCCCTTGGTGCCGTCGAAGCGCTCGGCAGCGGTTAGCAAGCCCACATTGCCGGCGCTGATTAGGTCCTCTAGCGAGAGACCTCGATTCTGGTAGTTTTTGGCCACATCGATGACGAAGCGCAGGTTGGCTTGAACCAACTCGTCGCGCGCGACCATGTCGCCGTCTTGGATCCGCGCCGACAACTCGACTTCTCGCTGGCGGCTCAGCGGCCTGGAATCGGCGATGTCGTCAAAGTAGAGGCGCAGCGTGTTGTCTTCGTCGTTTAGGACTTCTTGGATCGCGTAAGCCATGTGCGAAACCTTCCTTGGGTAAGGGTCAGTAGGTGCAAATTTTTGTACTTAGTTGCAACAATTTTGGCTGATGCTCTATAAGGCCCTTGAATTGCGCTAGTTTAGAAGCGTCAGGCTCTATGTGCTCAAAGTGCAAAATTTGCGTTCTCATTGTTTTAGTTCGGGGTTGCAAAGTATCCCCGCGTTGCTCGATGCTCGATCTGGCAAAATTGTTCGCTCTGTATTAACAGATAGTTACGGTCGATACGGGCTGTGAAACTCTTCTGGTCGCGCAGCAGGCGACCGATGTTCCTTTCGACTCACACAGATAAATAAGCAAATCCAATGCCACATTTAGTCTCTTATCGCTAAATCGCTGTGAATTTGTTACTTATGAAAAAGACGCCGCTGGGCGAGGAGCCGGTTGAGGGACCGCACAAGCGCAAAAGTGCAAAAAATGCAGAAAATGCAGAAGTCGCCTAGAACGGATGAATGAGCGGCCGATTCTAGCTACTTAGTCGCGAGGTTGTACTGCTTGATCTTGTACTGAAGGGAGCGGACGCTAATGCCCAAAATGGCGGCCGCTTGGCGGCGATTGCCCGTGAGGCGCTGGAGGGTCTGGCGGATGAATTCGGCTTCGACCTCTTGGAGGGAAGAGCCCAGAGCCATTGAGAACTGCCTTGGGCCATCGGCTAGCTCGCCGAGCGGACCGGGCAAGTGTTCGGGGAGGATGACCGCAGCCGGGGTGGTGACCACGAGCCGCTGCAGCAGGTTGCGCAACTGGCGCACATTGCCCGGCCAATCATAGGCCATGAGGCCCTCCATCGCTTCCGGGCTGATCTTCTTGGGGGGCTTGTTTTGCGCCCGGCAGGTTTCGTCGAGGCCCATTTCGACTAAGACCGGGATGTCTTCGCGCCGCTGGCGCAAGGGGGGAATGTCGATGGGGATTACGTTGAGGCGGTAGTACAGGTCTTGGCGGAAGCCGCCTGTTGCGACTGCGTTTTCGAGGTCGCGGTTGGTCGCGGCGATGATGCGCACATCGGCGTGGTGGACCTGTGGGTCCCCGAGCGGTTGGAACTCGTGGGACTCTAGGACGCGCAGAAGCTCGACCTGATTTTTGTGCGAGACCTCGCCAATTTCGTCGAGGAAGAGGGTCCCGCCTTCGGCGAGGGTGAAACGGCCGGGCCGGTCGGCATGGGCACTGGTAAAGGCCCCGCGCTTGTGGCCGAACAATTCACTGGTAAAAAGCTCCTCGGTGAAACCACCGCAGTTGACGGCCACAAAGGGGGCGGCGCGGCGCCTGCTGCGATCGTGGATGGCGCGTGCGACCAGATCCTTACCGACGCCGGTCTCGCCGCGCAAGAGCACCGGCACGTCCGTTTCGGCCACTTGTTTGATCGTGGCCGCGGCGGCCTGCATGGCCGGGCTGCGGCGCACGAGGCGGCGGAAGGGGGCTTCTTTTTCGAGGCGGTGGTGGAGCTTGCGGTTTTCGACGACGAGTTCGAAGCGGTCGAGGGCGCGGGAGACTACGAGGCGCAGCTGGTCTAGATCAACGGGTTTGGTCACTACGTCGTATGCGCCCTTGCGCATGGCTTCGACCGCGGTGTGGACGTTGTCGTGGGCCGCGAGGATGATGCACAGCGTGTCGGGGTGGTGCTGGCCGATCGCCTGCAAAAGTTGCATCCCAGAGAGGCCGGGCATCTGCAAGTCGAGAATGGCCAAGTGAAAATTGCCCGCTTTTAGCATCCGGCGCACTTGGGCCCCGTCCGCCGCGGTTTCAATGACATAGCCGGGTTTTTGTAAGGCCTCTTGCAGCCCTTCGCGAATAAAAAGCGATTGATCGGCGATGAGGATGTTGGCTTGGAGTTGGGGCATAAGTTCTTGTTGACAGTGATGGCAAGGAAATTAGCTTTTCCTGCATGGAGAATAAACAAAACGTCGCCGAACACAAGAGGCGCAACCGCGACATGTTCAATGCCATTGCCCGGCGCTACGACTTGCTCAACCACCTGCTCAGCGGCGGCGTGGATGTGTACTGGCGACGGCGCGCCCTCCACGCCGCCCGGCACAAGCATCCGCAGCGCGTGTTAGATTTGGCTACGGGCACGGGCGATTTTGCCCTTGCGGCAGCCCGCTTGGGGCCACAGCAGGTCGTCGGTATTGACATGGCCGTGGAGATGCTGCGGCTGGGGGCGGCCAAGGTGGCGGCCAAAGGTTCGTCCGTGCGCGTGGACCTGTTGGTCGGCGACGCTGAGCAGTTGCCGTTTCAGGATAATACCTTCGACATGGTGACCGGGGCCTTTGGGGTGCGCAACTTTGGCCACATTCCCAATGGCTTGGCCGAGGCCCATCGAGTGCTCAAACCTGGTGGACAGCTTTTGGTGCTCGACTTCTGCGAGCCTACGGCACCGCTGTTTCGGCAATTGTACTTGTTTTACTTCCACAAAGTGCTGCCCTTAATCGGTGGCCTACTCTCCGGCCAGCGCCGCGCTTACGCCTATTTGCCGCGCTCGGTGGGGGCCTTTCCTCAAGGGCGGGCCTTTGTCGAATTGCTCGTCGCGGCTGGGTTCAGCCAAGCGCAATATGCACCGCTAACGTTGGGCATTGCCGCGGTGTACCAAGGGGTCAAAGGGCCAATTGACTAATGGGATACCCCTAGGTATTATGTACTCAAATTCAGGAGAAATTAGGTGATCTACGACGATCTTATTGGCCGCGCCGGTCTCGCCGCTATCCACGACAAAGTGCTGGCTGGGCAGCGTTTGAGCTTGGACGATGGTCTGCGCCTGTACGCCTGCGATGAACTGCCTATCTTGGGCTATCTGGCCAATATCGTCCGCGAGCGCAAAAGCGGCGACGCGGCATACTACGTGCGCAACCAGCACATCAACTACACCAACATCTGCAACAAGCTCTGCAAGTTCTGCTCCTTCTATGTCAAGCCCAAAGACGAGCGCGGCTACGTATTATCGCCCGAGCAAGTCGCCGCACGGGTCGCCGAATACGACCAAGCCCCAATCACCGAGATCCACATGGTCGGCGGCGTCAATCCCAGGCTGCCCTATCAATACTATCTCGACGTCTTGCGGGCGATGAAGCAAGCTCGCCCCACCGCGCATCTGAAGGCCTTCACCATGATCGAGATCGCCCAAATTCAGCGCATTGCCAAAAAGCCGCTAGCCGAGATTTTTGCAGATCTGAAGGCGGCGGGGCTAGCGTCGCTGCCCGGTGGCGGGGCCGAGGTCTTCAGCGATCGGGTCCAAGGCGACCTTTTCTGGACGAAGGCGGATTCCGAGGAGTGGTTGGAGATCGCGCAAACGGCGCATCAGGCCGGTTTGCCCTCCAATGCCACCATGCTCTACGGGCACATCGAAAACACCGCGGAGAAGGTCTATCACCTCGTGCGACTGCGCGAAGTGCAGGACGAGACCGGCGGCTTCCTCTGCTACATCCCGCTCTCTTTTCACCCGGAGCGCACCGAGTTGGCGGACTTACCCGGGCCGACGGGTTGTCTCGATCTCAAGGAAATAGCCGTGGGGCGGCTAATGCTCGACAATTTCCCCCATGTCAAGACTTTCTGGATTATGAATACCATTGAGATTTCGCAGACCGCGCTCTGGTACGGAGCCGACGACATCGATGGCACGGTCATGGACTACGAAATCACCCGCAAGAGTTTCGGCGAGACTCAGCAGCGGCTGACGCAGTCCGAACTCGTGCAGCGCATCGTCGAGGCCGGGCGTCAGCCTCTGGAGCGCGACTCCCTCTACAATGTCGTCGCCGATACTCCGACTCTGCTGGCGGCAGCCGGATAGTGCCGTGATCGCCGATATTGCCGAAAAGGTCTATGCTGGGGAGCGCCTCGCACTCGACGATGCCCGTCGCTTGTACGCGCACCACAACCTCGCCGAGCTGGGGATGCTGGCCCATTGGGTGCGCCGGCAGCAACACCCCGAGCGGGTGGTTACCTACAACGTCGGGCGCAACATCAACTACACCAATGTCTGTTGGGTCAAGTGCGACTTTTGCGCCTTCTATCGCCCGCCGGGTTCCAGCGCGGGCTACGTCCTGCCCAATGAGCAGATATTTGCCAAAATCGACGAGTTGGTGGCCTTTGGCGGCGACGAGCCTAAGTCCTGTGAAATCCTGATGCAGGGCGGCCTCAACCCCAGGTTGCGCCTCAATTACTACGAGCAGTTGCTCGCGGCGATCCGAGATCGCTATCCGCAGGTGCAGCTACACTGTCTTTCGGCCACGGAAATCATCTACATCGCGCACCTGTCGCGGCTGCCGCTAGACGCGACCATTCGCCGCCTGCGCGACGCCGGGCTGGATTCGATCCCAGGTGCTGGAGCCGAGATCCTCAACGACGAGGTGCGCGACCTTATCGGCTTTCGCAAGGACCGCACCGAGGAATGGCTGGAAGTGCATCGCGTGGCGCACGAGCTGGGGATGCCGACCACTGCGACGATGATGTACGGCCACGTGGAGACGGTTGAGCACCGTCTAGAGCATCTCGACCGCCTGCGGCAGCTCCAAGACGAACGGGGTGGCTTTACCGCCTTTATCGCTTGGAATTTCCAGCCCGATCACACGGACTTGGGCGCGGACGCTACCCGCTGGAATGGCGCCAAAGCGACCGGCTACGATCACTTGCGCACGGTGGCCGTAGCGCGGCTCTTCCTCGACAATATCCCCAGCCTACAGGCTTCGTGGGTGACGCAAGGGCCTAAAATCGCCCAAGTCAGCTTGCGCTACGGCGTCAACGACTTTGGCAGCACCATGCTCGAAGAAAACGTCGTCAGTGCCGCCGGCACTAGCCACACCAATGAGATGGGCTTAGATGCTATGGAACGGCTAATCCGCGATGCCGGCTTTGCGCCGCGGCGGCGCAACACTCGTTACGAGCCGGTGGCTTCGCCCTGTCGGATCGACGCTTTACAAGAGGCCGTCCATTCATGAAGCCGCGCTTGGGCGCGGTCCCATACCTCAACACGAGGCCCCTCGTCGTGGCCCTCGAGCGCGATCCTGCACCTTTTGCCCTGAGTTATTCGGTGCCCTCGCGCTGCGCCCGCGAGTTGGCCGCCGGCACGATCGACGTGGGAATCATTCCCGCGATCGAATACGCCCGTAGTTCACGCCCCTATTGGATCGTCCCTGATATAGCTATCGGTTCGCGGGGGCCGGTGCTGACGGTGCGCCTTTTTTGCCGCCGGCCGTTGCCGCAGGTCGAACGGATAGCCTTGGATACTAGCTCCCGGACTTCAGTGGCTTTGTTGTCCATTCTCATGCGCGAAAAGTTCGCTCTCACTCCGCAATTGATCGAAGCTCCACCCGATTTGGCGGCCATGTTAGAGTGCGCCGACGCAGCTCTGCTCATCGGCGATCAGGTCTTCCCGCACCTCGACGAGGGCTTGGAGAGTTTGGACTTGGGTCGGGCATGGACCGCTATGACCGAGCTGCCTTTTGTCTTTGCCTTTTGGGCGGGCTACCCGCAGGCACTCACACCCGCCCAAGTCCAACAATTGCAGCGGGCCAAAGATCTGGGGGTATGTCAAGTGCCATCCATCGCCGCAGCGTACAGTCGAGAATGCGGCGGTTCGCCCGAATTCTACCAGCATTACCTGACCCGCCACATCCGCTTTGATTTGGACGAGGCTGCCCAAGCCGGTTTGCGGCTGTTCTACCAATTGGCTCATCGCCACGGCCTGATCGACGCGGTTCCGCCGCTGCGCTTCTATCCAGCAGCCTGAAGGAAGGTCGAGATGGCTCTCTTGCAGGCTATTGCGATGTACGGCCGCATGATCAAGTTCTCCCACAGCGTCTTTGCTCTGCCCTTCGCCTTTAGCGGTGCCTTGCTGGCCGCGGCTCACGCGGGTATCACCCCGGGCCAGATCGGCTGGATTGCGCTGGCGATGGTGGGGGCGCGCAGCGCGGCGATGGGTTTCAATCGCCTCGTCGACCGCCACCTCGATGCGGCCAATCCCCGCACGCAAAACCGCGAGTTGCCGCGCGGCGTGGTTTCGCCGCAGGCTGTGGGATTGTTCGTAGTCCTGTCGGCCTTGGTCTTGGTCTTGGCAGCTTATCAGCTCAACCCGCTGTGCTTTTATCTGTCGCCGCTGGTTTTGGCCGTGCTCTTGTTCTACTCCCTGACCAAGCGCTTTACTTGGGCCTCTCACTTGGTTTTGGGGCTGAGTTTGGGTGGGGCACCGCTGGGTGCTTGGATTGCGGTCACTGGCGGCTTCGACCTCGTACCGCTGCTGCTCTGCCTAGGGGTGCTGGTTTGGGTGGCCGGCTTTGACATCGTCTACGCCTGCCAAGATCACGCCTTTGACATCCGCGCCGGCCTCCACTCTATCCCGGTGCGCTTTGGCATTGCCCGCGCTTTGTACCTCGCCCGCGCCTTGCACCTGTTGTTCGTGCTGGTGCTGATCCTCGTGGGCCGGCTGGCTGGCTTGAGCCTTTTGTACTGGTTGGGGGTAGTAGTGGTAGCCGGCCTGCTGGTGTACGAGCATCGGCTGGTGCGGGCCGACGATCTGTCCCGCATGAGCACGGCCTTTATGACGGTCAACAGCACGGTCAGCCTGATCTACTTTGCTGCGATCTGGGCCGATCTGCTCGTCTTTGGCGAGGGAGAATTGCTGCGCTTGTGACGGGGAAAGGAAAATATATGAATATCAATGCTAGTATTATCGACCAGAGGGTATCGGGTATTGTCGAAGATCACCCCGAATGGCTGCCTGAAGGGAACGACCTTAATAAAAAAAAGTCAGCGGCATTCGTGCTCCTGTGCATGTCAACATGCCTTGACATGATGCTTGAAGATAGTGCCGAATTACTTACCGAGGGCGGAAATGATGTCGGCGTTGATGGGCTTCATATTGGCGAAATTGAAGACGGTGATTTTCTCGTCACGATCTTTCAAGGCAAGTACAAGATCAAAGATCTGAGCGGCAAAGCAAACTTTCCAGAAAATGATGTTCAAAAAGCTTTAGGGACCGTTCGGGTGCTATTTGATCCCAATAGAAATGTAGTCCTCAACCAAAAAATAGCCCCTAAAATTGAGGAGATCCGTTCGTTGATCCGCGATGCGTATATTCCCAATGTTCGGGTAATTCTTTGCAATAACGGAGATCGCTGGACAGCGCAAGCTGATAATTGGATAGCTAGCGCAGCAGCGGATTACGGGGATAAAGTAAAGTTCATCCACTGCAACCACGATTCTATCGTCGATATCTTACAGCGCAGCAAAAAGGTGGATACCATCCTGACACTTAGTGGACAAGCTATTGTAGAAGATATGAACTATATGCGCGTTTTGCTCGGGCGCGTTTCCGTGCAGGAGATTCAACGACTATTTGACGAGCACGGCGACGGCCTACTCGAGCGCAATATCCGCCGTTACCTTGGGCTGCACACCAATCGCGTCAACACGGCAATTCACGAGACGCTTTGCGATCCAAGCAAATCCGACAAATTCTATTTCTATAATAATGGCATTACCGCAGTCTGTGACCGATTTGATTACAACGCTTTTCAGCAATCAGACTACAAGGTACAACTCAAGAATATGCAGGTGATCAATGGGGGGCAGACCTGCAAGACGATTCAAGAGACACTAAATGGAAATCTGCCTAACACAGTCGGCCAGTCTGCCTATTTGTTGATTCGTATTTATCAGTTAGCCGATGCCCATAAGGAAGTCGTCCAAGACATCACCTACGCTACCAA
>RKRN01000013.1 GCA_007571365.1 Candidatus Latescibacterota bacterium
CTTGGCGTCAAACGTTTTTCATAGGGCGAGATGCCCCCGGTATCCGATGCTTTGAGCCATATCAGAAACCGAAACCCTATTTTTAAAAAGGCTTCTAAAGGAGTTCATCCCCGTGTTCACTCACCCCACGTGCCTGATAGCCTTCGTCGTGCTGTGCGCCCTGTTGGCCAAGCCAGCAGCCTCTCAGTCTGTTGATGCGTATAGTTTCCGCGGGCATGTTGAACCACTGGTTGAGGGTAGTCCAACGGATTTTCTTCCGTTGGCGGTCGGTAATCAGTGGACCTATGAGCACGTTTATAGTAATGGTGCTTACATTGAACCCTTCTACTATTATCATGAAAGTGATCACATGAGGTCGGCTATGCAGGCGATATTGGAGATTCCTGGGTATCCTTTATACGAGGAAAACATCGAGCCGCCCTTGGACCTCGCGTATAACCATCCCGGGCGCGAGTTGACCATTAAAATTACCCATACCGAGACGATAGCCGATCATGAGTATTTTGTCTTTAGCCGGCCTGAATACGCTTGGCCGCCGGTGCCGAATCTGTTCTTGGCTGGCCAGAAGGTGCGCTTTTCTGCCGAGGGCACGTTACTGGTTCGCTGGCAGGAGCAAGACGTCCCCTTATATCGCTTACCGCAGCCAACTGTTTGGGACGGGAACCAACCTTTCAACTATACCCTTGGAGCCTATCCTTTGCTCTACGATGGCAACTCCCCGACCAGTCTGAGAATCTATCGTGATTTTTGGGATACTGAAGTGCTACCAGAAGACGGACACCCAGACTACCTTCTTAATCTTTCTGCCACCATGGGGCCGGGTTTCGTCGCTTGTTTTCAAGTGTCTGCTACGCACGAGGAGTATGTCTATGGGTCTATTGATCTGGGGCGACTTTATTTTCTTACAGATTACGGGCTTGCCTTTTACACCTTATTCTACCTAGGGAATCTTGGGCCGGGTACTTTTATGAATGCTCTTCGTCCTGTTTCGGCGGTTATTGATGGCGAAGAGATCGCCCATCCCCATGTTATACTTCCTATTGAGACCCCTGTTCAGCCTTCGTCTTGGGGCCGCGTGAAAGCCCTTGGCAGGCGGCCGTGAGCGTGGCTCCCGGTGTTATTGCTACCTAGCCGGCCTCTCAACGCCTTGACCGCGAATAGAGGTGTGAAGGACCGACCTGTTAACTTTTCAAGGAGGATATGATGCTTTTGGGTATATTGATGTTGCTTAGCTTCTATGCTGCAACCGCACACGGCCAAGACTTTGTCTGTGGGTTTGGTCTTGGCGGAGAAGAGGAAGCCGGCGATGCGGCTATGTTTCCCAACGCGACGTTCTACCAGAATAGCACAACCGCGGATCCGATTAAGGTCCTGCTCCTGTTTGGGAAGTTTGCAGGCACCGCGGATCCCAAGAATCTGAACACGTACAAATTTTCCGATCGAGACGGCAATACGCGACTGCGCAGCACCCAGATCGTGGATCCCGATGTCAAGGGCAGTCTCGCCCACTATTTCAACGAGATGTCGTATGGGAATTTGTCTTTAGTAAGTGCCGATGTCGAGGTGCAAAAAAGGTGGTATGAAGCACCCCGGCCGTCTTTATCCGGTTGTACGATTTACTCTTGGTCTGCAGCTTTGAAAGATTTTTCTAGAGGGGTGCTCACCGACGCCGACGCGGACGTTGACTTTAGTGACGTCGACTTGGTCGCCGTGCTTACGCCGGCGGCCTTTGGCGACTCGTGCGGAGCCGACGGGACGGCGATAAGCAATCTCAATTGGCAGTCAGCATATAGGGATAGCGCGGGCAACCCGATAACAATAGATGTGGCCATCACGTCGGATTGGCGCAACAGTTTTCCTTTTTTCGTAGGAGTGCTGGCGCACGAGTATGGGCATGTGATGGGGCTACCTGAACTCTTTGATCGCACCAACCACGATAGCACCACCAGTTTTAGTAAGCACAGTGCCGGCATTGGCAAGTGGGGTGTGATGGGCAAAGGTTCGGATGGCTATGTGAAGACTGCCAATGTCCCGGACGGCCCGGCACCCCTGTAGGAGTGGTCGCGGATGGAGGTTGATTGGATCACGTCGGGAAATGGACGCTTGGAAACCGTGTCGTCCGACCGGGTAGGAGTCCAACTCCATGACATCAACTCTGCTGATGGCAAGGTATTGAAAATCCCCATGCCCGGTTCGACGACGGAGTACTTCCTTCTGGCGAATCGGCAGAATAGGTATAGCGAGGTGAGCGTGGGCAGTTACTACGACGACTACGCGCCGGCAAGAGGGCTGTTCCGCGGAACTTGAGTGCCTCGTCGAGCACCGGCCAAGTGGCCCTGAGTTGGACCAAGCCTTCGTCGGATGGGGGATCGGAGATAACGGGCTATACGTATCGCTATAAAGCTAGCGGCACTTGGTTGGGTACGCGGAGTGTGGGGTTGGTCACCAGCGCGACGCAAACGGGTTTGGCACATAGTACGCTCTATACCTTTGAGGTGTGGGCGGTCAATGCCCAAGGCGCCGGCGCGGTGGCGAGTGCCACCGCTACCACCCCGTCCGCACCGTCCAATCCGCCGCCCGACCAAGAAGGTTCGGTCTCTCTGACGACGACCAACCCGGTGGTCGGCTCGCCGGTCACCGCGACGCTGACCGACCCGGATGGGGGCATCTACGGCGCGTCGTGGCAGTGGCTGAAATTTCAACCTAGTAGCGGCGACCTGACCGTGCTGCCCGACGAGGCGATTGAAACCTATCCCGAACTGTCTAGCTACACGCCTACGCGCCAAGATATTGGTTTGGGACTGAAGGCGCGGGTGAAATCGTAATTCTCCTGCAATCCTCCTCCGAGGCTCAGGTGAGCCTAGAACAATCTTCGGCCACCAGCATTCAAATGGGGTTAGCCTCGTTGAATTCGCTCCATGCGCGACAAGAGGTAACTCATATCAGGGAATCCGCTGCGCGCCACGTCAGTGCTTTAGCGGATAGACGCTATCTATTAAGTGTCCCGGGGGGCGAAGGCGGTAAAGTAACATAGACGCTATGTATTTCTTCAAAGCCAACAAGGTATTCGCTGTGTTTCGATTGCTCCTGCTGCTGATAGGTTGGGCC
>RKRN01000032.1 GCA_007571365.1 Candidatus Latescibacterota bacterium
GCGTTATATTGGCTATGGTGCGGGAGTTGCGTACTCAGCGGCGCGAGCTCCGGGCCGAGATGCACAGGCGCTGGCGAATAGGCTAGAAACGAGGTTTGCGGAGCTTGCGGATCGTCAAGACGCGAAGCTCGAGGAGTTTTCGAGTCGGTTGGATCGGGTGGAGCAGGGGTTGGCGCGAACGAATGAGGAGGTGGCGCGGCTGGGGGGGATGCTGGAGGTGATTCGGGATGTGCTTTTTGACCGGGCCGAGCGGGTGGCGGAACCGAGCGAATCGTATGAGCCGCAGTTGTGAGATACCCAAGAAATTGTTGCGCGACGGCAGTTAGTAAGCGTTTTTAAGAGCTAGCGAGTGGTCTTGTTTCGCGGGCGAGCCGCTCTCGCTCTTGGGGTTGGCCCGCATCAGAGGCCGAAATCCCAATTTTAGCGACGCTTTCTACCCTGATGAACACTCTGAACGTGTTTCATCTCAACCTCGTCCCCGCGTTTTTCGAGCGCGAGGACTCAATCAGATAGAAAGGAATGGAATGACTCCTTCCCCCCGCACCCCGCATTCGCGCTTGGCGTTTATGCGCCAGAAACTCACCTCGTGTACGACTTTCTTGCTCATCACGGCCCTCACCGTGTTGTTGCCGCAAATGGCCACGGCCGGTGCTTGGACGGTTGGCAAGGGTAATGTATGGAGCAAGGTTACGTACCTGTTGCAATCAACCGATCAGCACTATGATGCCAATGGCGATGCGGTTGAAATTCCCGCCGACGCCCAATACGAATCCGCGCAGGTCTATTTCGACGTTCGCTACGGTGTAACCGACCAAATCGACCTCGGCCTACAGATTCCGTATCTCAGCAACAAGTTCGTAGATAAAGACGAGAGCAATGACGTGGCGACTCCGCCGCCTGCGCTAGAAACGGAATCGGGCTTGGGCGACATACGCGGATTTGCCAAAGTCAACCTCGTCAACAGCGCGGATTTGGTGGGTACGCTGAAGTTGGGATTCAAAGCCCCGATGGGCGAATACCGAGAAGTGCCCGAGGCCCTTTCCATAACCGGCGGCCAATGGGATTTCGACGTTGTGGCGCAACTGGGTCGCTCTTTTTATCCTGCCCCGGCGTATGCCAACCTCGATTTGGGGTATCGCTGGCGCGGCGAGTACCAAGATTCCGATCCCAATCCCGATCGCAGCTACACCCCGGGTGCCGAGTTTGTCATTAACGCCGAGGCCGGCTATAGCCCGATGGACAAACTCCTCGTCGCCCTCAAGTACGAAGGCATCGCCGGAGCTGAGTACGATGCGCTAAACAACCCCGGCCAGCCAGAAACGCTTAGCCAAAGCGTCAGCTACCTAGCACCGACAGTCTTAGTTGGCCTCCATCCCAACCTGAGTCTCGAAGGCTCGGCGCGCATGACGGTCAGCGGCAACCGGTATTTCGCCGGCTCGACCTATACCGTGGGGCTTTCGTACTCCGGTGGTCTAATGCAGTAGTTCCACCTGCTTTTTGCTCAGCGCAGGAACGCACAGGGGAAGGGGCCTTGGGGTCTTTTCCCCTGTTTTCATGCTGAGCCTCAGTACCCAGCACTTACGCGAAGTATGCGTTTTCTACTAAGCCCGCCTTAGGCTGGCACTGGCTTCCCGCCCCGCGTCGGAGCACGGGGTGACGTTCTTGTGCAGCAAGGACACATTCTCTTGGGTGCGCGGGCCTCTGGCCCGCATTGGATTCCCGCCTACGCGGGAGGACGCCGGGGGCCAGCAAGGGGCAGCGACTGCCTAACATCAGTTATTCCTACAAGGAGCCATCGCATGAACACACCAAACATTACCTTGGCCTCGGGCCATGCCATCCCGCAGTTGGGGTTGGGTACTTGGATGTTGCGCGGCCAGCCGTGCCAAGCCGTAGTCCAAGAAGCCCTCGAACTGGGTTATACGCACTTGGACACGGCTTGGATGTACCAAAATCAGGACGCCATCGGCCAGGCCCTCAAGGAGATCGGGGCCAGCCGCGACCACCTTTTCATCACCTCCAAAATCTGGCATTCGCACTTGGAGTACGAGGCGACCTTGGAGCAAATGGCGGAGATTCTGCGCGACCTACAGACCGACTACGTCGATTTGCTGCTCATCCACCACCCCGGTCAGGGGGTGCCGGTGGAGCGCACCTTAGCCGCTTTTGAAAAAATCTACGAGGCCGGGCAGGCCAAAAGCATTGGCATCAGCAATTTTAGCATTGAGCAGACCGATCGCGCCCGAGCCGCCACTGGCTTGCCGATTTGCACCAATCAGGTGGAATACCACCTGCGCCACAACCGCGAAAAGCTGCGCCGCCACTGCCACGCCTACAACGTGGTGCTGACCGCGCACCGCCCGCTGGCCCAAGGCGAACTGGCCCGCGACGAGGTTCTAAAACAGGTGGCGGCCGAGCACGGCAAGACCCAAGCCCAAGTGGCCTTAAAGTGGCTTGTGCAAAAGGATATGATCGTCGTTCCCAAGGCCAGCTCAACGGCTCATCTGCGCGATAATTTGGACTTGTTCGGCTGGCAACTGGGGGACGAAGAAATGGCGCGTCTCGACGGGGTGGGGAACGATTTGGATTAGAGGCTTTCTGAAAACTCCGGTTGCGGTCCCGTTAAATCCCGTTCATAGAGCGGCATCCCAACGCGCTGAATATGCCCAACCACGTCGGGGTCGCGAATATCGCGAAAGATAGACAAGTCAATCGCGTAGGGCAGCAATAGATCGTCCAAGTCATTGGCGATTCTGTAGAGCACATTCAGCGTCAAGTCGGTCCCGCCGCAGAGGGTCAGGTCGATATCGGAGCCGTCTTTATGGGTGCCTTTAGCGCGAGAACCGTACAAGATCGCTTTTTCTATCTGTGGGTAGCGGGAGAAAACAGCGCATATCTTTTGAATGACAGGTTCTGCCAAGCTCATACTCATTCCTCTTGTCCCAGATGCGCCAATCTGATTTGTAACGCTTGGAATTCTGCGAAATATGGCTCGAGAATTGCCGCAACAATCTGGGCGGCAGTGGCCTCATCATAGGTATGCGAAGTAGCGTTGCGGCTTTGAATCATCTCCATCCATATTTCGCCATTTTCGATCAAACCCGTTCTGAAAGCGGCACGAGTCGTGTCTCTCGACCCATATAGATTTTGTACGCCGCGCTCCTCGAGAAAGTCCTTTAGAGCCTTCCATGCCAATTCGTGCGTATATTCAAACCCCTGTATCACCCCTTGGGTTTCTAACTCCGAGAGCGGGCGTTGTTGGGCCAAGGCGACAGCCGCCTGCAATTGGGAAAAAGCCTTGTCAAAATTGTTGGCTCTCTGAATCCAGCGGATGTCTTGGTTGGCCATCTCGAATCTCCATAAAAAACGCCCTGTTCAGGAACTTATCGTCCTCGGCCTGTCAGTCCCGAAGTATCGGGTGGTGGGGCACTTTGAATTTCTTAGGACCTTCGGCCTCTTTATCTACTGCCTAAAATTTTCAAAGGGACCCAGTACCAAGTATCGCGGCTCTTGCACTCGGTCAAATGTTGCTCGCCGGCACTTTCAATAATAGTAAAACGCATAGACCAGCGACGCGCCGCCAACGCCGACGCACGTGCCCAAGATCAGGCCAATGAAAAACGGCAGCAAGGTGCGATAGAGCCGGATGCCGCCGTAGCGCAGGGCCAGCAGCTTGATCAGCCAAGCTAAGAAAATCCCAAACCAGTCGATGGAGACGGTGTTGGTCAGGGCGATGCCCAGCCCCACCGGGTGCAAGGGCCAGCCGGCAAAGCGGTACTGGGCCAGCGCGAGCAGTCCGGCTAGGCCCGCACCTATGGCGAGAAACGCGGCCACCAGCGGCTCGGCCGGATTGGGATTGTTGATCGAATTGGCGACCCAAGACCAGTGGTATTGCGGCGACATGACGAAATACCAGCGGTAGCCGTGCAGCAGTCCGTGGCGGTAGCCCAGCCATATATAGCAGACCATGGTAGTTATGAGGCCGACGATCATGGCGGCGGACAAAAAGAGTACCAGCTTGCGCCCACTGATCTTGAGCCGAGCCGGCTCGCAGACCTTGAAGGCATGGGCGAGGGTGCCCATCAAAAAGAGCTGCAAGTCGGCGGTCCAGACCATGCTCAGCCCCATCGCACTTAGCCCTTGGGCACCAAAAGGAGCGGTGCCCACGAGATTGGTCAAAATCGGCGGCACCGAGGCCGGAGCGCGCAGGCGTCCGATCCCGGTCTGGGCCAACAGGCGGGCAATGCCAAAGAAAATCACCAGCGCGACCAGCAGAAATACGATGCTCCAGATCAGGCTCAGGCCGCTGGCCCAGAGGAAGCCGCTCATGTACGTCAGCCCGACCAGCCCGAGCACAGCAGCGGCACGCGGCGAAATCGGGCTGTCGCGGTCTGGAGCACCGCCGATGATCAGCCGCCACTGGCGGCGCAGGAAGTGGCGCGACATCCACAGCGAGATGCCGACAATGCACGCCAGCGAGCCAATCTGCTGATGGGCCAGCAGCACGTTGGGGGCGTGGGGTTGGGCCGGCAGCGCTAGGGAAATGCCCAGCCAGTTGAGCAGGGCACCTTCGGCGGCGATGAGTAGGTGAAAAAACCAGACGCTGAACAGCACGTTGAGGCCGACCAGATAGCTCAAGCCCACGACCAGCAGGTCGGTGTTAAGCGCGTAACTAAGCCCGAATTGCCGGATCTCGACGCGACCGCCGGGGATGCCGAAGCCGTGGATGACCTCGATATCGAACACGCGGTCGAGCATGTTGACGGTCGGCAGCACCCAAGCGATGAGCAATCCCAGCCACAATAGCTTGCTTTTGAGAATGGACGCGGCCGGGTTTTCCAAGCTCTCGAGGAGCATGTTGGGGACCGCGGCGAGGGGATACACCAAGCGTTCTTGGCGCGACCACTGGTGGTGGACGAGGCTGATTAGCGCGATGCTGACCGCAAAAAAGGCCAGCATGAAGAGCCCCCACCACACAAGCGGCCCGGCCCACAAAGCCCAAGGTATGGGCGCGGCCGCATCGATTCCCTCAAAAAGCTGGCGGATCGCTTCGAGGTCGCGGGGGACGGCCCAGTGAGGGATGTGGGGCCAGAGCAGGTCGGACCAGTTGTTTTCTGGGGTGGCGTAGTAAAAGACACCGGCCAGGAGCGGGATGAAGTAGCCGCCAAAGCCCATTGAAGGCAGCACCACAGCGACCATGAGCGCGGCATAGACTAAGGCGAAATTGGCTGGCGAGAGGCGCAACAGCGGGTGGAGTAGGCGCAAGGCGAGGGCGACGACCACCAGCCAGAAGATCAGAAAGATGACGCCGATGGTGTTGAAGTGATCGGTCAGCCCGGTGTAGTTGCCGTAGAGAACGTAGGTCCGCACACTGGTAAAGGTCATGCAGACGGTAAAGACTAAGACGAGGCCGAAGGAGCAACAGGTGCCTAAAAGAGGTTTCATAATTCGAGAGGAAATTAGTTTTTTAGGTATAGGTATATAGAAGATGAAGCGAGCGTAGGCAATGAGGCAAAAATTGTGAAGGGAAATACGTTGCCAAGTATGTTACCTAAACCAGTCGGGCGGCAAAGAGAGGTCTTGTACCTCCCAGCCGATGGCCATACCGTGATACTCGGCACTGCTGGGAGCGGCAAGACGACGCTCTCCATTCTCCGCACTCTCTACTTGTCCGATCCTTGTACTGACCACGGTGGACCGACGCTGCTGGTGACGTTCAACCGATGTCTAGTCACCTATGTGAAACATCTGGCCGGAACAATTCAGCGACCTGTGAATGTCCAAAATTACCACTACTTCGCACGAGGTTATCTAGAGAACAGAGGTAAGCTGCCATGGGGGAGCATTTGTCGCCCCGAAGAACGGCTGCGCTTCATAAAGCTGGCAGTACATGAGATGCGAGACGAGGGTATCCAGAGTACGATGCTGCGACGTTCAGAGGAATTTTTTGATGAAGAATTCCAATGGATTCAGCAGCATGGTATTGCGAGCAAGAAGGATTATGTCGCGGCGGAACGTATAGGCCGGATAGCAACCCGAGTCGCAAGAGCCGAACGTCCTTTACTATTCGATCTTTACACGCGATACTTGAATCAGCGGCAGCAAGGCGGCAAGTCGTACGATTGGGACGACCTCGCCAGTGCTGTGCTCCGAGAGTTTCAACTTGACCAAGAGAAACGCCGCTACCGCCACGTAATCATTGACGAAGGCCAAGACTTCTCGCCTGAAATGCTGCGTTCGCTCGCCGCCGCTATTCCAGAAAACGGAAGTCTCACTTTCTTTGGCGATATTGCTCAGCAGATATACGGGCACCGGGTGTCTTGGCGCAGTGCTGGACTTACCGCGACAAATATCTGGCGGTTTGAGGAGAACTACCGCAACACCAAGCAGATTGCCCAACTCGCGCTCGCACTTGCGGACATGCCCAGTTTTCCAGATGACCCGGACTTGGTCGAACCAACGGCCCCGGTTGCCGATGGGCCATTGCCGGCACTCAAGCGGCTTGCAAACGAGTCGGAAGAACGAGAATTTGCCGTTTCGCAGGCGACCGGACAGGCTCGGACAGGAACAGTTGCCATTTTGTTTAGGACGAGAGATCAAGAGAAAAGTATTCTACGGCATCTCCCAAGCGAGGCGACGCGGCTCCATCGTAGCCTGCAACAATGGCCAAGTGGCCCGGGGCTTTTCTATGGCACATATCACGCAGCCAAGGGACTGGAGTTTGATACGGTGTTCCTGCCGTTTCTGTCGGACAAATGTTGGCCCCATCCGGCCGACGTTGAACTCTTGGGGGAACAAGAAGCGGCGGTGCGAAACTCGCGCCTTCTTTACGTTGGAATCACGCGAGCCCGATCGACGCTCGTACTGACATACTCAGGGCGCAGGACATCGCTCTTACCAAAAACAGAAGGGCTGTATCAAATATGACCGGGATGATAGCTTCGATACAGGCCAGCGCGGTGCGCCGAGGAATTACACGACTTTGCCATTTCACGCCTTCTCGCAATCTTGGATACATCGCAGAGGATCGCGTAGGGATTCTCGCCTCAAAGCATCTTGGGGAGGACGAGCAGGCGGTCTTCAATCCGACCGACTCAGAGCGCCTAGATGGTTATCCAGACCATGTGTGCTGTTCGATCCAGTACCCGAACGCTTGGTACTTCAAAAAAGCTCGTGGTCGGGAACGGCTATTTCGAGATTGGATAATCCTTCTGATCAAGCCTCACTACCTATGGTATGCTGGCGCGAAGTTCTGTCCCCGCAATGCAGCGGCTGAGCATGGGAGGCGCGTTGATGAAGGTGTAGAGGCATTTGAGGCGTTATTTGCCGAGATCGTCGAAGGCACTCACATGTACAGGCGTGATCTTCGTCAACCTGCTTTCCTGCCCACTGACGAACAAGCAGAGGTGTTGATTCCAGATCGCATCCGACGGCAGGATGTAATCGGCATCGCCGTTCGCGATGACGCACAGGCCAAACGGGAAGTAGCGCGACTGAAGTTACTTGGCCTGAGTTTACCGCCGATCGTGATAGTTCCCGATTTTTTCAACCCGAAGAAGCTCAGTCAATTGCTACGCGCCGGTCGGGTTCCGGTTGAGCGCGAGTACCAATAAGGAGGCCCTTATGTCCAATAACAGCGAGAGCCAAGCGCACGAACCGATCTTGCCGTTGCAGGCCAAAGCCGAGGGGGCCTTTCTTGCGCTCGCTGCCGGCGACGCGTTGGGCTGGCCCCAAGAAATGGCTCAAAAAGTTCAAGGCAACTTTGAGAACAAGGGATCGCATGTAGAGTTCAAGGGATGGACTCGGCGCAGTGGTGGACGATTCCAACCTTATGAGGAAAATATCTACCCCGGAGAGTATAGCGACGATACGCAACTTACTCTCGCGATCGCACGGAGCAGAACGAAGCACGGTTCTGAATGGTGGAAAGCGTTTACAAAGGTGGAACTTCCGCTCTGGATGCTGTACGAACGGGGCGGCGGTGGAGCCACGAAGCGTGCGGCCAAAGCATGGGTCGAAGGTACACCGCCGTGGAAGTCGAACAAGAACAATGGCATTCGCCGATACTTTGAGGCTGGCGGTAACGGGGTGGCCATGCGAGTCCTACCCCATGCCTTGTTTCTCGCTGGGAATGAAAACCCCGTTACTCTCATGCGTGACGTGGTTCTCGATGGCTTGGCGACCCATGGCCATCCTCGTGCACTCGTCGGGGCAACCGTATATGCCTATGCCGCGTGGATGCTGGCGCGTAGAAGTGGTACGCTCCGGTTTGGCGAGTTGCTAGATATGCTGATTGGTGGGTCGCCTATATGGAGCAAATTCCCCGAGTTGGATCGAGATGGCGAAACTTGGTTCCTGGCCGCTAATGGCGCGACAGGAGGTCGGTACGAGTTGGTTTGGAATCAAACGGTTGAGGAGATGCGAGACCTACTTGCGAAAGCGCAAAAAGGAGTTCAAGCTGGTGCGCTTGCGGACGATCATGAGGTCTTGAAAGAACTAGGATGTTTCGGTCGTTCTAAGGGTGCAGGAACCAGCAGCGCAGCTGCCGCCGCGTACCTTGTCACACGTCATGCCGCGCAGCCGGTACAGGCAGTACTTAGAGCCGCCTTTGAGCAAGGCACGGACACGGACACCCTCGCGGCCATGACCGGGGGGCTGATGGGATGCTTGGCAGGTGTCGAATGGCTGCCGCCGCCGTGGCTAGAAATCCAAGATTCCGAATACCTCCGGAACATCGCCCGCCAAATTACCTTGGGGCCGGACAGTGCGTACCAGAATCCCATAGGACTTCCTGCAAAGCCTCAATCCATCTTCTCGTACCTTGCTAAAAACGGAGACTGCGAAGTGACTCTCGGTAGCTTAAAACAAGTTCAGGCCACTCGCCTACCGGTCCCGAAGCCAATTGCCCGATCAATCGCGGTCCAAGCATGGCGGCTCAAAACTTCCGATGGCCAGACCATGTATGTTACCAAGGTGAACCGTTTACAGGACGACAAGACGAGCCATACGCTGGAGCCAACCCGTCCTACAACTCCCAAGCCAGCCAGCGCGAATGAGGCGGTGGAATCTGCTCGGGGATCCAAGAACGCGCTCTACGTTGAGTTTTGCCGACAACTGCAAAGCCATCTAGCATCTAGGGCAATGAAACTCAAAGAAATAGAGAGTGCTTTGGACCTCGTTCGGGGCCAAGCCCAAAAGTGGCTAAACCAAGCCGAACAGGACGGGCGGATTCGGCAGATATCAAAGAATCCCAAGAAGTTCGCGCTATGTGACCAGAAGTTTCCGCAGTAAAGATGCCCTTCCGAGTAGCAGCCAAACTGTCGGTTGAGGCAGTAATATGCCTCTCCGAGTAGCCAACCTTCACACTCCATACCTCGGCTGGCTCGTCTTCGCTCTCGCCCTTGGGGTGCGGGTCGTCTATGTGCTCGAAGCCGACGCGAGTCCGCTTTTTGCCCATCCGGCGGTCGATGCCAAAACGTACACCTACCACGCCCAGCGCTTGGCTGCGGGCAACTGGTTGGGCGTTGGCGAGGGGCCGTTTTGGCAGCCGCCGCTCTATCCGTACTTCCTCGGGGCGGTAAAGAGTCTTTTTTCAGCGTCCTTTTTTCACGCCGTGCGCTTTGTGCAGGCCCTGCTAGGGGCACTGGTCTGCGCGATGAGCTGGTGGCTCGGGCGCACCTTGTTCAATCCGGCGGTGGGGTTGCTGGCGGGGATTGGCGCGGCGCTGTGCGGGCCGCTGATCTTTTTCGATGGCGAGTTGCTGCCGGCTTCACTGGCCGCCTTCGTCGATATGCTGGCCCTAGTGATGCTGTTGCGCGTCTGGCGTCGTCCGAGCCGTTGGGGGTTGCTGGGCGTTGGCGCGGCCTTTGGCGTCGGTGCGTTGGCCGTGCCGACGGTGCTGACCTTTGCGGTCGCCGTGCCCATCGTCCTCCTGTGGCAGACTCCCCGTCGGCAGGGCTTGCGCTGGGCCGGTGCGTTTGCGCTAGGGGTGGCCTTGGCTATTGCGCCGGTGGCTTGGCGCAACTGGGCCATCGGCGGCGACGGAGTGGGGATTTCCTACAACGCGGGAATCAACCTATACATTGGCAATAACCCCGACTATGCCGAGACCGTGGCCATTCGCCCGGGTTGGGAATGGGACAATTTAGTCACCCAACCGGCGCGGGAGGGGATTGAGCGTCCTGCGGCTAAGTCGGCTTACTTTGCGGCGCGAGCTTGGGACTACATCCGCGGCGATCCGACTGGGTGGCTGGGGTTGATGGGGTACAAGCTATGGGCGTTTTGGCACGGCGACGAGCGGGGGCGCAACCAGCCCATCTACTTCTGGCGCACCTACTCAACGGTGCTGTCGGCGACTTTGTGGAAAGCGGGCATTGCCTTCCCCTTTGGCTTGGTGGCCCCGCTGGCGCTGTGGGGCATGCTGCTGAGTCTGCGGCGGGTCGGGCCGACGTGGCCGTTGCTGTACGCTGTGTGCTATTGCTTGGGTGTGGTGGTGTTTTTTGTGGCGGCGCGCTACCGGGTGCCAGTGCTGCCGGTGCTCGGGGTCTTTGCCGCCTACGGGCTGTGGGTGCTGTGGG
>RKRN01000157.1 GCA_007571365.1 Candidatus Latescibacterota bacterium
ACCCCGCCAGTAGCCCGTGCTTTTTGGCCGCTGCTTCAGCTCGTCAAAGGAGCACTCGGCGAATTCGCATTTGACGAGCCAGTACTTTCCTGCCATGCCTCTCCCCTCCTCACCTTACAAACTAACTGATGGTACGCATCCTTTGTCATGCCGGCGCAAGCAGGCAGCCAGAAAGTCCCATTGGCGGTTCGTGCTCAGCCTGGATTCCCGCCCCGTGTCGGAGCGGATCTTTTTGGGACAGACACATAGGTCTGTCCCTACGGTGGGCCGCCGGACAATTTCCAATGGGCCGACGGATTCTAACGCCATTGCGGAACGTCACAAACTAATTTTGGCGACCCAGCCAGACGCGGCGTCGCAGTAGATCAAATCCTCGCCAAAAATCGACAGCCCATGTGGCTGCGGGTCGCTGTCGGGCACCACAACTCGATCCAACTCGGCGCCGCTCTCCACGTCGAGCTTGACGATCACGCGGTCGGACGTATGCACCACCCAGATACCGTCGGCGACCCGCACCACGCCGTGCGCCCGCCCGTAGGGCAAATCCAACACGTGCTCGACCGACCAGCCGGCGATCTTGACTTTGCTCAGCGTCTGGCTCTTGAGGGTGGTGATCCACACGCAACCTTCTTCAAACGGATCGTACTCCATCCCGTGAACCCCACCGCCGCCGGGCACCGGATAGCGGTTGCGGGTCGCGCCGGTGGCCGGATCAATCTCGAAAATTTCTCCCGCGCCTTGGGCGGCGTCCGTCGGCCGGGCGGGCCGCCAGAGCGCACTGGCCCCGTTGGCCGCCAACCACAGCGAACCACCACCCCAAGCCATGCCACTGGTATTGGACGACTCGCTGGGAATATCGCGGATCAGACGAGTGACGCCGTATTCAGACGGCTCGGCGATTTCGATCAGCGCCACTCGGTCGGTAATTTGGTCGGTAATCCACAGTCCTTCTTCTACTACTTGCAGCGCGTTGGGCACCCCGTAGGGGGCGCGAAAGAGCTTCTCTATAGTCCTACTCATCGTCGTCGTCGTCTCCTGAGTCAGTTATCCCACATCAACAATACCGCCATCGTCTCGCCCAACCGATTGTAGAGCAAGTCGAAAGCAGCGGCAGCCTCCGCGTAGGGAAAGCGGTGGGTAATCATTTTGGCGAATTGGATCTGGTTGGTGGTCAGCAGTTCTAGCGCACGGGCCGAGCCTGCGGGCCGCCGACTGGCGTCGAGGTAGCTGCCCACGAGGCGCTTGCCCATGATTTTTTCTGAATAGAGCGGCAGGGGTTCGCCTTCGTACAGGCCCAGCACCTGCAAGAGGCCGCCGCCCTTGAGCATGTCCTGTGCCGCGGCAAAAGCCTGGGCACCGGCCCGCCCCCCCACGGCTTCGACTACGATGTCGGCACCCGCGCCTTCCGTCAGTGCCAAAACCTCGGCAACAGGGTCGCCAGAACTGGCATTGACCACCGCGTCGGCTCCTAGTTCGCGTGCCAAGTCGCAGCGCAAGGACAAGGCGTCAATCCCGATAACGCGCCCCGCGCCTTGGGCCTTGGCCGCCTGCATACAGCCGCAGCCGACCAAGCCTTGCCCCTGAATAACTACGACATCGTCCGGCCCGGCCGCGGTCTCCCACATCCACAGGACCGAGCTGGTGGCCAGCGGCCAGAAGGTGCCCGCCTCGGGCGACAGGCCTGCTGGCAGGAGCACGACCGCCGGCTTGTGCCGGCTGGCTACGACTTCGACCGCCACGTATTCAGCGTGCGGCGCGAGGGCCGCGACCCGATCGCCGGTTTTGAACTCCTCAACCTCGGCGCCGACCTCTGCGACCCAGCCCACCAGCGAATAGCCCATCATGCGGTGATCAATGGCCTCTTCGCGCACGTAGCGCCGCCAAATCTCCGAGCCGCGGCTTATTAGCGAACACTGGGCGCGAATCAAAATCTCGGTCGAGGAAATGGCCGGAACCTCGACCTCTTCTACTGCGATGTTATAGGCCCCGGCGGGCTTGGCAATGCGTTTCATAAACGGCCTCCGTGCGGACAATATGGCAAAAATGCTGCGGGGCAACCAACCTAGTGCAACGCAAACAAAAAAACCGGGCGCACCCGCTAAGGTGGGGTGCGCCCGGCTGTACTCTCAGCAGCTATGTCGCCGAGGCGACAATGCTGCTGACCAGGTAGTTAATCACCTGGAGTTGATCAAGTGATCAACCTCCCTGCGGTACGATTACTACTCAATGGACCACCTCCTTTCGCTCGTGCGCGCCTCATATCCGTACTCCAACTCTGCGCGTCGTTGCGGCCAATTACAAAGTCGGGTTGGCCCGCTCGCGTAGCCTCGGGCCTCAGCGTGGCGGCAACAGAGGCTTTAGGCCCCTGAACTCGACTCAATTTTAATATGACAAAGTCCGCAGAACCATGTCAAATGCTTTTTACTTTGACCGGCTGCCCGCTCGCGGCCGAGGCCCATGCCGCTTCGGTTAATTCAATGACGCGCAAGCCGCATTCGGGGGGCACCTGCACTTGGTCGCGGCCGAGAATCGCGTCGATGAAATGCTGGTCGGGCGTCGTCGAGCCGGGCAAGTTACTGACCTGGTACACCTCGTTGCTGTGCTGCGTCTTGTAAAAGATCTCTCCCCGGCGGAGATAGACCACGGCCTTGGTCCCCCAGATCGTGATGTCCTCCCAGATCCCGCTGGTCGGCGAGTTACCCACCACCGCAATCGTCCCGAGTGCGCCGTTGCGAAAGCGCAGCGACAGGGCCGAGTTGATGTCCACCTCGGAGTCGAAATACTCCATGTAGGCCTGCACTTCGGCCACCTCCAGCCCGGTCATCCACAGCGCGATGTCCAGCAGGTGGCTGCCCGAGTCGTTGAGCTGCCCACCACCCGACAGCGCCATTTGCTGCCGCCACAGCCCGATCGTCCCCTGATACCACTTCTGGTCTTGGAGTGCCGACACAAACTGGATATTCCCCAGCTCCCCGGCTGCGATCTGATTGCGCACATAGCGGTACTGCGCCTGTAAGTGCCGCTGATAGGAGATCATCAGAATTTTGCCGGTCTCCTCGGCTTTGGCGATGACTTGGCGTGCGTGTTCGACCGTACAGACCATTGGCTTTTCAGTCAGCACGTGCAGCCCTTTGTCCAGCGCGGCCATAATCTGCTCAAAGTGCAATGTGTGCGGCGTGGAGATTTCTACCGCATCCAGTTCGACTTGCTCCAGCATCTCTTGGTAGTGGGTAAACGCCGGCAAGGGCGCGGCCTTCGGGTTGCGCTCTTTGGCTCGCTGCAGGCTGGCCTGATCTACATCGCACAAAGCCACCGCTTGGGCCTCGGGGATGTCGAGCACCCGTCCTATATGCCCGCTGGCGTTTCCACCACAACCGATAAATCCCACGCGAATTTTATCCATTCCCTCTCTTTTCTATTAGGTTGAAAAGTCGCTGACCCCTAGCGCACCGCGATGTCCTGCTCCATGCCGGGTGCGCGGGCGTCTCGCCCGCATTCTCGTACCGCTAGCGCACCTCGGTTCCCGCCGCGATGTCTTGCTCCGGCCCGACTAATACAAGATGCCCCGCGCCGTCGTCGGCCGCCAAAATCATCCCTTCCGAGACGATACCCCGCAGCTTGGCGGGCTTGAGGTTGGCGACTAAAACGACCTTGCGCCCCGGCAGCTCGGCGGGCTGGTACCACGGGGCGATGCCGCTGACCACGGTGCGCGTCTCGTCGCCTACAGCAAGCGTCAGTTTGAGGAGTTTATCGGCCCCGGCGACCTTGTCGGCGGCTTTGACCTCGGCGACGCGCAATTGCACCTTGGCAAACTCTTCGAGCGAAATTTGTTCCACTTGCGCGGCCTCTTTCTTGGACGGCGATTGTCGTTTGGCCTTTCCGGCCGCCGACTTGGGGAACAGGATGGCTGCTTTCGCCGGTATTTTCGTCCCGGGCGCGGCCTGGCCCCAAGCCTCTAAGTCGGCGAACGCATAGTCTCCCAACCCCAGATCGGTGCGCACCTGCCGCGCCTTGGTCGGCATGGCCGGCTCCAACAGCACCGAGACGATGCGCAGCCCCTCGGCGATGTTGTAGAGCACCGTCCCCAACCGCTCGCGCCCATCCGCCGCTTTGGCCAGCTTCCACGGGGCCTCGTCGTTGAAATAGCGGTTGAGCTGCCGCACGAATTGCAACACCGTCTCCAGCGCCTCAAAAATCCGCAACCGGCCCACCAAGGACCGCACCTGCCCCACCAGTGCCGTGCCGGCCGCGATAATAGCTTGGTCGGCTTCCTGCTGCGCCGGCGCGGGCAAGACGCCGTCGGTATGCCGCGTGAGCAAGGCGCGGACGCGGGACAGCAAGTTGCCCAAGTCGTTGGCCAAATCCGCGTTGTAGCGTTCGATCAAGAATTGCTCTCCAATAGAAGAGTCTTGGCCGTACACCGTATCCTTGAGCAAGTAGTAGCGCACGGCGTCGGAGCCGTATTTTTTTGCCATTTCAAAGGGATCGATGACGTTGCCCAAGCTCTTGCTCATCTTCTGCTCGTCGTCGTGCCCCTTCAAGAAGCCGCCGACATTGAGGTGTTGATACAGCGGCACCCCCGCCGCTTTGAGCACGGTCGGCCAAAACACCGCGTGGGGCTTGAGAATGTCCTTGCCGATTAGGTGCTGGGCCACCGGCCAATACGTGCGGTAGCGCGCGCCGTCGGGAAAGCCGAGCGCGGAAGCGTAGTTGATCAGGGCATCGACCCACACGTACGCCACGTGCTCGGCATCCCACGGCAGCTCAATGCCCCACGGCACCCGACCTTTGGGCCGCGAAATCGACAGGTCGCCAATCGGCTCGCCGAGCAGAGCCAGCACCTCGTTTTTGTACCCGGCCGGGCGGATGAAGTCCGGGTGGTCGCGGATGTAGGAGCGCAGCCAGCCGCGGTACTTTTCCATGCGAAAAAAGTAGTTGCCCTCGCGGCGGCTTTCTGGTGCGCGCAGGTGATCGGGGCACTGGCCGTCAACCAGTTCCTTATCGGTGAGAAAGCGCTCGCAGCCGACGCAGTACAGCCCCTCGTACTCGTCGTAGTAGATGTCCCCGCCCGCGTACAGCGCCTCCAGTAGCCGGAGCACGACCGCCTTGTGCCGCTCCTCGGTGGTGCGGATAAAATCGTCGTGGGAAATGTCGAGCACCTGCCAAGCGTCGCGGAAGCGCTGGCTGATGCGGTCGCAAAATTGCTGCGGATCCATGCCCGCTTGGTTCGCGGCTTGGAAAATTTTCTCGCCGTGCTCGTCCGTGCCAGAGAGGAAGTAGGTGTCGAAGCCGTCGAGGCGGTGGAAGCGCGCCAGAAAATCGGCCACCACCGTGGTATAGGCGTGGCCCATGTGGGGCTCGGCGTTGGCGTAGTAGATCGGCGTGGTGACGTAGAATGCTTTGCTCATGGGGCCTCCGTAAAACCTACCCCTAACCCCCGGGAACCATAGCTCCCCACTTCGGGGAGGGGGCGGGGCAATGTCCGTTACTAGTTAATGGTAGGGTACAATAATATCAAGGACCCCTGTAAACGCGCGGCAGCAAAAGTTGGCCGTTGCGAGCCAGCGGCAAGCCGGCAAAGGCGCAGGAGTTACCCCATTGGTCGATGGTGGCCGCGGTTTTGTACTCGTTGATGATGGCGTGGCGCGCCCGCGGAGTGTAGTTGTGGCCGGCGCGGTGGACGACGAGGACGTGAATGATCGCCACGTCGCCCGGCTCGGCTTCTAAGACGACCTGCTCACTGGCCGGGACGTACTCGTCGGGGATGGTGTGGCTGTTTTCTCCGGTGGGGTACTCGCCCTTGAGGTGGCTGCCGGGCAAAACCTCGGTGGCCCCGGCTTCAAATCCGCTCGGATCGAGGTACGTAATGGCCGCGGCCAAGTCGGGCTCGGTGTGGCGTTCGTACGGCCAGTCTTGGTGCCAGCTTTGGCTGCAGACAAAGCCGGGGGGTTTGTTGCGGATCTTGCCGTTGTGGAAATCGAGATCCGGGCCTAACAGATCGACCAGCACCGAGACAATGCGCGGCTCGGTGAACTGGTCGAACCAGTAGGCGCCCGCCAACGTCTGATCCATCATGCCGACGACATTGCGCGGGTTGAAGGGGTCGGGCGCGTAGCCTTCTGGCGCGTCCATGAAGGAGTACTTGACGTTCTTGGGCCGATTTTCGATCTCGGTCACCAAGCGGTGAAACTCGCCGCGCATCTTTTTCATCTCGGCCGGGCCATAGAAGCCTTTGAGCAAGAGATAGCCGTTGTCGTCGAAGAACTGCTTCTGCTCGAGATCTAAAATGAGCAAGCTCATAATGCAGCGTCCTTTGCGGTTGAGCGGCCAGGCAAGAACAAGGCCAAGCCGGCGGGCAATATCGGCAGCAGGGCTAGGTATTTCAAGGTCTCAGCCACGCCGATCTGGTCGCCCAAATGGCCGATCAGCGGCAGCGCGAGGCTGGCCACTCCCCAGCTAAAACCCAGCGGCAAGCTAGAGACCAAACCCGAATTTTCCGGTGAAAACTCCTGGGCCAAGGCGACCATAATCGAATTGGAAGACAGCAACAGACCGCCGCCCAAAAAGAGCAGGCTGTAGCTGGCCAGCGTACCCTCGACATAGATGAAGGCATATAGCGGCGGCACCGAGCACAGCAGCGACCCCCAGACCAGCGGTTTCGGATCGACGCGGTCGGCGAGGTAGCCAACGACGAGCGCACCGACCACGCCGGCGATATTGTAGATGCCCAAGGGGATGCCGCCGGCGACGAGACCGAGGCCGCGCTCTTGGGCCATGAGCGTCAAAAACGTGCCAAAGCCCAGTCCCGATACCGAGCGCAAAATAACGATCGCGGTGATCAGCACGAGCGGGCCAGCTTGGTCGCCGAGACGGCGCCATTGGGCTGTGCTTTTGCCGTCGGCGAAGTTGGGATTGCCCAGCGGCACCGTGCGATACACGAGCAAGAGGAACAACAGGCCGGGAATGGACAGGTAAGGCAGGGCGGCCAGCCCGAAGGAGTTGGTGTAGGCCGGTGCCCACAACGGCGTCAGGCCCAGCCCCAGCGTCCCGCCAAAGATAAAGAGTGCCAAGCCGAAGGAGCGGCGCGGGCCGCTGAGTTCGCCGGCCAGCGAAAAGACTTGGGGGTGAAAGGCGGCGACCCCGATCCCACCCAGCGCTAGGATGCCGACGAGGGTCAGATAATTGGGTGCCAGCCCCATGAGCGGGGAAAAAATGGTCGCCAAGGCCAAGCCACCGACGATCAGCCAGCGCCAAGCCATGCGGTCGGCCCACAGGCCCATGAGCGGCTGACTGATATTGCATATAGAGACGATGGAACCCAAAAACCCCACTTGCGCCAAGCTCAGCCCCAAGTTGACCTTGAGCAGGGGCAAGAGCGGGGCCAACATCGTGGCGTAGCTATCGACGCAAAAGTGCGAGACCGTAATGACGAACAAGCGGAGTTTTTGCATCCGCCTAGTCTAAGCCGTAACTCCGGCGTCGTCCAGACGGCGGCAGAGGCCAAAGGCACCGAGCGCACCGAGCGCGCTGAGGGCCGTGCCAAAAAAGAAGGGCAGGGCGGCATTTATCTCGACCAGATAGCCGCCGAGCAGGCTACCGATCACCATTGAGCCGCTCCAAGCGAGGTGGCCCAAGCCGACGAGGCGGTTTTTTTCTGCGGGAGCGGCGACGTCGTTGATCAGCCGGGGAATCAGCGTCGAGACGGCCCAAGCCGTGCCCGTGAGAGCCGTGCCGCAGACAAACAGGCCAACGAGGGAATCGTGCCACAGGGTCAAGCCCAAGGCACTGAGAAAGATGCCCCCAGCCGAGCCGATGAGCGGTGCGGTGCGGCCGAGGCGGTCGTTGAGATAGCCAACGCCGAGCTGGCAGCCGGCCGCCACCACCAGCGAAAGGGAGGCAAAGTACGCGGGCAGAGCCTCGCTTTCGCCAACTCGGTAGATCAGCAGGGGCAGGGCCAGCGTCGCCATGCCCCAGAAGGTGGTGATGGTCAGGCGCAGGCTGAGCAGTAGGTGGACCTCGCCGCGACCGAGGAGCGGGCGATAGGCCGTCCACGTATTGAGGCGCACCGTCTGCGCCGTGGTGGGGGCGGGAGCGTCGCCGGGCAACAGCACCATCGCTAGGGCGATTACCGCGACCATGCCGATGCTCATGGCAGCACCGATCTGGGCAAAGGAATAGGCGGTTTTGACCAAGCCAGTACAAAAGCTGCCGAGCGCGTTGCCGAGCGTATTGCTAAGAAAATAGAGGGCCCCGCCCAAACCGAGGCGAGCGGGGGTGATCGCAGTAATGAGGATGCTCTGCCCGGCCGTGGACCAAGGGCCGTTGGCCGCGCCCATCGCCAACAATAGGCACGATAGCCCCCACGGATCGGCGGTGCGAAAGACCAAGCCGGTCAGCGCACTGCCGACGAGGCCGATCATCAGGGTCGGCTTGCGGCCAAAGCGGTCGCAAAGCCGACCGGCGACGACGGCAAAGACCCCGCCTAAGAGCAACATGATCCCGCGCAGATAGCCGGTAAACCACGGCGGCCGCGCCAAGTCAGCTTCGATATAGACGGGAAATAGGGCGTGGAAAGGGGCGCAGAAAAAGCCGTCGAAAAAGTAAACAAGACAAAGGGCCAAGAAGGTGCGACTGAGTAGTCCACCTCCTTGGCCCGCAGTCGCGGCTGTTGCGTCCAAGGGTTATTTCTTGCTGGCAGCGACCGAGTTTTTGAGGACGCCGATCCCGGAGATTTCGATTTCGACCTTGTCGCCGGGCTGCATAAAGGTGCCGGTGGTGGCGCCGACGCCGGAGATGGTACCGGTGCTGATTAGGTCGCCCGGTTCTAGGGTGATAATCGCCGAGATGTACTCGATGATCTTATCAACCGGGTAGAGCATCTGGCCGGTGTTGTTGTGTTGCTTGCGCTCGCCGTTGATGTACGTGCTGATGTCGAGGACTTGGGGGTCCTTGATCTCATCCGCCGTGACGATCCACGGCCCCTGCGGGGCAAAGGTGTCGAGCCACTTGCCGTTGAGCCAGTCGAACCACTCGTCGCGCGGGCGGCTATCGGTGCGCTCCTTGATCTTGAGCTCGCGCTCGGATACGTCGTTCATAACGGTGTACCCGGCCACGTATTTGAGCGCGTCTTTAGCCGCGACGCCCTTGGCCTTGCGGCCGATGACTACGGCCAACTCGCCTTCCCAGTCGATGCTGTTGGCGATCGGGGGAATGAGGATGCGGTCCTCAGGGCCAATGACGGTGGTCGTCGGCGGCTTCATAAAGACGCGCGGGGTTTCCTTGTCTTGGGCATCCATTTTGCCGCCGCCCTCTTCGATGTGGTCTTGATAATTGCCGGCTAAGCAGAAGACCTTGCGCGGATTGGGCATAGGGGCGCGGAGGCGGACCTTGTTGAGGGCGTGGATGGTTTTGCCGTTGGGTTCTTTATCTGCGGCGTACGCCGCGCCCTTTTTGGCGGCGCGCAGGCCCTTGGCCCCTGCCGCGAGCAGGGTCAGCATGTCGGTGAAAAAGGGATGCATTTTGCGCTTTTCTTGGCGGGCTAGCGAGCGGTCAGTAGCAGCGAGATCCACGACGGTATTATCGGCGCCGATAACTGCGCCCACGCGCTGTTCGCCAGCGGCAGAGTACGTGGCTAGTTTCACAATTTCCTCCGTATGCAAAGGGTTGCTGCGCCGTCCATTCGGTCGGTGCATTGGTAAATAGATGGGGACAATTTATATTCGGTCGTCATGGCAGAAAGCTACTTCATCCATCCTAGCACGTATGTTGATGAGCCGGTCGCCATTGGCGCGGGAACCCATATCTGGCATTTCTGCCACCTCATGCCCGGCGCACAGATCGGCCAAAACTGCAATCTCGGCCAGAATGTCTATGTCGATCGCGGCGTGGTAATCGGCGACGGCTGCAAAATACAGAACAACGTCTCGCTCTACAAGGGAGTTACGCTCGAAGACGGGGTTTTCTGCGGCCCGTCCATGGTCTTCACCAACGTCGTCAATCCCCGCGCTTTTGTCGATCGCCGACGCGAGTTCCAAGAGACGCGGGTGCGCCAGGGCGCTTCGCTAGGAGCCAACTCGACCATCGTCTGCGGCGTCGAAATCGGCGCTTACGCCCTCATTGGTGCTGGAGCAGTCGTAACCCGCGACGTGCCGGCTTACGCGCTGATAACCGGCGTACCGGGGCGGCAAACGGGCTGGGCCTGCCGCTGCGGCGTCACGCTGGGCGATGATCTGGTCTGCGCGGTGTGCGGCGCGGGTTACGAGGAAGAAGCGGGGCGGCTGCGGCCGCTGAGTTGAGGTGCGCGATCCCCGCTTCGCTGCTCTGTCGACAACGCCTTTATCTCTCCCCTACGTTTCCTAAGAAACCCCTGATGAGTTTGCACAGGAAGCACGGATACTTTTGGCAGCAAAGCTGTATGAAATTGGTCGCTTATCCGCAGAACTCGCCGGGCTAGGTCGAGTGGCTTTTTTTGATATTTTATCGCAATAAGAACTTTTGGGCTTGACAGGCGAGGTATAAGCCATACATTAAAAGCGTTGCGACAATCTTGACATATCTCATATTCTCCAAAA
>RKRN01000163.1 GCA_007571365.1 Candidatus Latescibacterota bacterium
GTGGCATACGGGGAAAATTGCAGCGATATCCGCAATCAGCAGGTCGAGATGGCGCACTTTATCGACGCTGAGCTGCCGCTTGACGCCCGCCTCGCGGTCAACGACGCTGGAGCCCTGCGCTACTTCAGCCGCCGCCAAACCATCGACTTAGTTGGGTTGACCACGGCTGGCAACAGCGCGCCTTGGCGGCACGGGAGTGGGTCGCTATTTGAGCGGCTGGAAGCTATGCCGCCGGATAGGCGCCCGCAGTACTTTGCCATCTTCCCGAACTGGTTCAATTTCCCCGAAGGCGTCTTCTTGCAACCGCTGCACCGCATCCGCGTTTTTGAGCCGTCGATTATTGATGCCGAGAAAGTGTTGTATCAAGCGCATTGGGCCGCCCATCTCAGCGGCGAGGGCATCCGCAATCAGATGCTCTTAGAGGAAGGCTGGCGGGTGGTCGATAAAGTAGATGTTGCTGATTTGGCAAGTGAACGTCGGCACGGCTATCAATCTAAAGTATGGGTCCCCGGCAGCGGGGAGGCGAATCTATTGATGGCACTGAGTGCGGCCGACGATCCCCAAGCTGTGTACATTGACGGGGGCCGGACGGTGACTGGAGGCGAGCGGATGGAGGTGGTACTGAACGCGGGTCAACCGGCGACGGTGATTATGCGCACGGTTACGGGCATCGCTCAGCACTTTGCGGTGGTAGCCAATGGTAAGAAAATTGCCAACGTGGAACTGCCGGGCGGGCGGGGCCGTCAGTGGCGCGAACTGGCCGTTGGCCAAATAGCGGCGGCGGATGCGAGCAGCCGCGTCGTGCTCGAGACGCGGCCGATTCACTTTGGCGGCGATTGGCGGCCGATTGTTTCGTTTCACTATTGGGTTTTGCAGCCGTGACGCGGCTCGGCGCGGTGCAACTAAGGCGAGAGGAAGCCATGCTCTGGGCGATTTTAGTCGCCGCCCTCGGCGTGCGCCTAGCCTATCTCTACCAAGCGGTTGACACGCCGCTGTTCGAGGTGCTCCTGCTCGACTCTGAGTTTTACGATCGCCGCGCCCGGGCCCTTGTCGCCGGTGATTGGCTGGGCGACCGGCCTTTCTTTATGAATCCGTTTTACTCCTACTTTTTAGCCGCCATTTACGCGCTTTGCGGGGCTGAATACGGGTGGGTTGGCTTGGTGCAGGCCGGGCTGGGGACGGGTAGTTGCTATTTGATCTACGCGCTAGGCCGGAAACTGTGGAGCGCAAAAATTGGCCTGTTGGCCGCCGGCATGGCGGCTGTTTACCAGCCCTACGTATTCTACGACGGGGCGCTGCTGACCGCTGCGCCGATCACCTTTTTGAATCTCGCGGCTTTGTATTGCTTGGTACGCGCACAAGGTGCAGTGCGTTGGCTCTTGGCCGCCGGGCTGCTGTTGGGGCTTTCGGCTACGGCGCGGCCGATGGTCTTGTTGTTTGTCGCGGTGGTCGCCGGTTGGTTTGTCGCGCAGGAGGGCCGACGCGGTTGGCGGCAGTGGGGGGCGGTGGTCGCCGGCTGCGGCCTGGTAGTAGGCGCGGTAGCTTGCCGCAACTATCTCGTCGGGGGCGAGTGGCTGCTGACCACGTCCTCAGCCGGGATGAACTTCTACGTGGGCAATCATCCCGAGGCCAACGGCATCTACGCGCAGGTCGATTTCCTGACTAGTGCCGAGCCGGACTTGGAGCGCGAAGTGTTTATCCGCGAGGCCGAGGCGTGCACGGGCCGCGAGCTGACTCCAGCGCAAGCCTCCAGATTTTGGCTGGCGGCTGGCTTGCGCTTTGCTGTGGAAAATCCCCGCGCGTATCTGGCGTTGCAAGGCCGTAAGCTCTACATGTTCTGGAACGGAGTCGAGGCGCAAAACAACCTGAGTTTGTACTTGGCGCGGGACTTTGTGCCCCTGTTGCGCTGGTGCGTTTTGGGGTGGGGGTTGGTGGCTCCGCTGGCGGTTGCGGGCTGGGTGACCTGTCGTCGCGCTGGGCTGCTAGACCTATATCTGGCGAGCTATTTGGCCGCGTGCCTGTTGTTTTTTACGTCCTCGGAATATCGCTTGCCGGTCGTGCCGGTGATTCTGTTTTACGCCGCTGGTTGGATTGCGAACGCTGCGGCTTGGGCGACTGGCGGGGCGTATCGTCGGCTGATGGGATCGTGTTTATTGGTGGCCTTAGTCGCGCTGCCGATCAACTACCGGGACGCCGGGGCCGAGCGGCTGACCCGCAAGCGCGTCGATTATTACAATTTCGGAACTTTGTACCAACGCCGCGGGGATTGGGCGGCGGCTGAAAACATGTTCCGCAAAGCACTGCACATTGATCCGTCGTTTGCTCCAGCCGCTTCTGGTCTAGCGGCTGTGTTGCAAGAAGACGGTGATTCGGGCATCCAACGCGGATTAGAGCTCTTCGGCGCCGGGGAGTACGAGGCGGCGGTTGCGGCTTTTAGCCTCGCCCGGCCCTCGCCCGGCCTGTACAACAACCTCGGCTTGTGTTACTATCGCCTTGGCCAATGGAGCGAAGCCACCGCGCACTTCCACAAGGCCCTCGCGCTCGATGCCGACTATGCCCGGGCGCATTTTAATCTCGGCTTGGTATATGTCAAGCAGAGCGACGACCAAGCCGCGGCCACTGCTTTTGCCCGGGCCCTCGAACTGGATCCGAACCACACCCAAGCGCACTATCGGCGCGGGGAAGTGCTCTTGCGCTTGGGGCGTCCCCGCGCCGCCGCCGCCCATTGGGCGTTTTTGCGGACGCGCCATCCCGACGACGTGCGCTTACAGGCGAAAATCGATTCCATGATACAGGCTACCCCTTGAAAGCGACTCTCTGTGTGCGCGGCGCTCGGGCCGGTGGGCTGGCTAAGGTCGATATGGATTTGCCGTTGGGCCGGATTATTTGCTTTACCGGCCGCAGTAGCAGTGGGCGCCGCGCCATGGCCTTAGAAATCCTCTACGCCGAGAGCCGCCGCCGCTACATGCAGGCCCTGGCACCGGCCGAACGCGAAAGCGTCAGCGGGGCGGGGCGCGCCAATGTGGAAGAAATTTCGGGCTTGCCGCCGGCCATTTATTTAGGGCTTCGATCTGAGCTCAGCCGAAGGGCAGCGCGCCGTGGACGCACAGTAGGGGACTACTTACAGCTAGACGGGATTTTGGCGCAGATCATGCTAGAAGAGGGGCAGATACACTGCCGCGAGTGCGGTGGCTGCTGCCGCAGCTATGCGGCCGATGAGGTCGAGCGCGAGGTTGCCCGCATGTATCCAGGCACCCGCTGTTTGGTGCTGGCCCCGTTGGCTTTGCGCCGGGCCGGGATGTGGCAACAGCTCGTGCAGGCCGGATTTACGCGGATCGCCATGGATGGCCAGATCCAGCGATTGGAAGGCGACGGTCCAGCACGGCCGAGTGCCGGAAGCACTGTACACGTCGTGGTGGATCGCTTAGTACCAGACCCGAAGGCCAGTGTGCGTTTTTTAGAAGCTGTGCGCGTGAGTCGCTCTATTTCCTCGGGGCAGACGGTAATTGAGGTGGATGGGACCGGCGAACTGATATACTTGAATCAGCAGCCTACTTGCGGCGACTGTGGCCACCAGTACGAGCCGTTAGTCGCGGCTGACTTCGGCGCAGACCAGCCCTTGGTCGATCAGGTGACCCTAAATGGTCGCACCATGGATGAGCTACTGGACGCTCCCCTCGGCTCTTTGTGCGACTGGCTGGCCGCGATTCAGGGGTACGCCAAAATAGAAACTGCGCTCGCCGAGGCTTGCGGCTTGGGGCTAGGGCACTTGCCGCTGCGCCGGCGGCTCGAATCGCTGGCGGCTGGCGAGTGGCAGCGACTGCAATTGGCGTCCTGTCTCAGTAGCGGTCTGACGGGCATTCTCTACATTTTGGATGATTTGGGTAGCCAATTGGCCGGGGAGTTGCTAGAAGCGGTAACAACGGGTCTGCGTCGGCTGGTCGCTGGCGGCAATACGGTGCTGTTGTTGGATCACACGCCTGAACTCGTGGCCGTCGCCGAGCAAGTCTGGGCGTTTGCTGAAGGGCGAGTGCGGGTGGGAGAAGTGCCCGCGGTAGAGCCGGATGGAGCAGGTGAACAGCAGATCGCCGAACAAGCTAAGCCCGCGTTAGTCATTCGCGGGAATGGTGTGGTAGGGCCGCTTGCGGTCGAACTGCCGCACGGCAAATTGACCTGCGTATGTGGGCCTTCTGGCAGTGGTAAGACTCGCCTGTTGCACGAAGTTTTGCTGCCGTTGCTCAAGAGGCGGGCCGTCGAATACGCGGCTGTGGGCCGGCCGAGGAACAGCCGCGTTGTAACGGTAGAAGTGCCAAGTGGCAAGGCTACGGTTTTGGCCGGGTTGGGCCTTTTTGAGCGCGTCGCCGATTTGTACGCCGCATCGCCGACCGCAGTAGCACGCGGTTGGGGGCGGGACACCTTTTTATTAGATCGACCAGG
Source organism: Candidatus Latescibacterota bacterium (assembly GCA_007571365.1). Classification (GTDB taxonomy): domain Bacteria; phylum Latescibacterota; class UBA2968; order UBA8231; family UBA8231. Next base: position 4,438 of record RKRN01000163.1, read on the forward strand.
AGGCCGTTGTCCGAACTGCGAAGGCCGGGGTCTATGCTATTTTGATTTGGAGTTTCTAGAGGATATAGCGCTGGTGTGTGCTGCTTGCCAAGGCCGCAGGTACCGAGACGAAATATGCGAGGTAACTTTGCGCGGTGCGAGCATCGCCGATGTGTTGGGCATGACCCTGAAACAGGCTTGTGCCCACTTTGCCCGGCACGATCCAAGCCGCCCGCGCTTGGAGGCAGCCGTTGGTTGCGGTCTTGGCTACTTGCTTTTGGGGCAGGAGGTGCAGGGGTTGGAGCGAGGGGAGTGGTTGCGGCTGCGGCTGGCACTTGAATTGACGCGAGTCTCCCAACGTACTTGGGTGCTAGTTGACGACCCGGCCAGCGGCGATCATCGAGAAGATGTACGTGCGATGGTTGGGGTGTTGCGGGCGTTGGTGGAGCGAGGGGGTACGGTCGTCGCCGCCGACCAGCATCCGTTGGTGCGGATAGCTGCGGATTGGGTTGTGGATTTGACGCGGTAAAAGTCGCAACCTCGTTGCGACATATTACCTTGCGGGATGTACCACTCCTATCTATCTTAATTTTGATATAGATAACTGATGTTACGCACTGCGTGACGTCAATGGATAATTGAGTAAACGAGGTGAATAATGCGGTATTTAGGCCCCGAGCAAGGGGCTTTCTAATGAAGGTCGTGCAGAAGCTACGAGAAGAGGTCATCGGCCATCTAGACTTGGATGGGTATGCCCGGTGCGAGCCGCAGGAGTCGGTACTTGACGTTCTCAAGAAAATGCGCCACCAACGCATCAGTGCCGTGCTAGTGGAAGGGGATGGCCGCTTAGTGGGGATCTTTACTGAGCGCGATGTACTCACCAAGGTGACGGACCAGCCAACGACGTGGACGCGGCCGGTGGCCGAATTGATGACCGGCGATCCGCATAGCTTGGACGCCCAGCAGCCGATTAGCAGCGCCCTGCGGCTGATGAATGCTGGCGACTACCGCAACGTGCCGATTGTAGATGAAAACGGCTGCATAAAAGGGAATTTGCCCCAACATGAGGTCATCCGTTTCCTTACGGATCAATTCCCCGAAGACATCTACAATTTGCCACCGGACCCCGAGCGGATCGCTCACACCAAAGAGGGTGCTTGAGCATGCGTTACGGATTGAGATTTTTTTCTTTTTAAGGAGGTTTTGTGCATGGCCGAAATCGTGGCCCTATCGGCCCCTAGGAGTGAGCGAGCGCACTCGCAAGAAGAACGCCAGTCTGTAGTCATCGCATTCTCCGGCGATTCGGGCGATGGGATGCAGCTAACTGGCGGTCAGTTTACCAATACTTCGGCTGTGATAGGCAACGACGTCAGTACCTTTCCCGATATTCCCGCTGAAATCCGCGCCCCGGCCGGGACCATCCCCGGGCTGAGCGGCTATCAGGTCAACTTTGCCGCCAACGACCTCTACACCGCCGGCGATTCACCCCAAGTGCTGGTGGCGATGAACCCGGCTGCGCTCAAAGCCAACCTGTCGGATCTCGAGCTGGGTGGGACTATCATCGTCAATACCGATCCGTTCAACCGCAATGGCCTGCGCAAGGCCGGATACGAGAAAAACCCGCTCGAAGACGGCAGCCTCAGCGGCTACGACGTGCATCCGGTCCCCTTGACCACCCTGACCCGCAATGCCCTCGCCGACATTGAGGGCATGAGCAACCAAGCAAAGGACATGTGCAAGAATGCCTTTGTCTTGGGCTTAGTGTTCTGGATGTTCGACCGCCCGCTTGACTACACGCTCAAGTTCTACCAGACCAAGTTCGCCGGGCGGCCCGAGGTCGTTGAGGCGAATACGAGAGCCTTGAAAGCGGGCTACTACTACGGCGAAACGGCCGAAACCTTTCAGACGCAGATCTCGGTGCCGAAGCGAGAGATTGTCGAACCAGGGGTATACAAGCGGATCACCGGTAATGAGGCCCTTGTCTTGGGGCTAGTCACGGCTGCACAAAAGGCCGGCAAACCGCTTTTTTACGGCTCGTATCCCATCACGCCCGCTAGCACCATCTTAGAGGGCTTGGCTGCGCTGAAGAACTTCGACGTGCGCACGTTCCAAGCCGAAGACGAAATCGCGGCTATGGGGTCGGTGATTGGCGCGTCCTTTGCCGGTAGCTTCGCGGCCACTGCCAGCAGCGGCCCGGGGATTGCGCTCAAGAGCGAGGCGATCAACCTAGCCGTAGTTATGGAGCTGCCGTTGGTGGTCATTGACGTTCAGCGCGGCGGCCCTAGCACGGGCTTGCCGACCAAGACCGAGCAAGCCGATTTGCTGGAGGTGCTCTACGGGCGCAACGGCGAAAGCCCGATCCCAGTCCTTGCTGCGGCCACCCCGGGCGAATGTTTCGCCATGGCCATTGAGGCTTTCCGCATTGCCGTGCGCTACATGACGCCCGTTTTTCTCCTATCCGACGGGTACGTGGCCAATAACTCCGAGCCGTGGAAAATACCCGACCCGGATTTAATCGCGGCCATTGATGCCGAGCCGTACACCGAACCCGACGGCTACCAACCTTATATGCGTGATCCGCAGACCTTGGCCCGGCCTTGGGTGGTGCCTGGAACGCGGGAAATGGAGCACCGGATCGGCGGTTTGGGCAAGCAGGATGGGACCGGCAATGTCTCCTACGCGCCCGAAGACCACGAACGCATCGTCCGCGTCCGAGCCGACAAGATCCGCGGCATTGCCGATTTCATTCCCGAACTGGAAGTGACCGGCCCCGGCCAAGGAGATCTGCTGGTCTTGGGCTGGGGCGGGACCTACGGGGCCATTCGCGCCGCCGTTGAGCAGGTGCAGGACGAGGGCTTCGACGTGGCCTACGCGCACCTGCGCTACTTAAATCCATTTCCCCGCAACCTCGGCAACGTGCTCGGCCGCTACAAGCAAGTGTTGGTGCCCGAGCTGAATTTGGGCCAATTGGCCCTGTTGCTCCAAGCGCACTTCCCGGTGCGCGTCGTCAGGCTGAACAAGGTGCAGGGATGCCCCTTCCAAATTCGGGAAGTGGCCAACAAAATTCGCCAAGTGCTAAGCTAGGCAGGGAGATCGAAATGGTCGAAGCAGTTGTAAAAACTGGGTTGAGCCGCAAAGATTTTGTTTCCGACCAAGAGGTCCGCTGGTGTCCCGGATGCGGCGATTACGCGATTTTGGCCCAAATGCAAAAGATGCTGCCCGAAGCGGGCATCCCGCGGGAAAACCTCGTATTCGTCTCTGGGATCGGCTGCTCTAGTCGCTTTCCCTACTACATGAATACGTATGGCATTCACTCGATCCACGGGCGTGCGCCCACCATCGCCACGGGCATCAAGACGGCCAACCCGGATTTGAGCGTCTGGGTCATCACCGGTGATGGCGACGGACTCTCGATCGGCGGAAATCACCTCCTGCACAGCCTCCGGCGCAATGTCGATCTAAAAATTCTTCTGTTCAACAACCGCATCTATGGGCTTACTAAGGGCCAGTACTCGCCGACCTCGCTGATAGGGCACCGCACCAAATCCACCCCTATGGGGTCAATTGACTATCCGCTCAATCCCATCTCGGTGGCACTGAGTGCCGAAGCGACTTTTGTCGCCCGGACGCAGGACACCAATACCAAGCACCTGAGCTACGTGCTCAGGCGAGCGGCCCAACATCAGGGAGCGGCCTTTGTCGAGATTTACCAAAATTGCGTTGTGCTCAATCCCACGGCTTGGGAGCACACCACAAATTCAGACGTGCGCGACGACAATATTGTGTTCTTAGAGGAGGGCCAGCCCCTCGTATTTGGCAAGAATCGGGACCAAGGCATCCGCATGAACGGTACTGAGCCTGAGGTCGTCGCGCTCAGCGACGTGGCCCCAGACGAGCTGGTCGTACATCGCGAAGGGCGCGAAAACGCTAGCTATGCCTATATGCTCAGCCGGATGGAATATCCATTGCTGCCGTTGCCCTTTGGCGTACTGCGCGCCCTCAATCGGCCGACCTATACTGAGTTACTATTCGACCAAATCGACGCGATGGCCCAACAGCGAGGCCCCGGCGACCTCGCGGCTCTGTTTAACGCGGGCGATACTTGGGTCGTCCAATAGGAGAACAGCCATTGATTTGCCCTTTGTGTTCGCACGACAATATCTCTGGAGTTGACCTCTGTGAAGAGTGCGGCCAGAGCTTGAGCGAAGCGTACCAAGATTGGGGAAGCGGGGAGTACCAGGAAATTTTCACCGAGCCACTTTCCGCGCTCAATCCGCAGGAGATGGTCTGTGTCTCACCGACCACTTCATTGGCCAAGGTCATCTCATTGCTCAAGGAGCGGCATGTCGGTTGCGTGTTAATAACCGGCGAGCGCGGGCAGCTAATCGGCATATTTACCGAGCGCGACGTCCTCTACCGGGTGGCGGGCTTGATCCGCAATCTGGAACAGATCGCGGTCGAGAGCTTGATGACCCCGCGGCCTACCGCGCTCAAAGCGGATGCGGCCGTGCAGCACGCCCTACATTTGATGAGTATCCACGGCTTTCGCCATGTGCCGCTGTTGGACGATGACGACCGCCCGGTCGGCTTGGTCTCGTTTAGGTACATCGTCCGTTTTATCGAAGAGAATTTTTCCTCTGCAGCTTGAGCGAGTTGGCCAGCGGGCCAGTTCCAGTTTTTGAAAGGTGGTTGTGCTATGTTGTTGAGCCACAAGGCGATATGTTTGCTTATGGCGTTGACCTTGTCGAGTCCCCTAGGGGTTAGAGCTGAACTAGACTGGGCCACCCTGAACAGTACGCGCGAGGTCACCCAAGCCGAGTGGTTGCAGTTACAGCTGTCCGTATTGGGGTTAAAACTGAGCTACCCAGCCTACCGCATCAACCTAAAGCTGACCGAAGACTCGGCGATTGAATTTACCTTTGTCGCCAGTAGTGGGATGGCCGAGCATTTGACCGAAGACTTGGACAAGCGCGAAGCCGACGAAGTTATTTCCTACCACGCACAGGGCATAAGCGACCAAATAGAAACATTGATCCGCGACGAGTTCCCGGACTTGGGGTCGAGCTTTGACTCCCGTCAAGATATTCGCGGGCAATTTCTCGGCCCCGGCGAGAAGTGGGACGACCCGCCGCGAGAAATCGGCACTTGGTTGGAAAACAAATTCTCCTGGGGTCGCTGAGGGCCAAGGCCCTTATTCCGGGTCGCGGAGGGGCATGGCTTTGTGCGTTGATTCGTCGAGGGAAATGTCCTTGTCGATGACCGGCTCTTCAGTGGTCACGATCCAACCGCACACGCGCCGACCGAAGACATTAATCTTTTTGCGCTGGGCATCGATGACCTTGGACGAAGCGGTGTGCCGCTCTTTGTTGATACAAAAAAAAGTGTGCCGGCGCGTCGTGCTCTTTGCTTGGCCTTCCATGCTACCCCTTCAAGTTTGCGCGAATTGGTGGACCACATCCACTAGCAATTTGACCTTTTCATAGGGCGTGTCTGGATAGACGCCGTGCCCCAAGTTGAAGATGTGGGGGCGGCCCCGACCCTGCCTTAGAATGTGCTGAGCGGCCTTGGCAATGCTCGCCTCAGTGCCGTAGAGGGCGCAGGGATCTAGATTGCCCTGTAAAGGCATGGTATCTCCGAACAATCCGTAAGCCACATCGAGATCAATGCGCCAGTCAAGGCTTAGGACGTGGGCGCCGACGCGGCCAAAGCTGGACAAATTTTGCGCCCCGGCAAGCGGGAAGTAAATGACCGGCGCGTCCAGCGCAGCGAGGCTGCGGCAAACTCGCCGCACATAGGGCAAGGCGAATTCGTTGAACTGGGCCGGCGACAACAAACCAATAGAAGTGTCGAAAATCTGCACCGCTTGCGCCCCGGCTTCAATCTGGGCACGCAAGAAGTGGCTGGCGAGGTCGGTAAGTAAATCGAGCAGCCGATGGGCGAGGTCCGGGTCGCTGTGGATCATGCGGCGAAAGGTGGGAAAGTCCTTGGCATGGCTCCCTTCCGCTAGCCAAGTGGCTAAGGTGAAAGGCCCGCCGGCATATCCGATGAGCGGGACCGCTGGCGGCAGGGCGTTACGCGCCAGTCGCGCCGCTTCTAAGACGTAGGCGAGGTCGTCCTCGGGAATGGGGTTGGGGTTGTGGAGGCCGTTGAGGTC
>RKRN01000180.1 GCA_007571365.1 Candidatus Latescibacterota bacterium
GGGCAGGTCGTAGATGTTGGCTAAGTCTGGAGGCGCGTCGCCGACCAAGGCGGCGAGGAACTTCTCGGCTACTTCGCCGCCGCTGACATCGACCCACTTGACTTGTACGCCGGGATGCGCCTGCTCGTACTCGGCGATCATGCCCAAGATGTAGTCGGCGAACGCATCGCCGAGGGCAATAGTCCAGAACTCGAGCGCAATGGTGGCGTCTTGGCGCGGCTGGGGGCTACAGGACGAAAGGGCGAGTAGGAGCAAGAGAGCTAGGGGCATGGGATTGGGAGTTGGGAACGGACGGTACGCAGCGGCTTGGTATAAGTGGTGTGGTCGTGGCCCGTTTGCGGCTGGACAGGGGCCACAAAAAGCGTCAGACGCCATAGTAACATCCGTTCATCATTTCAGCAACAGCATCTCGCGCGTGGCGCCGAACGCCGCGTCGGCTTGGAGCCGATAAAAATACAGCCCCGAAGAAACGCGCCGGCCGCGTTCGTCCCTCGGTTGACATGTTGGGCGGTTTGGCGATTTTGAGTGGAAGTGCGGGAGGCGATGTTGCCTAAGCACAACCCCGAAAGGAGTTTTCATGCGTCTGTTTCTGCGCGCCCTGCTAGGCGCGGTCTTGTTTGCTTGTACTGATAATCCGCTGGCCGAGCGCGTGGCGGAACTGGAGCAGCGGCTCGACGAAGTGGAAGTGGCCCAGGCAGAGGACCGGCTGAGCTTGTTGGCGCGGCTCGACGCCCTCGCGGTGACGGCCGCCAATGCCGAGGCGATCGGTCAAGTCCGCGCCAAGCTGGCGCAGACGGCGATTACGCGGGCGGAATTTGAGGAATTGCAAGAGCGCGTCGATGAGTTGGAAGGCCAAATCGGCGATTGGAGCGGAATTGTCAGTTCCTTGCAGCTATCGGTATATGCCGTGCTCTACGGCGTCTATAACGAAAACATAGAGGATTGGACTATTACATTCGTCGGTACGGGCTTTGCCGTAGAGCGCGGCACGCTTGTTACCAATGGGCACATCATAGATGGACTGGTTGAATTGGACCGTCAAGTAGCGGCGTTCAACAACAGGTACGGAACCGATCTACAGGGCGGGTGGATCGTGATACAAAACCTGACGACGGACCTCTCATACCAAGAAAATTATTTCTTTATCAATACGTATTGGCCGCACCCGCAATGGGACCCCGACGATCTGAGTTCACCCGACGTAGGTACGCTGCACATCTCTGAAGGCTTCATTGGGCGGCGAGCCAGATTGGCGACGAGCAACGCGGTTTATCGCCTGAGAGTCGGCGCTCCGATTGCGACGTTGGGGTTTCCCGGCGAACTGCAAGGCTATGATTTGTCCGACCTGTTCCCGATTGCCACCTTTAAGAATGGCGCGATCAGTGCTTTGCGCCCACCCTTTCAAGGCGAGCGGTACAACTCGTCCGACACCTATGTCGTTCAGCACAATCTCGACCTGTCTGGCGGCACCAGCGGCAGCCCTATTTTCGCTGCCTCGGGCCGGGTAATAGCTATTAACAACTCGGGTATTGAGAATGTGGTGCTCAACATCGGCGGCACGCCGACGCGCATTACACAGGCTGCCTTGGGGTTCGGCATTCGCGCCGACAAAATTCACGAATTGCTCGACGATATAGGGGTAGTGGCCAAGCCGACGACGGACGCCGATCTGAGCGGATTAGCCAACAGTTTGGACGGGCGGCCCATTAGCTCCCTCGACATTGTGACGATGCGAGAGGACTTGGTTGATCGGTTGGAAAGGATGCGATAAAGGCGGACGTTCTAGGCGGCTCGAATAGCCTCTTGTGGTCGCCCGCTCTAGGACCAAACAGGCGCGGCATCGTCCGACACCACGCCGGAAATGAGCATACCATGCGTTTTTTTAATACAGCCGGCCCCATCAAGCCGGATATTAACTACTATATTCCGCCGTTGGGACGCCTCAACCGCACCGAGGTGCTGCTGCTGATCGAGCAGCAGCGGTACTTTGTGATGCACGCGCCGCGGCAGACGGGCAAGACGACCGCACTGCTGGCACTGGTGGACGAACTCAACAGCAGCGGGCGGTATCGCTGCCTGTATGTGAACGTGGAGGTCGGCCAGTCCGCCCGCGAAGATGTGGGCGCAGCCATGCAGGCGATTCTGAATCAAATCGCCTATAGGGCCGAAATAGTCCTAGGCGATCTCTTCGTAGCCGAGATATGGCCGGACATTCTAAATAGGGCCGGTCCAAACGAGGCACTCCGCGAGGTGCTGAGCCGGTGGGCGGCGGCGGACGCTCGGCCGGTGGTGTTGCTGATCGACGAAATCGACGCGCTGATCGGCGACACCCTGTTGGCCGTGCTGAGGCAACTGCGCGCCGGCTATCCCGACCGGCCGCAGCACTTCCCGCAGACGGTCGTCCTCTGCGGGGTGCGCGATGTGCGCGACTACCGCATCCAATCCACCGCCGAAAACGCCCTCGTCGCCGGCGGCAGCGCGTTCAACATTCGCACCAAATCCCTGCGGCTAGGCGATTTCTCACCAGACGAAGTGCAGACGCTGTTGGCGCAACACACCCAGACCACCGGGCAGGTGTTTACCGAGGACGCACAAAACGAGGTTTGGCACTTGACGCAAGGCCAGCCGTGGCTGGTCAACGCCTTGGCCTATGAAGCGTGTTTTGACAACAAGGCTGGGCGGGATCGCAGTCGTCCCATCACGGCAGAGGCGATAAGCGACGCCCGCGAGCAACTCATCCTGCGGCGCGAAACGCACCTTGACCAACTGACCCACAAGCTGCAAGAGGAGCGCGTGCGGCGCGTGGTCGAACCGCTGCTGATCGGTGCTGAAGCCTACGAGGCCCTGCCCCAAGACGATATAGAATACGTGCGCGACTTAGGGCTCGTGCGCCGACAAGGCCCCATTGCCATCGCCAACCCGATCTATCAGGAGGTTATCCCCCGCGACCTGACCTATACCACGCAGGAGATGTCGATTCGGCACGATCCAGCTTGGTACGTGGATGCCGACGGTCGGCTGCGCCTCAACGACTTACTGACCGCGTTCCAAGCGTTCTTCCGCGAACATTCCGAACACTGGGT
>RKRN01000012.1 GCA_007571365.1 Candidatus Latescibacterota bacterium
CATATTGCTTTCTTTTAAGATAAAAGGCCATGACAACATAAGGCCAAAAGAGACATGCTTCAGATACCTAACGAGGTCGGAAAGGAGGCGGGAGATTAGACCAACAGTTGGGTGTCATGCTGGGGAGACGAGGGGCTTAGGCTTACTTCTCCGAAAAAGGAGGTGCATTATGAAAAAGCTGACGAAGCGCAATCGCAAGCGCGACCGCAAGGTCGTTTTGGGTTATAAGTGTGAGCCAGAGCAGCAGTCCAACTATACCACGACTATGACAACAACGGGCTGGTTGTTCACCACCCAAAGGACCACCTGCACCTATAGGGTAGGGGGCTGCTGCGACCCTTAGTAGGCTCTGCTAAATGAACTTGTAATAGGTTCACCTAACCGTAAACCAACCAATCTCCCTCGTCTCCTTGGCATGATAAAAGCGATACCAGACGAAAAGCAAATGGAAAATAGGAGCAAACACCATGCGAATGATCGGTAATTACTTGCAGACCGCCGTACGCATTCTGCGACGGCGCAAGCTGCTGAGCTTCATTGAAGTGTGCAGCCTGTCACTGGCTTTTGGCTTCTGCATTCTAACTTACGCTCTGGTATCGTGCGAGTGGAGCTACGATAGCTTCCACGAGAACAGTGCTCACCTATACCGAGTGGTGTTCAACGTTAAAGCCCCTGGATATGATCGCATGAAAAAGGGGGATAGTACCCCGGTCGCCATGGCCGAGGTGCTTCAGAACGCTGGGCCCCAAGTTGAGGAAACAGTCCGGTTGGTTTCCGGCCGAGGCACAGATTTGGAACTTCGGCGAATCCGCGTGAGACGAGGCGATATGTGGAACGACGAGCCGTTTTTGCTAGTGGACGAAAATTTCTTTGAGATGTTCACTTTCGCCTTTGAAGCGGGCGACCCGCGGACAGCCTTGAGGGTAAAAGACGGCATCGTCGTCAGCCACGATTTCGCCCGCCGCTACTTCGGCGACGAGCCGGCGGTGGGGCAGGTGGTGCGGATTGAGGTAGGGTGGCCTAAACATGAACTCAAGGAATACACTATCCAAGCAGTGGTTGCTCCGTCGCCGCCGAACTCATCGATCCAGTTGAATGTCCTGTTGCCCTTTCACAACTCGGAGCCACTGTGGCGCTGGATTGACGACTTCTGGGACCGGGATTGCATCCTATTTGTCCGGCTACAGGGAGACGCCAACGGCGGGGACCGGGAGCCGGCTGAAGTGTTGCTGCGGCAGTTATATGTTGAAAACGCACCCAATTCCGAAAAACTGGTATCTCGTAAGATAGACTTTAGCTTGGAGTTGCAACCCTTGTCGGCCCTGCACACAGACACCGACGTGACGATGAGTAAAGGATACGACGGCATCGCGCCGCCGCGCGATCCGCTGGAAACCTATATCGTCTTGGCCATCGCCGTGCTCCTATTGGCCGTTGCCATAGTCAACTACGTCAACCTCGCCACGGCCCAAGCCAGTTCTCGCGGGCTAGAAGTCGGTGTGCGCGTCGCCTTGGGAGCCACCCGTCGGCAACTGCCAGTGCAGTTCTGGATGGAGACGGTGGTGGTGTGTAGCGTGTCGCTGGTGATCGGCTTGGCTCTCAGCAAGGTGCTGCTGCCAACGTTCAACACGGTGTTGGGTCAAGATCTGCGCCTCTCCTACCTTGACCCCCTCTTCATCGTTGGGGGGTTAGTCCTGTTGGTGCTCACCAGTTTGCTGGCTGCTGCCTATCCCAGCCTGATTCTTGCGCGGACCAACCCCAGTGAGGCCGTGCGCGGGACCAGTTTGCTCAGTCGCCGTTCTGCTTTAGGCAGTGCCTTGGTGATAATGCAGTTCGCCGCTTGCGCTGGGCTGGCGGGAACGAGCTTGGTGATGGCTCGGCAACTGCATCACTTGCAGGCATTCGATACGGGCCTTGCGGCCGACGATGTGCTGATGCTCGACATTGATGAGTTGCCGGAGGGCATCAACGACAGGCACCGGCAGCTACTCAAGGAGCGGCTGCTCGCCCATAGTGGAATCAAGTCGGTGGCTATGAGTGAGGATCATTTCCTACGGACGGGAATGCCGCGGCTGCGAGAGACGATATTGCCCGGTGAGGATCGTAAGATCAGAGCGCAGTGCTTAAGGGTGGACCCGCATTTTGTCGAGACGCTCGGCCTCCAAGTCGTACAAGGCTCGGATCTGGGATCAGACCGAGCGAACATTCTAGTCAACGAGACCTTTGTTGCCCGAGCCGGTTGGGACCAACCCATCGGCCAAGTCGTGAAGTTTACTAGACGTCTAGCCCGTCGTATGCCCAACGGAGAGGGTCGTGTCGTAGGTGTGCTGAGCGACTATCACTTCTATTCGTTAAAAAGCGGTGTCGAACCAGGTGTGCTCTTGCCCGACTACAGGAACAACCATCACCGCATAAACGATCATGAGTTGCTTTTCATGCGCCTCGATCCCAAGGCGGGCAACGAGGTGATTGAGTACATCAAGCGCGAGTGGAAAGCTGGCATCCCGGAAGATGTGCTGTATCTGTCGTGGCTCGAAGACCACCTCGCCGCGTACTACCGAGACGACCAAACTGGGCTGCGGGTCGTCGGCGGGTCCGCCCTGTTGGCGGTGCTCATCGCGTCCCTAGGAGCCTACGGCCTGACGGCGGTTGCGGTGTCCCATCAGCGGCGCAATATCGCCTTTATGCGCACCATGGGGGCCCGGAGTCGGCATGTGGCCAGTCTGTTGGCGCGGCGGTTGCTGTGGCTGGTGCTGGCCGGGTGCCTGCTGATAGGGCCCGTGGCATACTTCGGCGTTGAAGAATGGCTGAGCCAGTTTTCGCAGCGGATCGAAGATGGCTGGGTGTTCTTGGGGTTGGGCAGTTTGGCTGCGGCGGGCACGGCTGGTGCGGGGGTGTTGTTGCATACGGTGGCTCTGATGCGGGAGCCAATCACCAAAGGCTTGCAGAGCGGGTAGATGGAAGAAAGATGGGAAATTTTTTTGCAAAGGAGCAAGCCATGACCCACGAGCAACCCGTCGTCTATCGCGGAGCAAACAGCCAACTCTTCGGCGTATTGCACCGGCCCAGTTCCGGGCGCGAC
>RKRN01000052.1 GCA_007571365.1 Candidatus Latescibacterota bacterium
GTGCTTGTCGAACACTCGGAAGACGAGACGGCCTCTCTATATATAGACAATGCGGATTTTTTTCTAATCGCATCAGGGACGACTCTTGGCGTGTTGATACAAGCTGGCTTAGCAGCGAAGACATGGCCTTGTACTGGTACGACAAGGTCATAGCCGAGTTCCCCAAGACGAATGCGGCACACCGAGCTTATGTTAAAAAATTTAAGACTCTCGTGGGAAGCAGAGGAAGCAGCGGCGGGGGTTTAAAGCGGCTACCTTCGGCGGGGGCGACTACGGAGATTACGGCAACAAGAAGGCTGCCAGAAACTACATAGCCCTCATGGTGCTCTGCTTTGAGGACTACATGCTAGATTTTCCAGATGGCGTATTTGCCAACAGAATGCGATACCAGATAGGCCAATCCCACTGGCTTCTTAGTGACAATGAGAAGGCCACCCTGTGGCTAAAGAAGATTGTTGACAGCGGCCAAGGCGATGACGGCTTCTACGTGTACGTAGCTAAACAACGCATGGAGAATCTAGATAAGCGATGAATTTGCCCCCGGAGTCAAAGAGTCGTCAGGACATTACCGGAGGGAGTGGCTAGTAGGACTCGCCTTGACTTATCGGGACTTCAGAGTCTCATATTTTGCTTCTCCTTTTTTAGCTGTTCCTAAAAGGTTGAAAATCCATTCTAAACAGTCGGAGAACATGACGACCGCAAAAATTACCACCAAGCCGATGAGCAGAACGATGAGAGTGTTCTGAAACATCAAAAAAAGATACACTTTGATTTTAGTAAAGGGATTCATCTCTAAGTTCCAGAAGCAGAGAATTGGTCTCAGTAAGAGGCTAAGTTTTCTACCCTCCCGCGTTAAGCTGTCTCAAGTGTCTGCGACAAGTAGCTGGCCTGTTGGTCAAGCCTCTTAATGGCACTCTGAATTGCATCGACTTCGCGCCCCTCAAAGTACGCCTCACTGCATTGGTTACAGACATAGGTCGGAACTGTGTCCTTAAGTGATAGCCGCTGCGGTCAACATGGAAGGGGCCTTTGAGCACTTCATCTGCCCATGATAGTGGATGCAGTTCGGCATTTCAAGACTGACCTAATGGAGAGATTCAATCTCTTCAATAATTGAGATCAGATTCGGACCGGTAAACTGAAGATCAGGTGCAGGAATGCGGTTGCGTTTAATTTCAGGTGGTACGTGCTTGTGGTGGGGAAAAGTAACGGCGAGTGTGGGATCGTCGGGATGAGGAAAGTCATCGTACCAATACAGGCGTTCTGTACCGCGATAAATTTCGTATCCGTACGACGTGATCAGACCATCTGCAAAATCTAATTCTTCCCGCATTCGCAAGCGAACTCCGTTTGCGAATGTCGCCTCTCCCTCGGCTGTTCCGGTAAAAGGACTGGACGACCAAACGCGAATCGTTGATCGAAGGACGGAAGGACGGCTCATGGTTTCAGCCAGAAAGTAGCTATAATCGGCAAGAGATTCGAGGGGATTTTCCGCCATATCAATAAGCAGGTTGTACTCGCAATGCGTCGGCGGGATCGCTCTGTTGGATTTGTTCGTTATAGGCTGTCTTGCGGCGTTGCCAAGTTTCGTAAATGCCTTTCCACCGGCTGAAATCCGTTCGGGTTTCGTCAAAATCGTCGTAGTGCGACAGCTTGCCTGCTGTTAAGGTGTTATAAAAATCTTGGCTGAGGATGCCGTATTTTTCTTCGTATAGCGTGAGCCGCCGTTCAAGCTGCTTCATCTCAAGGACAAGTTCGTGAAGTTCCATGGTATTTCTTCTTTTTGGGTAGAGTGTAAGCTCAGGCAAAGGAGCTCTCCCACAAAATGGCCGGTATCAGATCCTTGAGAGCGTGTTCGGCGATCTCGAACGCACTTCGATGGTTGGCCATAATCAATTCAGGTGCCGCGTCCAGCATGATTTCCTCAAATTCATCAAGACTGGCAGCCTCAATGCGTAAGCCCTCGATGTCGCTTTGGGCATAGAAAACCTGCGCCTCATCGTCCCAGATGGCCTTCACGCTAAAAGTGCGCTTCATAACGTGTTCCTCCGATTGTTGCCCCTTCTCTCCGGCCTACCAGTCCACAACCGCCCCGTCGTCGGGATCAAGGCGAACGCGATAGGGGCTTGGTTCGCCGACTTGGGCCATGAGCTTGTCTTCGTCGATGGTGATGCCGAGGCCGGGTTCTGTGGGTAGGGGGCGGTGGCCGTTGGCGACTGGTGGCAAGGGTTTGGCGAGCAGGTCCGCGTATTCGTTGTCGCCGCGCTCTTGGATGAGAAAGTTGGGAATGGCAGCGGCGACTTGCAGGCTTGCGGCAAGCGAACAGGGGCCTTGGGGATTGTGCGGGGCCAGCGGCGAATAGTAGGCCTCGGCCATGCCGGCGATGATCTTCAATTCGGTGATGCCGCCGGCATAGCAAACGTCCGGCTGGAGGATGTGGGCGGCGCGTTTCTCGAGAATTTCCTTGAACCCCCACTTGGTAAAGATGCGCTCGCCGGTGGCAATGGGGATGTGGGTTTTTTCGGCGAGTTCGGCCATGACGTCGACGTTGAGAGCCTGCACAATCTCCTCGTAGAACCAAGGATGATACGGTTCGAGTGCTTTGATGAGCAGCATGGCGGTAGGGGGCTGCACGGCACCGTGAAAGTCAACGGCGATATCGACGCCGGGGCCGTGTTGTTCGCGCAGCACCTTGAAGCGCTCGACGACCTCATCGACAAATTTTTGGCCCTCGATGTATTTGAAAGGAGCCCGCGACGTGCCCGGCCCCACCTTCATGGCGTTGACCCCGGTCTGCTCGCTCACTTCGCCGTAAACCCGAATCCGCTCGCGCGTAGGCCCGCCGAGCAGCTTGTACACGGGTACGCCATAGCATTTGCCGGCGATGTCCCAAAGGGCCATATCAAGGCCGGAGGAAATCGCGGTTTTGATTGGGCCGCCGCGATAGAAGGCACCGCGGTGAATGGCCTGCCAGTGGCGGGTGACTGGGCGGGGGTCCTCGCCGACCAAGTAGTCGGCGACTTCGAGGGCACCGGCGGCACAGGCCCTAGCGTCGTCTTTGAGCATTTCACCCCAACCGGTGATGCCCGCGTCCGTCGAGATCTTGACGAAGACCCAGGAGTTTTTGAGGACGAATGTTTCGACCTTGGTGACTTTAATCGCATCGTTGGGTCCGATGAGGGCTTCATGGCCCGGCATGGTGGTACTCCTTTGGTTGTGGGTGCTTGCTTGCTGGAGCCTTACGGCGCAGCAGATGCAACCGAAGTTGCGCTGGCAATGCGCCAGCGGCCGTCGAGATCACAGGCTTCGTAGAACATGCGGAAGCGGCCGTCGGGGAGGTCAATCACACACGGCTCTGATGCCTTAGCTGCGTCCCATAGTCCCCCATTGTCAATGCAGATTCCCGGATCCTTGGTCCACTGCAAACCGTCCGCGGAAAATGCGCTGAAAATTCGGCCGTGATACTTTGAGCCACGGGGGACCTCCGGAGCCGACGTCCAGCCGGCGTAGAACATGCGGAAGCCGCCCTCGCCTAGGCGCAAGACCTCCGGGGCATAGACGGCATAGGACTCGAAAGCGCGGTCTTGGGATATGCGGACGCCGGGCTCCAACTCGAACGCTAGGCCATCTTTTGACGCGGCGCTGACGATGTTTTTGTTGGCACCAGCAACATCTGGATAGGGATAGGCACTAGCGTAGAGGCGAAAGCGGAAACCGCCCAGCTCTGTGGTCGGGTTGAGGTGCAGGCAGCGAGGGGCCAGATAGGAGACGCTTTCGCCGGCTAGGCGCAGGCCCGGCTCTCGTTGCCAGACCAAGCCGTCGCTGGAAACAGCACTCACAATGGCAGCCTTGACTTGGCCATCCCCTCTCTCGGTTTTCCCCTCGTAGTACATGCGGTAGCGACCATCCGCCAGCGGAATGACGTCCGGGCTCCAGATGTAGTGCTCGGCCCCCTCTCCGCCCGCATCCATTCTGACGCCCGGCTCTTTCTCCCAGTGCTCGGCATCGGTGGAGAAGGCACTCAAGATGTACCCTTTTGAAGCCGCATTTGGACGCTCCGGGCCGAGGCCGTGATAGTACATGCGGCATCCGCCGTCCATTTTGACCACGTTCGGAGTGAGGGTGCGGTCTGCATCGAGCGGTCCGTCGGAATCAATGGCGACGGCGATGTCCTTGATCCACTCAGTTCCGGGATCCACGGCCTGATAGTGGACGGCCTGCAGCATGTTTGCAGATGCCATGGCGGTTGCTATTTGCGGCCCTCAACCCGATAGGTACTCGCCGTATAGGCCAGCGTCTGTCCGGGCTGCATCTCTACCACCTTTGTATTCGGCGAGAGGAATTGTACTGCTTCGCTCAATGCGCCGATGTCGGCCGGCTGATTCATAATTGGCCCGTAGTGGCAGGGGATGACGATGTCGGGGCGAATCAGGCTTGCCGCCCGCGCGGCCTCGCGAATCCCCATAGTGTACTGCCCGCCCACTGGCATAATCGCGATCTGCGGTCCGTACATCTGGCCGATGAGCTGCATGTCGCTAAACAGGCAGGTATCAGAGGTGTCGTAGATGGAGATGCCGTTGTCGTAGGCCACGACGAAACCGTTGACCGCGCTGTCGGGATGGAAGAGCAATCCCGACGGCAACTCACCGCCGATGACGTGGGGCGATAGCGACTGCGAGTGATGGGCCTGTACCATGGTGATCGTGGCGTCTTTGACCTCAACCGCGCCGCCGGGGTTCATCGACAGTGCCCGCGAGCCCATCTCGAGCCCATGTACGGCCTCGGCGACCGAGCAAAGCTCGTAGTTGCCGACAAATGTGGCCTTGGTGCGCTTGCAGATCTCATAGGAGTCGCCGATGTGGTCGCTGTGGCCGTGGGTGGCGATGACGATATCGGCTTCTTGGACCTGACTGAGCTTCATCTTGGCAGTGGGATTGTTGTCGAGCCAAGCGTCGAAGTAGGTGACCGAGCCTTTGTCGGACTCGAACCGGAAAGAAGCGTGGCCGATAAAGGTGATCTTTACGGATGCCATAGGATTAGTCCTTTCTGTTAGCGTTGGCTTAAATCGTCGCCGAGGTCCGTTGAGTCGAACCGCCCCTTCTCGGCGCAGACGGCGACGACCAGCAATTCGAGGTTTTCTTGCGTGTGGTTATAGAGGCCGTGGCTGCCCCCCAGCCGACTGGGAATCGCATCCCACTGCGCGACCTGTTGCGTCTCGTCGTCCACCGTCATCCGCCCGCTACCTTCGGTGATGATATAAACCTCCTCGACGCCTTCGTGGCGATGGTAGCCGAGCGAGGTGTCCGGCGGCAATAGGCAGTGGACCAAACAGTAAAAATTGCTGCGGAAGTCCTCCGGCCCCCAGATGAGCCGACCGCCGACGGCGCCCTTGCCACCGTGAGCTTGGCCGTATTTCAGCGCACCGCGGTCTAGCCGCCCCACCGGCAGGCGGTCGGTAGATTCCAATTCGGCACCAACCCGGTCGTCGCCCAAGTCGGTCGATTTAGGAGTGCCGCCGGGCACCACGCAGTGGACGTTGAACCAGCGCGTCTCGCGGTCGGTGTGGTTGTAGATGGCGTGGGTCTCGCCCGAGCGCAGAGGCACTGCGGCCCCGCCCGCGACTGCGGCCGTGCGCCCGTTGTGGGTGAACTGCGAGGCGTTGTCAATGGCGATAAAAATCTCCTCGCTGTCGTCGTGGCGGTGGTAGCCAATCCCGCCGCCGGGCAGGAGAATCGCACAGTGGACAAAGGCAAAGGGCGTCGCGAAATCAGCGCGCTCCCACAGGCGGTTGAAGAGGATTGTCCCGGCTCCACCGTGGACGTCGCTCAGCTCCTTCATGTCTGTACGGTCGGCTCTTGCTATGCGCATGACGACCTCATTGCTCGCGGTGAAAGAGCTGAAGATTTAGTTGGTTCGGCCCGGCAAAAAACCCCAAGGTGATGCCGGTCCCGCCACCGACGTCAAAAGGCTCTTTGGTGATGGCAACCCCCTTGTCTTTCAATTCCTGTGCACTGTCTTCTACGCTATCCACCTCAAAGGAGATGTGGTGGAAGCCCGGGGCCTGCCCCACGCTCTTTTGCGGCATGAGCTCAAGCAAGATGCCGCCGGCGTTGAGGAAGACATAGTCCTCGTCGTCGTCGTTGTGAAAGCGTTCCACCACGGTCAGCCCTAGTTTCTGCGTGTAGAACGCTACCGCTCCTTCGATATCGTCGGTTATGACCGCGATTTTGTGGATTTTGTGTACCATCGAATGCTCCCTGTAGTTAGCTAACCTGTTCGTGGTCGAGGTGCTTGCGCAGCCGCCGCCCGACCACGCCGATTTGGTGTTTGAAGTCTTGAAAGGTATAGCTCGGATGCGATTTCCAGTAGGAGTTCCACAGCGCGTCGTCTTTGTCTTTGACCTCGGCTAGCTGCGTCAGCGAGCGGCCTAGCTGGGTGCGGCGGAAGTTGCGGTAGGCTTGCTCGGTCAGGTAGTAACCGCATTGGGGATCGGCCACCTCGTAGCCGTATTTGATCATGGAGCGCGGCTTGGCGGACAAATGCGCGGCGCGGGCGTGGAGAATGGAAGGGAAAGTAACGGCGAGGGCACCGGCCTTGACGATCACTTTCTGCTGCCCGCGAATCCAGCCCAGCTTGGCGGTCTGCGGCGGCGTGTAGAGCCGCCGGTGGCTGCCGGGCAACAGCATGGTCGGCCCCATGTCTTCCGCCACATCCTGCGGGTAGTACATGCACAGAATCTCGGTCAGCGGCCGGTCGGCCATATAGGTGTCGTCCACGTGCCAGCCGCCGCCATCGCTTTGGCCGCCTTGGGTAAGGTGGTTCCAGAAGCGGAAGGGGCTGATGGCCACCTCTGGCGTCTCTAGCAGAAAGGCGATGAACTCGACGACCTTGGCGTGGCAGAGCAAATCGCCGATGCTCTCGCACGCGAAGATATCGATAGAGCCGTACTGATGGGCGTCCTGCTTGGTCCGTTCCACCAACCCGGGCTCAATCCAGCCATCGAGTACGACGTAGCCGGTGTCGAAGAACTCTTTCTTTAGCTCTTTCCAATTGACTTCCATGGCTTCCTCCGTTTATTGGCGCTGGCCGTGCGGCGTGTAATCCAGCCCCTCGCCGGGCCGGAAGTAGCGCTCTAGGACAAACTCGAATCCGAGTTGGTTGTGGGCATTTTCCTGCGGGTATTCCACAGTTGGAAAAGACACCACCCGCCACCCAGCGGCCATGGCGGCGGCCGCGCTGGCATACGGACATTCGTTTTTGGGGTCAAAGCGGAACTCGCTGTCGAAGGGACCGAAGTAGTTCCACGCGATGACGCCCGCGTCGATGCGGTCTTGGTCGGCCCAGATGTAGAGGAGGTGTTGCTGCTCGCCTCCTTGTAGATCGCGCAGGGCGTCTAAGTCCTGCAAAGTGACGCCTGCGCCGCTTAAAATTTTCTCTTGCGACTGGCGTATCCAGCCGTCTATGGCAGTGGTCATATCGGCTCCGATAGGTTCAAATTGCGGCAGCAAATATAGAGCGGGCGAACAAATCGCCGCAAGCAGGGCAGGTCTTGGCCGCTACTAGCCGTGCCCCTATGTTTGGGGCCACACAAATTAGGAGGCTGTCATGTCCCATCCGCTTTTCGATCTGTCCAACCGCGTCGCCTTGGTCTCTGGTGCGGCCAGCGGCCTCGGCAAAGCCATGGCCACCGGCTTTGCCGAAGCAGGGGCCGACCTCGTCTTGGCCGACATCAACGCCGACGGTTTGGCCACAGCGGCCCGCGAAATGGAAGCCTTGGGCCGCCGCGTCCTCCCGGTGACGTGCGACATGTCGCAACCCGATCAGATCCGCGCCATGTTTGAATTAATAGATGTAGAATACGGCCGCATCGACATCGTCGGCAATGTCGCCGGCAATGCGCGGCGCAATACTCCGCTCGACCTAACGCCCGAGGAGGTCGAGTTTACCCTGCAAAACCTCGTCGTCGGTCGCTTGGTCTGTTGCCAAGAGGCCGCCCGGCGCATGATGGCCTCGGAGCGCGGCGGCAGCATCATCAACCTCGTGTCGATTGCCGGTATCAACGCCCTCGGCCGCAGTCACCTTGCGTATAGCATGGGCATGGGTGCGGCCGTGCAGATGACCCGCGAGCTGAGTACGGAATGGGCCGCCAAGGGCGTACGCGTCAACGCCATTGTCTGCGCCCAGCTTATGAATGCGGACCTACAGGAGCGCATCGCCGCAGACCCCTCGCTGGGCGAAACCTATTTGCGTGGCCTTCCCATGGGTCGCCTCGGCGACTCCAACGACATCAAGGGCGCGGCGATTTTTCTCGCCGCGGACGCTTCGGCTTGGATCACCGGCGCGATGCTGCCCCTAGATGGCGGCAATCTCGCCAAGAACGCCGGCGGCTCGCATCCGGGCATGCCCAACGCACCCGCCGAACAGATCGGCCTCTAGCTCATGGATGTTGGCATCTGGCAGACCATGCCCCAACCGGCGATTTCCCGCTACTTAGGGCTGATGGGCTGGGACTGGATCGTCCTCGACCTCCAACACGGCCCAATGACTTGGGAGACCGCCTATGAGTGCGTCCACGCCGCCCGCCCAACCGGGGCCCGCCCCCTGATCCGCACTTCCATCGGCAACCCTGGCGAAGTAGAAAAGGCCCTCGACATAGGCGCAGGCGGAGTCGTAGTGCCCATGGTCAACTCGCTTACTGAGGCCCAAGCCGTCGCCCGCGCCGCTAAGTATCCACCCACCGGGACGCGCTCGCTGGGTGGCGATCCCTATCTCCACTACGGCGACGACTACTTTGAAAAAGCCAACGACGAGACCTTGCTGCTGGTGCAAATGGAACACATTGACGCGGTTGAGCAAGCCGAGCAAATCATGGCTCTGCCCGGCGTTGATGGCTGCTTTGTCGGGCCGGTTGACCTAGCCCTGTCGCTGGGCTTGTCGCGCCATCGCGCCAGCTACGAGCAACATCCGGCCTATCAGGCGACGCTGCAGCGGATTGTCACCACAACCTTGGCGGCTGGCAAAAAACCTTGCTGCAACACGTATTCTCCCAAAGATTTCGCGGCCAAAAAAGCCGCCGGCTTCCAGGCACTCACCTTCAAGTCGGACCTCGACCTGCTCATGGACCGCGGCACTCAACTGCTGGACTGTCTCAAGGGAAGCTCTGGGGACTCAGTGTAGCCCAAAGACGAAACGAACGGAGATGGCCATGACCCTCGCCTGCGCCGATGTAGATTTCGACCTCAAGCTCGCCGAATTCAAAATCAACGGCTACGTCGTGTTTGAGGACATGATCCCCGAGGGAAAAATCGACCGCATCCGCGAAGCATTCCTACCGCTGCTGGCGCACATCCAAGCGCGCGAAACAGAAGTTTCCCATGTCGAACTCGGCGATCCGCGCATCGGTCAGGGACGTTTGCAGACGATCAACCGCTACACCCTGACCATCCCGTGGATCGAACCGTTTGCTGACCCGGCCATCTACGAACACCCGGTCATCTTAGAATTCCTCGACCGTTTCTGGCGGGCCGACAGCTACGTCATCACCTGCTACCACTCCAATACCCCCTGCGCGGGCAGTGCCTTCCAACACTGGCATCGCGACACCGGCATTGCCCGCGAGATCCCCCACGTCGGCCTCGAAACCGTCCCGGTGGTAGGCGTCAAGTTTCCCTTGGTTGATACCTCGGAGGAAAACGGCAGCTTTGAAGTCCTCCCCTCAACCCAGTATATAGCCGACCCGGGCCTCGAAGGTCGCTACGACGAAATCCTCCTCAAGGGCCACTTCCCCTCGGCGCATCGCCTCAACCTCAAAAAAGGCTCAATGTGGATCCAAGACGTGCGCACCCTCCACCGAGGCACACCCAACCGCACCCTAGACCCGCGCCCCGAACTCGTTGTCTGCTACTGCCGCGACTGGTACGCCATCGCGCAAAACATCGAGATGCCGCAGGATTCCTATGAGTCGCTCTCCGCAAAAGGTCAGCAGTTGCTAAAGCGATACCGGAAGGTCGAGTGGGACTGATTCCATCGCGCCCGCGCTGCTGCTCAATCCGCGTTTTTAAGTTGCTCCAGAATGTCCATCCCGACTCGCTGGCTCCACGCCTCCATCACCCGGTGGAACAAAGGGCCGGGCTTCCCATCGCCAATGGGCGTATTGTTGATGCGCGTACACGGCGCTAGACAATAGGGCGTGCTGGTCAACCAAGCCTCGTCGGCATTGACTGCGTCGTAGGGCTGCAAATCCTTTTCGACCCAACCCAGCCCTAACTCGGGAGCCAATTCCCGCAGCGTCACCAAGCTCACCCCTTCCAAGATATTGCGGCTAGTGGGCG
>RKRN01000023.1 GCA_007571365.1 Candidatus Latescibacterota bacterium
AGCCACTGGCGAATAGAGGCGGTCGTTGCGGATCGTGTACGGATCAATCGGCACGACATCCCAATCCGACAGGTCGCCATCCATGGTGGGGACGAGATTGTCGGGAAACTGCACGGCGAAATAAAGCTCGCCGGGCGGCGCGTGGCCAAAGGACGTGCCGCACAGGCCCACGACCAAAGCTGCCGCTAAAATAGATTTGGTTCGCTTTTGCATAGCGAAAAACCTCCCTCCTCAGGAGAAGTGAGAAATGAGTAATGTTCAGATCAAGCATGTGTTCAATCTATATGGAAATCTACCAGGTACATGACCACCATGGACACCTCCTATCATAAACAGTACACTGAGGAGCTTCAGTCGGTCGCTGTATCCTTATTTCGTAGTGTTGGCATACTCCAAAGAGGCAGGAACCACACCTACTGCTAGTGCAATGCCATCCAGAAATTCCTCCAGGACCGAGAGAATTGCATACAGAACTCCAAGAATTTTTAGAGATAGCATCGGTAGGTTGAGACTGTTGAGATTGTATGGGACCCCCTATGAGAGAGACCGTCAGTCCGGCCACAGCCAACCACCCCAGAGAAAGCCCCTTGCTGGTTCGCACATAACCACTCTCGGACTTCAAAAATGCTAAAAATGTCAAGACCATCTGCATAATAGCAGCACCTCCTTGGATTAAATAAAAGGGTTTGTGGTTTGTATAGTGTAGTTTTCAAATAAGACTTGTCAAGTTTTTTATTATCCTATCGGGTAATGGTCAGTCTCGAAATTCAGTCCCCGGGTTGCAAACCTCGAATCCAGACCGTATTCTTCTTTTGATGCTCTGGTTGTCCGACACCCCACGCTTCCAACTATGAGAGAAAGATTGTTTTGCTGGAGTCTCTAAATAGACCCATTTCTCATAAATTATCGCTTTGTACCATCTCCATCGTACTGCGAATCAACTTCTTCGTGGAAAGATCCCCGGTGACCGCTCCGACAATATGACCTTGGGAATTGATGTACATGGCTGTCGGCACTCCCCGCACGTGCAGGATCTGACCGAGTACGTGGAGAGAGTCGTAGGCGACTGGACAGTCGAGTTTATATTCGCGTAACTTATTCACCATCTCCTGCCTGCCCCCACTACTTACTACCAGTAAGGGTAAAACACCGGAGGCTTCTCTCAACTGGGGATAGATTTCGTCACAAATCAAGCAATCGGGATCAGCGAAGACTAGCAAATACGCCTGACTCCTATAGTGGCGACTTGATATAGTCTCTCCCTCCAAGGACTCCATCTCTATCTTTGGGATAGGCGTGTCGAGTATTTTCTTGAACTCTTCATATAGTACTTCCGACGTTGGATCCGCCACCTTTGATCCTTCTAGTACCTCCGTTGCCGGTAGATGCCCCTCTTTGAGCCTCGTAAATACTGTCAGTCCTAGCACTAGGCCAAAGAGAGCACACAATAATTTGGCCGAATGACCCGCGTACCGCATACGATTTATTTCCTAACTTGAGTTCGGGCTAAGGCGAGGGCATCTTTTTTGGCTAAGTTT
This sequence comes from Candidatus Latescibacterota bacterium, assembly GCA_007571365.1. Lineage (GTDB taxonomy): Bacteria > Latescibacterota > UBA2968 > UBA8231 > UBA8231. The sequence continues at coordinate 1,539 of RKRN01000023.1, forward strand.
AGGTAAGTCCACTTTAAACCTCTGCCCGTTAGGAGCTCTCGCAATGGATGTAACTGCCTTGTTTTGCCAAGTCAATGCCCCCCGTTTTCGCGGGTGAAGGCTTTTTGCCAACCCTTTGAACGGTAGGGATGCGTTACCAACTTACGACCGGTCGCTGACCGTGGCGTCGATCGGGTCGGTTGTGTTTGAGTGAGACTATGATGGTGTTACTTGGATTCCAACTGGACATTCAAAGCTTTCTATCAGCCGCAGGTTTGCGTCCATCGACGTGATGCGTTTCCTCGTTTGGTTCGCTATAGCCGTCCTGTCGAATTGATGCCTTCGGCACTGATCCCCTTATGTGCGTATCTACGGCAGGGTCTAGCCCATGCAGGGGTATTTCGTTTATCGACTCGACGCCATTGGCGACGTGTCATCCCCGGCGTATCGGGGGACACGTGTGTTTGCCGGGCTAGCGCAACAGGATAGAGTGTCCACCGGCTGGTTTTTCAGCTTCAAGCTTCATTGGGAGTTATCAATGACCGAGGGGAACTCCTTAACGTAGCCGTCACCGACCAAGTAGCTACCAGCTACCGTATCAAGTTACTGCATCAAATCCCCGTACCGAGTGAGTCATCCAGAAAGGCCGTCTCTCCTAAAAAGATAAAAGTGCCTCAAATAGCCGCAACAAACTACCCCGCATCAAAAGAGTCATCCCAGTGCCCAGCACAATAAACGGAGCAAACGGCATAGGCGTCTCCACCTGTAGCCCTTGTTCCTTGCAGGCAAGGCCTCCTTGCTTCACAGAAGTGTGCAATCGGCGCAACCCCGCTGCATCAAGCGGCTGTCCCGCCCGACAAATCTCCTCACCTCCGTTGGCGTATATCCCAACTGTCGGCATCATGCCGATCTGTAAAGAATCGAAAGCGATCTTCTGCACCAAGGCACTTGAAAAGTAAGAATAAAAAAATAGGTATACCGTCTGAATTCCCCAACTAATACCCCATGCTGCGCCCGACAGTGCTCCTGTTTGGTGAACCAAAGATGCGTACAGGGCTAGCAACACACCGGGAATTGTGAGGAACAGGTACTTAGGTTGCTTTACAAAACGCTCCATCAATACGTAGCAGATCAGTGTACTTATGGTCGCTTCGGATAATGTTATAGAGTGATTCAGGAAGGACACGCTAATCCATATCATCCAACCACTAAGACCGGCTATGTGCAGTCCCGACCACAAGACGCTTTTTAATCGCAAGGTGCGGTGGTCTCTCTGGTGAAAGAGTTGCTTCTGTCCAAGCATGAATAGCAGAGTAGCGACAAAGTTGAGGACCATTGCATTACTCAGTAATGCCCATATGGAGGCATTAAAAGACAAGAAAGAAGGAAAAATGGGACAAATAGTTGACGGTAATGCAACCAGCACTGCCCAAAACAGCTTGGCGTCGCCAGCGGCCCAAAATCCGTAGATAAACAGGATATAGCTGAGAATGAGGCCAGCACCAGTTACTAAGCCTACTTGCCAAGGGGTTGTCTCACTCCACATCCAGAGGACTATCTGGCCGGTCAAGCCGGTCAACAATAAGAACAAGATGCTAAGGTTGGAGATTTCACGAAAGCGGATATCTGTATAAGCAGCATAGCTGCCCACCATCATAATCAGACAGAGCATAACCAACTCAAGTGCAGACACCCGATCAAAATCGCTGACTAGTGCTTCCATAGTGAGTGTTGCTCCTCGTCCTAATTATCCTCCGTGGGCAAGGATGTCTTCTCAATCCTGCCCCCTGACCGCATCCAAAGTGACCGCATCCAAAGAGTCGAATTGCAGGCATTTGCGCCCGACGATAGCCGAGCGGTCATCTCATAGGGGTATCTTCAGCTACGGGCCGGACGTTTTGGAAAGGATTGTATTGTATACCTAAGTACCCAAAACGGCAAATAGAAACTCCTAGGACACACTTGAGGGCTGGGAGTTCCCTGTGGAGCCTCGCCCTTTCCTCACTTAACGTGAGTTCGGGCTAAGGTGAGGGGCTTCTTTTTATTTAAACTCAGGCATACCCATCCTAAAGCCTAGTCATTGCGGCTCCCTCTGCAATGCATTGAGTTGCATTAGTTTTGCCCTTCAGTGCCTTTTGCCACAGCCTTTGAAGGACCATGGATCGCCATCACCTAACGACCGGGCGTCGGTATCGTCGGCTGGGGGTGCCTGTGTTTGAGCGAAATCATGAGGATTGACCCATCCCAGTACCGGCATTGCTTTTGCCACTGCGTGGCACGGTGAAGCAAAGACATCTACCGCAGATGTACATGCACCTACCTGTGCTTTTCCTCGTTAGTCGACTTCGTCGAATTAACGCCTTGGGTGCTTATTCTGTTATCGCCTATCTACGTCGAGCCAAGGAGCCGACACGGGTATTTGGCGTATGGACTCGACGCCGTTGGCCGTACGGCCTCCTTGTAGGCACCCGCACCGCCTCTTTAGCGGGGCTAGCCCAATGGGCCCCAAGCTTGACAGGTTAGTTTTTTGCCTTCAAGCTGCATCGGGGCTTCAAGGATCGAGGCCCACTGCTCAAATTGTCGTGGCTCCCCCGGCCATGTCGAGAATGGCAAACCCGTCCCCGGTGAAACACTATGCGGCCTGCCGTGGAGGACCGAGCTGCTATCCAACACGAAAAGTCAACACAGGCCGATGATTATTGGCTAACTCAAACATATCGCCTAGATTGAACACATAAGACATCACCCCCGATCCATTTGTATGGTTCATATCAGGGGGGATTCATGGCCTACGGCTACTGGCCACCAATCGACAAAATCGGCCCCCAAAAGCGATGAACCACTCCAAGTAGAGGCCCCTTAACCCGAATTCAAGTTAAGCGCAACTCGCCATGTACATATCCGAACTTGCCAAACCGTCCGCTTCTCTCGTTATATATTACCCTATATTAACGTGAGTTCGGTATAAGGGGCAGGCGTCCTTTTTGGCTACCTTTAGGAATCGCCATCCTAAAACTCAGCCCTAAAACTCAGCCCTAAAACTCAGCCATAGAGGAGCCGTCGCGATGAATTTAGTTGAATTGTTTTGCCATGTCGATGATTGTTACCCAGCCTTTGAGGCCGAGTGGTTCCGCCACCAGCGAATGACCGGCTCTCGCCGTCGGCGGGCGGGTCGGCGGTGTTGGAGTGAGAGTAGGACGCGGTTGATTGGGTTCCATCCGTCGCACTACCGCAATTTCAAAGCCTTCTACTGGGAAAATGTCTGTCGGCACCTACGCACGGCCTTTCCGGGGTTGGTCCGCTAGGGACGCTTTGTCGAGTTGATCCCCTCAACGCTTGGCCCTCTAAGAGCCTATCTGCGGCACCGCCCAGGGGCTTGCACCGGTCTTTCGTGTATGGACTCGACGCCGTTGACGGTATGGCTCCCGCAGCGTCGGCACCAGCACCGGCTGGTTGCCGATGGGGCGCAGTCGGGCCAACCATCAACCGGCTGGTTTTTGGGCTTCACGTTGCACGGAATCGTCAAGGATCAAGGCCCCGTGCTCAACGGGGCCTTAACGTCCGCTAACGTCGAAGATAGTCAACCCGGGCCCGGCTGGGTACAAGATCTGTTTGGCAAGCGGGTTGCCGACCGAGGATACAGCTCCAAAAAGCGGAGCCAACACCCGAAGACACGCTTCGATTTACAGTTGATTACCAAGCGGCGATCCAACATGAAAAAGCAACCCCTGCCCAAGGCCGATACGCGCCTGTTACGCAAACGGGCGATGATCGAAACCATCACCGATCAACTCAAACATATCGCGCAGATTGAACACACCCGACACCGCCGTCCGGGCAATTTTAGGGTCCGTCTCCTCGGGGGCTTAATGGCCTACTGCCACCAACCGAAAAAACCAACCCTAAAAAACCAGCAAGCAAGCCAAATACAGGACACTTAAACCGAAATCACGTTATATTACCATATTGCCGTGCGGATATTACCAGCGTCTCAAGAGAGAGGTGCCATGCAGTGCCTTATTGCTTCGTGTTTCCTGCTCGTCCTGTCGATTGCGCCAGCCCACGGCCGCGGCGAATTCCGCGTCGGCGGCCCGGACGGCAACCCGTGGCCGGACCTACTTTCTGAAGGAAGTGCCGGCGTCTATCTGCTCTTTGATGCCGAGGGCCAGCAAATGGACGAGGTGGCGGTGGCGGTCACGCCCCACGGCGCAGCCGCCGACACCCTCATCGACTTTGCCGACAACGCCATCGGGCCGCGCTTCATTGACCCATCGGTCAACTTGACCCTGACCGACCCCAATTCCTCGGCTATCAAGATTCCTCTGCCCTACACCGGCGGCAAGGCACTGACAACCGACGGCTGCTCAGCCCTTGACGACCAAATCCGCGCCGTAAAGAAGCAATTCGATGGCGATTTCACCACCGCGCACTTCCGCCGCTTTACCCCAGGTCAAGGCATCTTTAGTGGAGGCACGATCATCGCCGGGGTTACCGGCGAAGGCTGGAAGCAATCGGTCGTCATAGATTTTCGCGCCGCTGTGCCGGTCAACCGCATCCGCTTCTTTCCCCGCCTCGGGCAAGAGGACGACCTATTGCTCATCGAAGAGCTCACGGCACCCAAGCCGCCGCGAGAGGAGTTTGGCGAAGACAGCTTCGCCGCCAACTTCCTCGCTTGGTACGAGTTGCGCAAAGGCGACAACACTGTGCGCTTTGCCAACAGCCCTTGCGACCGAGTTAGCCGCGTCACTAAGGGCCTGCGCTGGGTCCGCAACCAGGACCCCCAGCTTACCGTGCTCGAATCCAACCGCGAAAATCTCGATCCCGTAGTAGAGTTGCGCTTTCCCACCGAGTCGATCCGCTACATCACCGCCCAAGCCTTTCCCCTGCGCGACTGGGAGGTCGCCGAATTTGAGGTGTACGGCGAGGGCTTTGTCGAAGAAACCGTCCTCGTCACTCAGATTCTCGACTTTGGTCAGCCCATCAACTGGGGCAAAATTCGCTGGGACGCCGATGTGCCCGAAGGCACCCGCGTTGAGGTCCGCACCCGCACCGGCAACACCCCAGACCCCAACCTCTACTTCGACGAAAACATCAACGGCGACATCCGCCCCATCACTTTGGCCGCCTACGAAAAACTTGACCCGTCCGGCCGCCTGCCCACGGTGTACGACACCGACAACTGGAGCTTCTGGTCGCCGCCCTACGACTTTGCCGCCGGCTTGCGCGACAGCGACGCACCGGCCGAGGCGTGGCGCGACGGCACACCGCTTTTGTCGCCCGGGCCGAGCCGCTACATTCAGTTTGCCTTTCGCCTGTCCGCTACCTTTACCACCGCACCCCGCATCCGCTCGTTCACACTCCAATTCGGCAATGCACCGGCCGCCCGCACCATCCTCGGCGAGGTGTGGCCCATTGCCGTTGATTCCTTCGCGCCTACGGAATTTACGTACGTCGTCCGGCCGGAGTTTAGCGTCGACGACACTGGCTTCGACCGGCTAGAAATCCGCACCCACGCCCAAGTCCAAGCCGTCGCTGTGGTCAAGCGCGACGGCACCGAACTTGACTTGGACACCTTTGTCCCCAACATCCAAGCCGACCGTTTCGTGGTGTCCTTCCCCCGCCTACAAGGCGCAGACGACAGCTTCAAACAGCTCGAAGTGAGCTTTGTGGTGCCGGTCTTGCGCTTTGGCACTGAGTTTTCGGGCTGGGTTTTCGACAGCAATGACCCCGACCAGATCAAACAGCAAATTCGCCCGGGCAACGCCACCTTTCGCTTTTCGGGCGACGGGCTCGCGGTCAACACGCCCGTCGGCGGCCGGCTCCTCGTCGATATTGCCGTGACTTCCAACCCGCTTACGCCGAATGGCGACGGGGTGAACGAGACCTTGGAAATTGCCTATAAGCTGCGCGAAGTCACGGCGAGCCGTCCGGTGCGACTGGCAATCTACAACCTCGCCGGCCAACTCGTGGTCGAGCTGCCGCCCATCACCTCTCGCAGTGGCGAATTCGCCCATCGCTGGGACGGCCGCGACACCGCACAGCAACTCGTGCCCCCGGGCACCTATATCTGGCGGCTGCAATTAGAAGCCAAAGAAGAACGCGCCGGCATCCTCGCGGTCTCGTACTGAAATACAGCGGTGAGTGGTGAAGCTCCGCTATGGAGAGAGGGTACTCTCACGCACTACGCATTAAGGTCTGGGCGATCGAGGGGGCCTCAAAAGCCGAGTCGCTGCTGGCCAAGTATCCCACCACATAGCAATAGAGGCTGGTAGGCGCGAAGGCCAAGCGCGGTCCGCCGGACCACGGCGCAGCGGTGCCGGCATGGGTCCGCGTGGTGACCAACATCTCAGTGGCAGGGTGTCGCTGGGCAAAAGCCGCGAGTCCGGTCAGTTCCTCGGGGTATCGGCCCGGCCGGTCCGACCACTTGACCTCTACACACCAAGCGGGCCGCTGTCGGCAGTCGAGGTGGACGATATCGACCTCGCCACTTTGCCAGCGGGCGTAATGCAGGTTGAGGTTGGCGTGGTACCACTGAGCAAAGACCGCCGTCTCCACGACCGCACCCATCGCTTCATCATGGGCCGCTATGGGGCCAAAAATCGCACTGCGCAAGGCCGGCGTGGTGACATACACCTTGAAGTGGGTAGCGCGTTTGAAGCGGCGCGCATTGCGGTCAATGCGATGGACGATCTTGATCAGGAACGCTGCTTCTAGGTAGCTCAAATAGCGCCTGAGCGTCGGTTTGGTCACCCCGGAACGCTGCGACAATTCTTCCAGCGACATTTCCCCGGACGTGTTGTAGGCCAAGGTCGTAAACAGGGCGTTGAGTTCCTGGACATCTTGGATACCATAAAGGCTTGGGAGGTCGCGCAGCAGGACCTTTTCGACAACATCGGCACCAATATAGCGGCGCGGGTCCGCCCGCACAGCATTAGAGGCTATCGCTTCTGGGTATCCACCAAAATTGATGTAGTCAATAAACTGGCGGTTCAGTTGGTTGAGGTCTCTGGCTCGGTACTGCCCGCTCGGCTCGTGCTCAACGAGATCGTCAATTCCCTGCAAAGAGAGATACTCGTGGAATGTCAGGGGCGGCAGCAGAAAGTCTGTGAAACGACCAGCCCCCGACTCGACGCTTTTGAGCCGGAGGGCTGCGGCTGCTGAACCGGACGCCACGCAGCGGATATCGGGGTGGGCGTCCACAAATGCCTTGAGATGGCGCTCCCAATCGGCAAGGTACTGAATTTCATCTAGGAAGAGCATCCGCGGAATGCGGGGATTGCCACTTGCCCGGCCGAGTTCTGCGGCGAGTTCTTCAACTGACAGCCTTGTATAAAGCGGCTGGTCAAGCGAGACGTAGCCTATATCCCAAGCCGAATACGCGCCACATTCAAGCAGACGAGCGATCACGTGGTGTAGCATCACGGTCTTACCCACGCGCCGTGGCCCCATCAAGACTACGGCGCGGCGTATATCGGTCTGTTCTACCAGCCGTGTGAAACGCTCAAAGTATGCACGCCGCTCCATGCGTTCGTAGTAGTCCGCAATCCCATTGCTCTCCCACCAAGGATTCTCAGCACGCAGGCGACGACAGCGCTGTTGTGAGGATATTTCGTGCATGACGGTAAAATAGCGACACAGAAGCCGAGGTCAATTAGAGAAAATCGACTTGTCTTGATGGAAATAGTACGTCGTTGAACGCGGATGGGCAGCAGAAAGTCGCGTCCAAAACGCGACTTGAGCACCTTTTTTGCAAAAAGTTAAAACGTTGGCTTAGGGGTGTGCGCCTACGACCACGGTGCCTACTCTGCGGCTTATGCACTTGCTACGGTGGTCGGTATTACCCTTGCAATTGTCTTGGCCGGTCTTGGTACCGTTAGATCGAGCCTCATAGCCAGCGCAACCCTCGTCGCCTTGCCGCACAAAGCCTGTCCCATCTTCTGGCCACCCACCGACGGGGGCGTTTTCACCATCTCGTACATCGCGGCACTGGCCGCCCTCATCGTCGCCTCCGTATCGCTGCGGTCTGTGTTCAAGGCAGGAGTAGGGATGAACTTGTACCGAATCAGTGCTTTCAGTGCGTTGGCGACCTACCTCAACCCTAGATCCATTCTGCTGTGAGCGTCTATGTCTTATATGTCGTCTCCGTGGCTTTCCTCGGCGTGTTGGTGTGGCTGTATCCGGGAGAAGCCGAGCGCATTGCGGCGGCGCGTGGTTCCACATGGCAAGCGGTCCCAAAGCCCTTAAGCCGAACTTGCGTTATCATAAGTTTCTAGGTTGGCTCTGGCACTAGTGCTGACCCCGCTCTCGCAGGTCAAGACGGAGTGGACCCTAAGGGTGGCGGTTACGTAAGCGGCTGTGATTGGGATAGGCCGGAGCCACTTGGCGGGCTTGACACAGATAAAATCTAAACCGCATAAGCGGGCGAGGGTTTATTTCCTCGCCCGCGTTTTTTTGTTAAAAAAGAGGAAATACTTGACACGTAAGTTTTTTTTTTTTTTAGACTTACGTCATCTTTAGCCTCTTAACCCTTGGTGGCAAAACTTATGTACACAGCATTTCTCACTTCTCCTAAAGGAGGGTTTTTCGCTATGCAAAAGCGAACCAAATCTATTTTAGCGGCAGCTTTGGTCGTGGGCCTGTGCGGCACGTCCTTTGGCCACGCGCCGCCCGGCGAACTCTTTTTCGCCGTGCAGTTTCCCGATAATCTCGTCCCCACCATGGATGGCGACCTGTCGGATTGGGATGTCGTGCCGATTGATCCGTACACGATCCGCAACGACCGCCTCTATTCGCCAGTGGCT
>RKRN01000115.1 GCA_007571365.1 Candidatus Latescibacterota bacterium
CCGCCCCTAACGCTACTGTGGACCTCCCCCACCCAAGACGCCATTGAATCCACCGCCGCCATCCACGCCGGCACGGTGTACGTCGGCTCGCTCGACGGACAACTCTATGCACTCGACTTGCATACCGGCGCACTAGTATGGCAGTACCAAGCCGACGGCGAAATCAAGTCCTCCCCCACCGTCGCCGATAGCACCGTGTACTTCGGCGACGAAGCCGGCACCTTCCACGCGGTCGCTATCGACAGCGGTCGGCGCCGCTGGACTTTTGCCGCCGCCGCCGGCATCGTCTCCTCGGCCAACTACACCGGCAACCGCCTCTACTTCGGCAGCTACGACCAGCATCTGTATTGCCTCGACGCAACCGCCGGGACCCTGATTTGGAAAATCGCCACAGAGGGGTATATTCACAGTACGCCGACGCTGTACGAAAATCGCGTCGCCATAGCCGGTTGCGACGGCTACTTGAGGCTTTTGGATCGCACCAACGGCACGCTGCACCAGCAACTCGCGCTGGGTGGATACGTGGCTTCCAGTGCCGCCATCCACGCGGGCTACGCGTACCTAGGCACCTTTGGCAACGAAGTACTAAGCGTCGATTTAGGCGCGGGAGCAATCCGCTGGCGCTACGCCGACGCGGTGCGGAAATTCCCGTTTTACTCGTCGCCGGCCGTCGTCGACCAAGCCGTCGTCGTCGGTGGTCGGGACAAACTCGTACACGCCCTCGACCCACAAACCGGCCAACCTTTGTGGACTTTTGCCGCAGGAGCGCGGGTGGATTCCTCGCCGGTCATCGCCGGTGATTATATCTACGTAGGGGCCCGGGCGCTCATCGCCCTCGCGCTGGCATCCGGGGCGGAAGTCTGGCGCTTTGAGACCGGTGCCAGCATGGCCGCTTCGCCCGCTGTCGCCGCAGGCCGGCTCGTCATTGGTGCTACCGACGGCGCATTGTATTGTTTTGCAAGAGAAGTCAAACCATGAGTGACGCAACTGTACCGTCCCAACCTAGCAACGACCCGGCCACCACCCGCGCCGACCACACCAATACCGAGGTCGGCAGCGTCTTTGTCTCCAACTACCCAGCCTATTCGTTTTGGCGCGAGGCGGACGTCCCACAGGCCCACCGCGCGCTCGCCGCGCCGCCGCGACCCAGCACCCAGCTCGGCCTCTACCTCCATATCCCCTTCTGCCGCAAGCGCTGCAAGTTCTGTTACTTCCGCGTCTACACAGACAAAAACAGCCAGCAGATCCAGACCTATCTCGACGCCCTCGCCCGCGAGGTCGAACACTACGCACAGCAGCCCGCGGTGCAAGACCGGCCCCTGCACTTTATCTACTTTGGCGGCGGCACCCCCTCTTACATTAGTTCGCGCCATCTCCGCGCCTTGGTAGCGCGTCTCAAAGACGCCATGCCTTGGAACCGCGCCGACGAAATCGCCTTTGAATGCGAGCCGGGCACCCTGACCCAAGCCAAACTAGAAGCCATCCGCGCCATCGGCGTCACCCGCCTCAGCTTGGGCCTAGAAAACCTCGACGACGAAATTCTGCGCCACAATGGCCGCGCTCACGTCAGCAAGGAAATCTACCAAGTCATGCCTTGGATCCACGCGCTCGACTTCGCTCAAGTCAACGTCGATCTGATCGCCGGCATGGTCGGCGAAACGTGGCCGAGCTGGCGGCAGACCGTGCAGAAAACCATCGAACTCGATCCCGACAGCGTCACTGTCTATCAGATGGAACTGCCCTACAACACGGTTTATTCCAAGGACCTGCTCGCTGGCGACGGCGAGCCGCTGGCCTTAGCCGACTGGAAGACCAAACGCGCTTGGCACGCCTATGCCTTCGAGCAACTAGCGGCCGCCGGATACGTGCGTTCGAGTGCCTATACCATGAAGAAAACGCCCGACGCCCGCTTCGTGTATCGCGACGCCGTGTGGACCGGCCAAGACCTGCTCGGCGCCGGCGTTGCCTCCTTCTCGCACCTGAGCGGCGTCCACTATCAGAACGCGCCCAATTGGGACTCGTACCTCGCTGCCATCAACCGCGGCGAGCTTCCCATCCACCGCGCCTTTGCCACCAACCGCGAAGAGCAACTCACCCGCGAGGTGATTCTCCAGCTCAAATTGGGGGCGCTGGAGCCGGCGTATTTTCGCACCAAATTCGGCGTCGATATCGTCGCCCATTTCGCCGCGGCGCTCACTGGCCTGCGCGACGAGGGCCTGCTCCAATTCGACGCCGGCTCAATCGCTTTGACCGACGAGGGCCTCATGCGCGTCGATCAGCTTCTGTCCGACTTTTACCAAACCCAATACCGCAACGCACGCTATACCTAAGTAGGAGGTACCCTTGAAAAGAGCAATCGCCTTGCTATTGTTCCTAAGTGCCGTGGCCCAAGCGGCCGACTGGCCCCAGTGGCGCGGTCCCCAGCGCGACGGCATCTCCCGCGAAACCGACCTTTTCGCGGCCGAGCTCAAGTCGAATCCTTTTGTCGAAGCGTGGCGCAGCCCGCTCGGCCCTGGCTTCTCCGGCATCGCCATTGCCGACGGCCGGGTCTTCACCATGTTCGCCCAAGGCGAGGACGAATTCGCCATCTGCTTCGATGGCCAAACCGGCGCCGAACGCTGGCGGCACCGCACCGGTCCGTACTACAAAGAAACCCAAGGCGGCGACGGCCCGCGCTCCACGCCTACCGTTGATGGCGAGGTCGTCTATGTACTCGGTGCCACCGGCAAGCTGTTCGCGCTCGCAGCCGCTGGTGGTGCGCCGCTTTGGCAAAAGGATTTGGTCGCTGAATTTAGCAGCGAAGTGCCTAGGTGGGGATTTAGTACCTCCCCATTAGTCGAAGGCGACCTGCTCCTAGTCGAAGCCGGCGGCCACGACGGCAACTTCGTCGTCGATATGGCCCTCGATCGCACAACCCCGGTCACCGCCGTAGCCCTCGACAAAGCCACCGGCGCAACCGTTTGGACCGCTCTCAACGAAAAGATGAGCTATTCATCGCCCATCGCCTTCACCGCGGCCGGCACCCGCCAACTCGCCTACTTCACGGCCTATTCGCTCACCGGCCTAGCACCGGAAGACGGTCGCGTTTACTGGCGCTACCCTTGGAAAACCCGCTACGACGTCAGCGCGGCGACGCCCGTTTTCATCGCACCCGACCGAATTTTTATCTCCACCGTCAACGGCAACGGCGGCACGGTCTTGCAAATCAAGGGCAACGGCGACAGCCTCGCCGTCGAGCAGGTCTGGCAAAACAAAAAAATGGAAAACGAGTTCGGCACCTCGGTCCTCTACGAGAGCCATCTCTACGGCTTTGACGGCTCAATCCTCAAGTGCCTCGACGCCGCAACCGGCGAAGAAAAGTGGAAGACCCGGGGCTACGCCAAGGGCACCCTGATCGTCGCCGACGGCCACCTCGTCATCTTGGGCGAACAAGGCAACCTCGGCCTAGCCGAAGCCACGCCGGAAGGCTTTGTCGAAAAGGCCAGCTACCCGGCCTTCAATAGCCGCTGCTGGACAGCCCCGTCGCTGGCCAATGGTCGCCTCTACTTGCGCGACGAAAGCGAAATCGTCTGTCTCGACATCCGGGAGTCAGTCCAATGAAGAAGATAGTAAGTGCGTCCCTAGTCCTCGTCTTATGCGCCTGGCCCGCTTTGGCCCAAGATTGGTCGCGCTGGCAATCCGCGGGCTGGCCGCAGTGGCTCGGCCCAGACCGCAACGGCATCTCGCCGGAGGCCGACCTGTTCGGTGCCGAGCCGTCGTTTGAAGAATCTTGGCGCGTCCAAGGCGGGAAGGGCTTTTCCGGCCTAGCCGTCGTCGGCAATCGCATTTATACAATGTACGTCTACAGCGGCGAGGAATACGCGGTCTGCCTCGACGCCAGCAACGGCGAAGTGCTGTGGCGCACCCGCACCGATAGGATGCTACCGGAGCGGCAAGGCGGCGACGGCCCGCGCACCACGCCCGCCGTTGACGGCAAGTTGGTCTATGTCTCTAGTGCCTACGGCAAACTCTACGCACTCGACAGCCAGTACGGCGCCAAAAAATGGAGCCACGACCTAGTGCGAGACTTCGGCAGCAAGAAGCCCCGCTGGGGCTTTTCCACATCGCCGCTGGTCGCCGGCGACCTAGTCCTAATCGAAGCCGGCGGAACGGACGGTCATTCGCTGATGGCCTTTGACAAAATCAGCGGCAAAGTTGCTTGGAACACCGGCAACGACGAGCTGGGCTATTCCTCTCCCATCACGGCCACCGTCGGCCAAACGCGCCAAGCAGTATTTTTTACCGGCAACGGGCTGATGGCAGTCGCGCCGCAACACGGTCGCATCCTGTGGAAACACCTCTGGACCACCAGTCACAACGTCAACGCCGCGACCCCGGTTTTCATCCCGCCCAACCGCTTCTTTATCTCCTCCGGCTACGGCACCGGCGGCACCGTGGTGGAGATCTCGGCCGCAGACGGGCACTATGAAGTAGTGGAGATCTGGCGCAACAAAGAAATGAAAAACCACTTCGCCACCTCTATCTACTACGAGGGGCACCTCTACGGCTTTGACGGCTCAATCCTCAAGTGCATCGACGCGGCGACCGGGGCCGAAAAGTGGAAAACCCGCGGCTACGGCAAGGGCACCCTCATCGCGGCCGACGGCCACCTCGTCATCTTGGGCGAGCAAGGCAATCTCGGCCTCGCCCAAGCCACGCCCGAAGGCTTCGTCGAAAAAGCCAATACCCAAATCCTCCACAGCAAATGCTGGACAGTTCCCGCGCTGGCCGATGGCCGGATTTACCTCCGCGACGACAAGGAAATCGTCCGCCTAAACATAGTGGGAGCAACTCAATGAGGAATATCCGTGGCACCCTGTTAATTTTTGCCTTGGCGGTGCCGACAACCTTCGTCCACGCCCAAAGCGCCGCCGACTCACTCCACGTCGTCGACGAGACCATCGTCACCGGCTCGCGGCTGGCCATCCCCCGCGCCAACGCCATCGCCACCAAAATGCCGCTGCCCCTGCACAAGACCCCCTTGAGCATCGGGATCGTCCCCCAACCCCTGATCGAGACTCAGGATGGCGCGACCCTCAGCGACGCGCTGGCCAATGTCAGTGGCGTCGGCGTCCACACCAATTTTGGCGTCCACGACCTGTTCTACCTGCGCGGCTTCGACTCGCTCGCCAACGGCTTGGTGCTCGCCGATGGAGCGGCCGAACCCGAAGCTACCTTCTACCAGCTCTACAACGTGGACCGCGTCGAGGCCCTCAAAGGCCCTGGGGCCTTCCTCTACGGCGGCAACCCGCTGTCGGGCACCATCAACCTCGTCCGCAAACGGCCCGTCCCGGCGAGCGACTTCGCCCGCGTCAACGCCTCTGTGGGCCGCTTTTCCACCTACCGCGCCACCCTCGACGCCGGCCGCGCTCTGCCCAACCCAAACCTCGCTTTGCGGCTCAACGCCCTGTGGCAAGAGGCCGAAGGCTACCGCGACGGCAAAAACAGCGCGATCAGCGCCGTAAACCCAACGCTGCGGCTCGACCTCGGCGAACGCTCGACGCTGCATTTCGACTTCGAGTATCTAACGAGCGAACATCGCTCCGACTCCGGGCTGCCCATCGTCCATGGCTCCTTGCCCGCTGTGCCGCGCACCCGCTCCTACCAGTCGCCCTTTGACCTTTCCGAACAGACCATCGTGCGCTTGCGCGCTGATTATGAATGGCACCTGAGCCCCCATTTCACCTTGCGCGACAAGCTCTACTACACCAGCCTCGACTGGCCCTCACAGGGCACCCTCTTCAACGGGGCCTTTCCCAACGCGGCCGGTTCGCTCGACCTCGCCCGCACCCTGCTCGACCTCGACGACCAGCAGCGGATCGTCGGCAACCAACTCGAAGGTTTGCTGGAACTGCAAACCGGCGATGTTGAACACCAGCTCCTCTTTGGCTTGGAGGTCGCCCACCACGCCGACGACTTCACCCTCGACATAGCCTTGCTTTCGCTCGTCGATTTGTTCACCCTCGCCGCGACACTGCCGCCGAGTCTGGCCCCTTTCATGCCCGCCGAAGCCGCGACCGATTCGCTCTTGGTCCCCCTGCCCGACCAAGCCACCGCCGCCCAAGCCACCGCGCAAACATGGGCCCCCTACTTTGTCGACCGCATAATTTTCAGCCCCCACTTCGAGCTTTTGCTCGGAGGCCGCTTTGACTGGATTGACTACGAGGACGCGCTCACCGCCACCCAGCGCGATTACCGCCAGCTAAGCCCGCTGGTCGGCGCAATTTTCGCGCCTTTGCCGGCGCTCTCGCTCTACGCCAATGCGGGCCGCGCCTTTGCCCCACCTTCCTCGCAAGTAGTTGGCGACCGCGACCCGGAGGAAAGCACCCAGTACGAGCTTGGCGCCAAAGCCGCGCTGCTCAACGGCAACCTCAGCGCCAATCTCGCCCTCTTCAACCTCGACAAAGCGCACATCGCCATCCCGGACGACAACGGAATCACCCAACAGCTCGGCGACCAACGCGCCCGGGGCTTGGAGTTGGAGCTGGCAGCGCGGCTGGCCCAAGGCTGGTACGCCCAAGGCACCTATGCCTTTTTAGAGGCCGAGCTGACGCGCTTCAGCGAATCCGCGTTGGTCCCCACGGCCGATGGCTTCGTCCCCCAGATATTCGACCGCACGGGTAATGTGCCGGCCTTCGCGCCCGCCCACCTTTTGACGCTGTGGGCCGCCCGCGACTTCGGCCAAAACCTCACCTTGGCCGCCGGCGTCCGCTACGTCGGCAACCAGTTTGTGGCCGAGGACAATGTCTATGAGATCGACGGTGCGCTGACACTCGACTGCGGGCTGACCTACCGGCGCGGCCCGGGGCTGCTGCGGCTAAACCTCAAGAACGCGACTAACAGCCAATACGAGACCCGCGGCTTCGGGGCCACCTCGGTCATCCCGGCGGCCCCTTTCTCCTTTAAGGCAACCCTAGGGTATTCGCTGTGAGCAACTGCGAACACCTCAGCCGCGACGCACTGGCCGAGCACCAGCTCCAACGTCTGCACGTCCTGCTGGGCCAAGTGCTGGCAACCAACGCCTTTTACCGCCAGAAGCTCAACGCAGCCGGTATCGCGCAGGCCGCAGACATCGCCGCTTTGACGGACTTGGCCCGTCTTCCCTTTACCACCCGCGCCGAACTTTCTGCCGACCAAGTCGCGCATCCGCCCTATGGCACCAACCTCACCTATCCGCCCGAATGCTACACCCGCATCCACCAAACCTCCGGCACCACTGGCCAGCGTCTGCGCTGGCTCGACACGGCCGCAAGCTGGGGCTGGTGGGGGCGCTGCTGGGCCCAAGTCTATCGCGCCGCCGGCGTCAGCAACCGCGACCGCATCTTTTTCGCGTTCTCCTTTGGCCCCTTCATCGGCTTCTGGAGCGGGCACCAAGGCGCTAGCCACATCGGGGCCTTGATCGTCCCCGGCGGCGGCATGTCGTCGGCGCAGCGTCTAGACGCCATCGTCGAAAACGAAATCACCGTCGTAGTTTCCACGCCGACGTACGCCTTGCATCTAGGAGAAGTCGCCCGCGAGCGCG
Organism: Candidatus Latescibacterota bacterium; assembly: GCA_007571365.1. Lineage (GTDB taxonomy): Bacteria > Latescibacterota > UBA2968 > UBA8231 > UBA8231. The sequence continues at coordinate 7,562 of RKRN01000115.1, forward strand.
GCCTCGAGCTCGCCGCAAGCAGCGTACACACCACTATCCACGCCGGCGAGCCAGGCGCCAACCTCCCGGCGACCCGCGCCCAGCTCGAACGCACTTGGGGTGCTCGCTGCTCCGACCACGCCGGCGCCACCGAGGTCGGCGCTTGGGGTTTTGACTGCCACCAACAGGCCGGCTTGCACCTCAACGAGGGCGAGTTCATCTGCGAGGTCGTCGATCCGCAAAGCGGCGCACCCGCCGACGAGGGCGAGCTGGTCATCACCAATCTCGGCCGCACCGGGATGCCGGTCATCCGCTACCGCACTGGCGACCGCGTCGCCCTCAATCGCACACCCTGTGTGTGCGGCCGCCGCTTCCAGCGGCTCCGCGGTGGCGTCATTGGCCGCCTCGACGACGCCTTGCTCATCCGCGGCGTGGTCGTCTATCCCAGCGCCATTGAAAACATCGTGCGCCAGTTTCCCGCGGTCACTGAATTCGCCGTGGACATCCACCGGCGCCAAGCACTCGACGAGTTGGAGGTGCGCTTAGAACTGGACGGCCAGGCCAACGACACCGCCGACCAAGTAGCAGGCGCCCTCGCCCACCGGCTGGGGCTGCGCGCCGCTATCCAAATCGCCGCGCCGGACACCCTGCCGCGCTTTGAACTCAAAGCCCGGCGCTTCACCGATCACCGGAGCAACCCGTGAGCGATGTTATCGTCATCGGCGGCGGCCCCGCTGGCAGCACGGTCGCCGCCCTCGTCGCCGCCACCGGCCGCCAAGTCCAGCTCTTCGAGCGGGAGCAGTTCCCCCGCTTTACCATCGGCGAGTCCCTGATGCCAGAGACCTACTGGACCTTCAAACGGCTCGGCGTGCTCGACCAACTCAAAGACAGCACCTTCCCCCGCAAGCACAGCGTGCAATTTTTCGGCCAGTCGGGTCGCGGCTCAACGCCCTTTTACTTTTCCGACGCCAACCCCCACGAGAGCGCGGTAACTTGGCAGGTTCTGCGCGGCCCATTCGACGCGATGCTCCTCGACAACGCCCGCGCCAAAGGTACGCAAGTGTACCAGGGTGCCCGAGTTGTCGAAGTCCTGTTTGCGGGAGATCGCGCCACCGGTGTACGCGCCAAACTCGCCGATGGCCAGATCCGCGATTTTGCCGCGCAAGTCGTCGTCGATGCCACCGGTCAGAGTGCGCTGATCGGCCGCAAGCTCAAGCTGACCCAGCCCGAGCCCGAGCTGAAGAAGGCTTCTATTTTCACCCACTATCGCGGCGGCCAGCGCGACGCCGGCATCGACGAAGGCGCGACCTTGATCCTCCACACCGAAAACCAAGATTCTTGGTTTTGGTACATCCCCCTGCCCGACGATACAGTCAGCGTCGGCGTGGTCGGTGCGCTTTCCTACCTAGTCCAAGGCCGCCGCGCCGCCGCGCAGACTATCTTCGAGCAAGAGCTGGCCAAGTGCCGCCCCATGCAAGAGCGTCTGCAACGCGCCGCGCCGCTCTTTCCGGTCAAGACCACCAAGGACTTCTCCTACCGCGCCAGCCGCATCGCCGGCCAAGGCTGGGTGCTAGTCGGCGACGCGTTCTGTTTTCTGGACCCAATGTACTCCTCGGGCGTGTACCTAGCCCTCAAATCCGGCGAGATGGCGGCCGACACCATCGCCAAGGCTTTTGCCAAAGGGGACTTTTCGGCCGCGCAGTTGGGCGGGTTCGGCCCCGAACTAGTGCGCGGCATGGAGGCGGTGCGCAAAATGGTGTACGCCTTCTACGCCAAAGACTTCAGCTTCGCCGCATTCCTCAAGCGCCATCCCGAATGCAAACAGGGAATCATTGACGTGCTCAGCGGCAACCTCTTCAGCGAACGCATTGCGCCTATTTTCGGGCCGATGAGCGAGGTCTGCCCGCTGCCGGACGCCATCGCCTTAACCCCACAACCTTCAGGAGCAACCCCGTGAATGCCACGCTCGACCGCCGGAAGTTGCCCATCGGCATTCAGACCCTCCGCAAGATGCGAGAAGAGAATTGCTACTATGTCGATAAGACCGCCTACGCAGAGCGGCTGTTGGCCGAGGGTACGCACTATTTTTTGTCTCGTCCGCGTCGGTTTGGCAAGAGCTTGTTTCTCGACATGCTCAAGGAGTTGTTCGAGGGCAACCAGCCGCTGTTTGAAGGGCTGTATATCCACGACCGCTGGGACTGGGCGGTGCGCTATCCGGTGCTGCGCTTGAGCTTTGGCCGCGGCGATTTTAACGAGCCGGGCTATGTGCAGACGAATGCGATGGCGCAACTGGACGCGGTAGGACGGCAAGGGGGGGTGAAGGCCGAATATGTGACCGCCCCCGAGCGGTTCGCCTATTTGCTCGAGGTGCTGCACGAGCGGATGGGACAGCGGGTGGTGGTGCTGGTAGATGAATACGACAAGCCCATCCTCGACGCGCTCGATACGCCGGAGGTAGCCCGTGCCAACCGCGACTTTCTGCGCGGCCTGTACGGGGCGATTAAGGACAGCGACGCCCATATCAAGTTCACTTTCCTCACCGGCGTCAGCAAGTTTTCCAAGGTCAGCTTATTTTCTGGCCTCAACAACCTCAAAGACATCACCCTCGACCCGCGCTATTCAGCCCTCTGCGGCTACACCGACGACGACCTCGACACCACCTTCGCCCCCGAACTGCCCGGCTTAGACCGCGACGAAATACGCCGCTGGTACAACGGCTATAGCTGGCGCGGCACAGAGAAG
>RKRN01000306.1 GCA_007571365.1 Candidatus Latescibacterota bacterium
GGGCAACCCTTGTGGTTGCCCTGGGTAGCGTGGGCGTCCACAAGGGCTGTCTCTACAACGACCGCTGCGGGCCTGATGCGGAATCAGCACAATCGCAAGACAAACTTCAAAGGAGGAGACTATGGGCACTTACACACCGCTGGATCTGAACGCGCTGTACAACGCCGGAGGCCAAGGGCCGCTCGGCGCCCAAAACTTTCGCGGCTTGCCCTTTGCGCTCGGCCGCGATGCCGAGTGCTGTCTGATCGCCTGCGGCGGTGAGCGGGCCGGCGTGGAAATCCCGCTGGGTCGGCGGGCGACTTGGATGATTGTGGCGCATCGCCTGTTGGAATCGCCCATCGCCGCTAACGGGCCGCTGGCAACGCTGGTGGCCGAATACGCATTGCACTACGAGGACAGCGCAGTGCTCAAGGTGCCGGTGCGCGACCGCTTTGAAATCTCGACCGTGCCACCGTCGTATGGCGGCACGCCGTTTGTGGCGGTGCCCGATACCAACGATCAGCTCTTGCCGCGCACCGCCGGCCCGTGGGATATGGCCGGGCGTCGCCAGACCGAGGCTGATGGCGGGCGGGCGCAGCACTTTGTGCTGTGGGCGTGGCCGAATCCGCACCCGGACAAGAGCATAAAAAAAGTCGCGGTCGCGGCGGCCGGGCCGGCCTTTGTCATCGGCGGGATCACCCTGAGCGATTTGGCCGAAGAGCCGATTTGCCGCGAGGGCACGCGGGAGGTCATTATCACCCTGCCGCAAGCCGCTGATGCCCACCAGTCCGCCGCCCTCGAAGTGGAAGTGGATCGGGGCGTTGCGACCTATCCCTACCCATTACCGGCGTCTACGGCCGAGGATTTTCTCAACGGCCGCAAAGGCTGGGGCGAGGCTCAAAACGAGGGCAGCAGCCCATCCTATGTGGAAATAGCCGCCAATCCTTCGGCCACCGTGCAGGTCAAGCGAGACGGAGAAGTTTTGGGCGCGGCCCGCTGGGGACAGATGCGGCAACAGGGCTGCGTGGAGGCTTCGCCGCGCGTGCGGCTAGCAGTGGTGGAGCGCGGGCGCAACTGGGTGCATACCAAGGTCATTGACGACGCCACCGGGCAACCCGTGCCCTGCCGGGTCCATTTCCGTTCGCCGGAGGGCATCCCCTACGCCCCGCACGGCCACCACGCCCATGTCAACTCTAACATGGGGACTTGGCACTTTGATGTGGGTGGCGATGTGCGCTTGGGGCAGATCACCTATGCGTATATCGACGGTACCTGCCAAGGCTGGCTGCCGCGTGGTGAAGTGCTTGTGGATGTGGCACGCGGCTATGAATACGAGCCGCTGCGCACCAAAGTGAATATCGAGCCGGGCCAGCGCACCTTGGAGCTGCGGTTAAAGCGCTGGCGGCAGATGAACGAGGAAGGTTGGTACAGCGGCGACTCGCACGTGCATTTCCTGTCGGCACAGGGTAGCCTCACCGAGGCGCAGGGCGAGGATTTGAACGTGGTCAACCTGCTGCAATCGCAGTGGGGAGGGCTGTTTACCAATACCGAGGAATTTACCGGCGGTGAGATGGCTACGGCCAACGGCGAGCACATTGTCTATGTGTCCCAAGAGAACCGGCAGCACTTTTTAGGGCATCTGATCCTCATGGGGCTGAAGGAGCCGGTGATGCCGTGGTGTTCGGACGGCCCGGGCGAAGCCGAGCTGGGCGGGACGCTCGAAGTGCCCATGGCCGAGTGGGCCGACCGCTGCCGGGCCCAGGGCGGCAGCGTGGTGATCCCGCATTTGCCTAGCCCCAATGGCGAGCCGGCCGCTCTGATTGCCACCGGGCGCGCCGACGCGGTGGAGATGCTGCGGCACGGCCTGTACATGCACGGCGAGTACTATCGCTACCTCAATTGCGGTTACAAGCTGCCGCTGGTCGGCGGCACCGACAAGATGAGTAGCGACGTGCCGGTGGGGATCTATCGCACCTACGTGCAGATTCCCCAAGACGAGCCGTTCACCTATGCCAACTGGTGCAAGTACATGGCCGCGGGTCGCACCTTCCACAGCGGCGGTCCGCTACTCCGCTTCAGCGTCGATGGCCACGAGGTGGGGGACACGGTGCAGCTACCGGGCAATGGCGGCACGGTCGAGGTAATAGCCGAGGCCGAATCGGTGGTGCCGATCCACACGCTGGAAGTGGTGCAGGAAGGGCGGGTGGTGGCTTCTGTCGAAGAAGCTAAGGGGACGCGCAAGTTGCGCCTGCAGGCCGCGGTAAAAGTGGAAGGCCACTCGTGGCTGGCGGCGCGATGCAGCGGGCCGGGCTACGAGCAGAGCGTACCGCACTTTGATGGCTGGGGGCGCGGGATTATGGCGCACACTTCGCCGGTGTATCTGGCCTGCGGCGGCCAGTGGTGGATGTTCGACCAAGAGACGGCGCAGTACATGCTGACCTTGGTGGATGGCTCACTGCACTACATCCGCCACAACAGCCGTCAGCATCTGCGCGACGACATTACGCACCACCACGGCGAGGCGGATCACCTCGCCTATTTGGAGCGGCCCTTCCACCAAGCGCGCGAGGCGATCCACCGCCGGATGCACCAGTTGGGCGTGCCGCACTGATCTACACAGTGTGCTTGTCGGAATGTCGTGCAGATCGATCAGTGCGACTTGCGCCACGAGGGCGACGCGACAATCAGCATTTGCCCTGCTAGCGGGGAGATTACTCGCAATCAGCATGGGGCACTGACAACGGTTGATGCCAGCGCGAACTTGATCACCAAAGCCGAAAAAGCATGTCCTCACTGCGGTTAGCAATACGCGGAACGGCTCGACTTGCCCTTTTATGCGCGCTATACGCCAATCGCGCTTGTTGCGGCCTGCCCCGAGCACAGCGGTTTTTTCGCGTCTGGCTGACGCGCCTGCTTCCGGCCGCAGCCGATTGGCGGTACGACGAATCAGCCAGTGCGGTCGCGTTTCAAAAAAACAGACCGGACGGATGGCATTTACTTTTTAGCACTGGGATCCCAGCGCATGGACCGAGCTCGCGTTGGCTCGCAAAAGTGCTGGATTCAGGCTAGTGAATGCGTACGTAGTGTACTCCGAACACCCATCTCAGTCCACATCCGCAATTTGAACTCAATCTTGGTTATCCAATCGGCAATCAATCCAATGCGGCGCAAGAGGCTCGCCGGAAGCATTGGTGTCCGTTCCTTAAAAAAATTAAACGATAAGCTGCAAGTTCGGCTGGGCGTCCCGCACTGAATTTCAATCAGGCTTTTTGTTTTCCCCGTCCCAGCGGCTCAATAGAAAGTTGGAAGCCGAGGCTGGTGAGGATTTTCGCCAACGTGTCCAGCCGCGGATTGCCCTCGCTTGATAGGGTCTTGTATATGTGGGCGCGGTTCAGATTGGTCCGCTGAGCCAGTTTTCCCAAACCGCCGTGGGCCGTGGCAATGTCTTTGAGTGCGAGCAGCAAGGCCGAGGTGTTCTGGTCTGTGGCGTATTCTTCTAGGGCTACTTCGAGATACGCTTGGGCGCGTTGTGGATCGCGGAGGAATTCGAGATGGTGCTTTTCAAAGGGGATAGACGTTTTCATTGAGAACGCTCCTTGTAGGAAGCCAGATGGGCTTTGGCCCGCTCGGTGTCTCTGTGCTGTGTACCTTTATCGCCGCCGCAGAGCAATAGTATGATGGTGTGCCCTAAACGAGCAAAGTAAATCCGAAAACCGGGACCGAAGTCAAGGCGCAGTTCAAAGACCCCACCGCCGACCGACCGATGGTCGCCTAGAAGCCCCAAGCTCAAACGGCGAAGACGGTCTTCTACGCGAGCTTGGGTGCGGATGTCCCGCAAAGTATGGAACCATTCCGTGAAAGGCTGCTTGCCGTTTGGGGCTACGTAGATTTCAACGGTGAATTCCATGGGATTTTATGGTACGTTATAACGAACATTTTGCAAATACATCTTAGCAGTGCCTCATTAAAGCCAGCTTGTTCAGGGATGCTGGCCGGAATATATTGAGCGGCCATTCACTGCATTTACTATAGAAAGGACGTTGCGATGAGCGACCCATTTGTAGCGTTGGATTTGAGCGCAACTTACAACGCCGGTACTGGCAATGTTGCGTCTGAAGGCGGCAAACTCTGGCCGGCACCCGACGACGCGCCCGACCATACCCCGCTCGTGGGGCTGCCTTGGGGCGAGCAACAGTTTTGGGGTGTGCCCTTTCGCTTGGCGGCCGCCGGGGCGGAGCGGGCCGTGGTGCTGGTGGCGCAAGGGCTGAGCGCGACCGCCGAGATCCCGGTAAACGCCAAGGCGCGGCGCATCCTCTACGCCCACGCTTGTGCGCCCGTGCCGGGCGCGCGGGCCACAGTCGAAGGCACGGGCGAGGAGGTTGGGACCTATCGCGTCTGCTATGCCGACGGCCGTTCAGTGGAGCAGCCGCTGCGGCGCCGCTTTGAAATCCACGATGTGCAGGTGCCTTGGGGGCACCATCCCTTTCTCTGTCGCAACTGCCGCCACTACTACTCAGTGCCGCTAGACAGCCGCGAATACAGCTATGGCATGGTGCAGACCGGGACCTTTACGCACGAGGGCAGCGACCTGGCGGGTTGGTGGCTCTACGACTGGGAAAATCCCGCGCCCGACAAGGAGATTGCGGCGGTCGCGGTGTCGGCGACTGGTCCTACGGCTATAGCTTTGGCCGGCATTACGCTATGCCATGAAGCGCGCGATCCCTTTGCTTGGCCGGCGCGACAGGAGGTGGCCCTGCGGGTCGATGCCGCAGAGGCGCCCGCGGTGGCCATGGAGCGCGGCGAAATCGTGCGCCAAGATCAGCTTTGGGTGCCGAGTGCCGATTTTCTCACCTCGGCGGAGGCGGGCTGGGGCCGCGGTGGCCAAGCGACGGTCGCTGGTGGCTATTTGGAAATACACGGCTCAACAGAGGGTCAACTCGCCGTCACAGCAGGCGACGACATTGAAGAGCGCATCGGCTGGGGCGACGTGCTCAAAAAGAAGAAGGTCGCCCAAGGCAAGGTACAAATCGAGGTCGTCGCGCCGGCCGGCAAACAGTGGGTCCACGTGCGGGTCGAAGACGCGGATACCGGCCAGCCGGTGGGAACCCGCGTCCACTTCCGCTCCGCGCACGGAGCCTATCTAGCGCCGCACGGCCACCAAGCCGATGTCAATGTGGCGTGGTTTGAGGACATGGGCGGCGACTGCAAGACCGGGGGGGTGCCCTACGCCTACATTGACGGCACCTGCCAGATCGACTTGCCCATCGGCCCGGTGTACGCCGAGGTCGTCCGCGGCTTTGAGTACCAGCCACTGCGCCAGCAAGTTGAGATCAAGCCCGGGCAGCGTACGCTGACCCTCAAGGTCAAACGCGCCTTTGACATGAAGCAGCGCGGCTACTATTCGGGGGATACCCACGTGCATTTCCTCTCCTCGCAATCGGCGCACCTAGAGGCCGCGGGCGAAGATCTCAATGTGGTGCATTTGTTGGCCAGCCAGTGGGGGCGGCTGTTTACCTCGTGGGAGGAGTTTACCGGCGGCCTAGCACCCACTAGCAGCGACGAGCACTTGGTTTGGGTCAGCCAAGAAAACCGGCAGCACGTCCTCGGGCACATCAGTTTACTCGGCCTCAAGGAACTGGTCGCACCGATGTGTACCGGCGGGGCCAATGAGGACTGGGTCGGCGGCTCGGTGGATGCGCTGATGGCCGATTGGGCCGAGGAGTGCAAAAAACAGGGCGGGCTGGTTATTATGCCGCATGTCCCGTTGCCCGACTTTGAGAACGCGGCCAACATCGTCTTGGGCCACGCCGACGCCGGCGAGATGTGCTGGATTTGGGAGGGCGAACAGATCAGTTCGGCCGAGCAGGGCTACTACCGCTGGCTCAACGTGGGCCAGAAGCTGCCGATTGTCGGCGGCACCGACAAAATGTCCAACGGCCGCATTTTGGGCGGCTCGCGCACGTATGTCAAGCTGGGCGATGGCGAGGAATTTACCTTTGACAATTGGTGCCAAGCCGTGCGGCGCGGCCAGACGTTTGCCAGCACCGGCGCGATGATCGATCTACAGGTGGAGGGCCGGGAAATGGGCGTGGAAATCCACCTGCCCGGCAACGGCGGCACGGTCGAGGTAGTGGCAAGGGCCGAAAGCGTCTGGCCGCTTACCGGGCTGGAGCTTATTTGCAATGGCGCGTCGGTCGCCCGCGAGGTCGCCGCGCCCGCGGCCCAGCAGATCGAACTGAAGTTCAAGCTCAAAGCCCAGCGTTCCTGCTGGATCGCGGCCCGCTGCTGGGGGCCGCACTACACGGACGCTGGGCCGGTGATGGCTCATTCCTCGCCGGTCTATATCGACGTGGGCAGGCGCTGCGTGTTTGCGCCGGCCGAGGGCAATTATCTGTTGACGCACCTAGAGGGTGGCATTGCCTGGGCCGAAAGGATTGGCGTCTTCCGCGATGAGGCGATCCGCCAGCGGCTGATCGGCCTGTTCAACAAGGCGCGGGGCGAACTGCTCCGGCGCATGTCGTGAAATGCTCTGCGCCCGACCTTACGCGGCAAGCGGATCCACCAGCCCTGAAAGGATAGACCATGCTTACGCAAGCACAGATCGATGCATTCCACCGCAACGGCTTTCTCAACGGCGGGCGCGTGCTCGACGATGAGGAGCTCGGCGAACTGAGCGACGCGCTCGACGAAATTTTGGCCAAGGGCCCGGACGGCTTTGCCCCCGGTGAGGCCCAGCCGGTATCCTTCCGCGATCTAGCCGGTGGGGGCGGCGTCAGTGTGCATCCGGTATGGCAGATCGTCAATATCTGGGAAGCGGCGCCCGCTTGGGAACGGCTGATTTACCACCCGGCTGTGGTCCGGGGGATTAGCCAGCTCACCGGCCATGCCGACCTCCAGGTCTGGCACGACCAGATTCAGTACAAACCCGCCCGCTACGGCGGCTCAACGCACTGGCACCAAGACGCGCCCCTATGGCCGATTATCAAGCCGATGACGCCGGTCTCAGCGTGGATTCCCTTGGACGACGCGACCGAGGAAAACGGCTGCATGTGGATGGTGCCCGGTAGCCACAAGTGGGGCAACCAGATTGCATTTTTGCGCACCCAAGGCAACTTGTCGCTGCTGGAAAACTTCAAGGACTTACAGGGCTTTACGCCGCCAGCCGATGCCGAGATCCGCGAGGTGGCCGCGCAGCCGTGCCCAGTGATGCGCGGGGAGGTCTCTTTTCACCATTCCCTGACTTGGCACGGCTCGCCCTTTAATCAGTCGCCGCGGCCCCGGCGCGCCATTGCCATCCACTACATGACCGGCGCGGCGCGCTTCGATCAAAGCGGCGAGCACCTGATGAAGCAGTTCGTCGATTTGCCCGACCATGCGCCGATGGCCGAAGCCGGTGCACACTTTCCGGTGGTGTGCCGCGCTGGCGAGCCGGTGGGGGTGCCGGCGCGGTTGCGGGCGACGGGCTAGGTGGCTGGTGGTCGGGCAAATGCGGCCGACCAGTCCATCCGGCCAGTAAGCTGCATGGCGACAAAAAGCGTGGCAATGCACAGGATGGTAATGGCCAAGCCGGTATAGCCGACGAAGAAGAAGGTGTAGGAGAAGAGCACCAAGTAAATGAATTGGGCCAAGCCTATCTCCACCAAGGCCAGCCGCAGGCCGACCACCAACCGCATGTAGGAAATGACCAAGAAGACAGACACGGCTGCAGCCAGCAAAAAGGCGTAGTGGATGAGCAAGTGGTCGGCTAAATAGGCCAAAAGCAGGTGAAAGCTGAAAAAGGCCGCGCCGATGAAGAAGTAATTCATCGGATGAATATCAATGCCTTTGACCGCGGCGAAAACGAAGAGTACAAAGAAAAACAGAAAGAGAGAGATGGGCGCGGCCAAGGTCACGTCTTGTACCCAAGGCCCTGGGTTGACAGGCGCGGGCATGATCATGCCGAGGGAAGCCCCGGTCAGCAACTGGTCGTACTGCCAAGTGAGACGCCAGCCATCGGCGGTACGCCGCTTGTGGGTAGGCGACAGACTTTGGCGCGGGAAGTCGATGGCGTCGAAATCTGTGTACATGACCAGCTCAAAGTCGGAGACCTGTTCGACGTGGTCGCCGAAGCGATACCACCATTCTTCTAAACCCTGCGATTGGTAGGCAAGACGGATTGGGCGACTCTGGCCCGGTGCTAAGTGCAACGGCTGTTGTAAGTGTCCTTCCGCCAGCGGCAACGGAGCGATGGGTTGGCCGTCGACAGACAGGGCGAAATCGTCGTACACCGCTTGGGAAGCAGGCAGGGCTAGATCGAAGGTCAGGTCGAGAGGGCGGTCGGTCGCGTTGGTTGCGGTGTAGGTGGCGTCCAGTGCCACTTGGTAGGTGGCGTACCACAGCAGGCCCTTGCGGCGGTGTTCGAGGTGCAACTCAACTTGTAGGCGGCTGGCTCGTAGAGGCAGGAGCTGACGACGCTCTATTGCTTGGCCGTCCGGGTCCTGCTCTTCGGTGATCCAGTACAGCAGTGGGGCGCGCTGGGATTGGGGGGTGCCCCACAATTGGCCTACAGCGGCTTTGAGCTTGGTGTCTTGCTGGTGGGTGCGGTGCGAGACGACTTGGGCCAAGATGACCCAAGCGACACTGGTGCAGGCAAAGATGAAGCCGATAGCGGCAATGCGGTATAGCATGAAGCCCTCCTTCAACTGCGTCTTAACGTCTCGCCGCTACCAAGGTTCCACTTACAGGAGTAGCGACCGATTGTGGGGCGAATGCGCTCGTAGTCATTTTACCTTTAAAATAATTCACTGCTGTTACGCAAGGGCGTTAGAATCCGTCGGCCCCTTGGAAATTGTCCCGTGCGTGGGCTTCGACCCGCTTGGCCCACCGCGGTCGGCGGTGCGCCCACCGTAGGGACAGACCTATGTGTCTGTCCCCAAAATCATTCGCGGCCCCAAACCTGTCCGCGAAATTTCAAATCATGGGTCAACTGTCTGGCGCGGCCGAGCCTTCTGCTTTCTCGAAAGGTTTGGTAAGCGACCGAAATCTCTCAATGCTTTCAAGGTATCGACCGTGATTCTGGCCTGCCATTCCCTCTTGGCTTGCTCCCAAGCTTCTGGATATTGGCCATACCAGGTCCAGGTAGGCGACCAAGAGCCATCCTCGCCCTGCTGTTCAACCTCAAAGTCCAGGTTCATCTCCACTTCATGCGCGAGTCCAGCGGCCAGAGGTGATTCCGGAGAGGAAACTAGCCACAGGGGCTTGAGGGCATAGCCCGCCCACTGTTCTGGATCCCGGACAACACTATGGGCCGCCGCTCGGACCAGCTTCTCCCAGACTCGATCCCTATTTGGCAGAGCTTTAGTCTCCGCGAGCCGGATGGAAGGAAGGATGTCTTCCATCTTCATTTCGTCGGGCAGGGAGTCCAGATGCTCCAGCACGGCTTCGGTTAGTATCTTTAGCAATCTCATCGGCACCCCATCGCTAAAGTCGTGCAGGTATCCGAGAATTTCAGCGCGCGGATTGACCAGAAACTGCCCAAAGGTCTCCGCGCTTTTCTCATAATTCCACCAGGGAGCGTGGAAAGCCTCATTCACTGCGGGTGGAACGATTGGCCACACTTGCCGGGACTCGTCGTATGTGGCGAGCCAGTACTCGATGCCCTTCCGTACCAGCGCGTGGTCCGCAGGTGCCCGAATTTCTCTGAAAATCTGGAAAGCTACCGTGGTGGCAATCGCAGACGAAGTCGGCGTCCTGAGATCGGGTTCTAGGCCATGGCCGAAACCGCCGTCGTCGTTTTGGTAAGAGGCCAGCGCGACCACAACGGCATCGGCAGATCCGGCTTCAAAGTGAAATTCAAAACGCCTGCGGTCTAATTCCCGCCCTTGGTCCACTACGAAGGCCCGTGCTCGTTGAAATGCCGTTTGCGTGAGCTTCTTCATTCTTGCCCTGCTTTCCTTCTTTCATAGTGGCCAGAGCAGGTCGCTCTGTTGGTTTATCGCTGAACAAAAATATACTATTTATTTGTGCAGGTATCAAATGTTTCTTGCGCTGATGGAGAAGCCAGTGTAGTCGGAAGAACCCGCGTCGGTTTGCTTGTTAGACGGAATGCTATGGTTACACTGATTATCGCCTTTTTGCTGGCCTTAGCCAGCGAGCCGGCCGGGCCGCGGGCGGTGGTGCGCTGGGATCGCGGGTGGGCGAAGCCACTGCGGGCCAGAGGCCCGCTCCGCCAAACTTTACGCTCGTTAGTGCAGCAGGGTCAGCTTGTGGCTTTCGATGACCCCGTCGACCGAAAGCACCAACAGATACGTACCCG
>RKRN01000106.1 GCA_007571365.1 Candidatus Latescibacterota bacterium
TGCCCTCATAGACCGGACTGGCATCGCCGCCCTGCACGCTCTGGGGTACCTCCAACGGCTGGGCACTATCCCACACTCGCATTGAGAAAGTCGAACCATAGCGCAACACCGCCGCCTCAAAGACGACCTCCACCAAAGCACCTGAATCCTGAGCCGTCAATCGCGGGAAACTCACCACCATCCGATGCAGTTCAGCCGCCTCCACCGCATAAGACACGGGCTCATCGCCGATATGTACTTGGGTTACGGACCCCAGTCGCGCCGTGGTGACTACCTCCAACCGGTCAAAGCCGCCATTATCCGCTCCAATGGTGGGTCGCACTACGTAGGTAAACTGCTGCGGTTGTCCCACCTTTACCTCCACAGGCCAGATTTCGCCGACCAACCGCGTGGCTACCGGTGGGGAAGCAAGCACTTCGAGAAAGTCCACTTGTCCACCATCGTTATCTTGAGGCAGAAAGTCGACTTTGAGTTGTAGGTAGCGTCTTGGACTCAGGGACACGATGGGGGTGCCACTGCTGTCAGCAAAGGCGTAGGGAGCCGACCAGAAGGTCCAGTTGGCTTGATCGTAGCCGATGCCGGCTTTTTCGCCGATAGCTAACTTGGCGTAGTCGGTTCGGCTGACGGATATTTTTTCGTCTCCTCGTCCGGTGAAGCGCCAGAACAGATTGGGGTCATCGTCTTGTCCGGATCGGGATTGGATGAGGACGCGGGCTTTGGGGTCTTGTCGTCCGGCCCAGCGCAGGTTACCCCAAGCCATTGGCTGACCAAAATCGAGAATGTTAGAGATATAAGTCGATTGTTCGACAAAGCCTTTGGCGTAGACTTCTATCTCGTTTACTTCCCAGTCCTCGTTGTGCTCGCCGATAGTGACTTGAACAAAACTTGCTCTATCGTGCGGTGGGATGGGAATGTCGAGGATCTGCTCTCGGTTGTCGCGCACCTCGACGATCCAAGGCGAATAGGGGCGGGGGTGCTGGTAAGCAGCTTGGCTGGGCTGCTCTTCGTTGAGGTGGATGCGAAAGGTCTGTGCTATTCTGCTCGGGTCGGTCAACCCAGATATAATCCGAATCCGGTCAATGAGATGGAGAACCCCCAGATTGAGATTCGCTGTACCCGGGGTGCCGAAATCGTCGGTGCAGCTAAGGAAGTAATTCCTTTCCTCGAATTCGCTGCACAGATAACGTTCCGCTAACCAAAAGGTGGTGATGTCTCCATCCCATACCTGCCCGTTCGTCTGCTTTCTGACATGACTTCCCCCCTTTTCCTCAATTCCGGGGGCTATATTGAAAGTAGGGTCTCGTTTTAGAGCCCGAATGGCAGCGGCGTCTATATCCAGTTCGACGGTCTCGCCGTCTAGGGAAGGATCGAGATCGGTCCAACTCAACTGGATGAATTCCGCCTCTTCGCTGGCTGCTTCTGGAGGTGGATCCAGCATTTCGCCACCAAAGCGGTAGATGACCAGCCCAGAGGCCTCGTCTGCCAAAAAACCGACCCAAAAACAGAAAAGCCAGATCAGGGTACGAAAGAATGGAGCCATCCTCATTGACATGTACCTCGCAAATCCTGGACGCCGGTCTTACGCATCCTTCAGTATGCTACATGGACCACCCGCTGCACAAAAGTGTTATCGGCCGAGCCAGAATCCACATCCACCTTTACCCTAGCCAAGTATATTCCCGGAGGAACCAGCTCGCCCAAATGATCCTTGCCATCCCACCGCAAGATGTAATTGCCGCGAGGATCTGGACGGCGTTCCTCTATCCGGTTGGTCTCAACCCCACTCAGGTCGTAAACGGTTAGCGTTACCGGCCTCTCAACGCCCACCCTCGCCACGCCAAAGCTGGCTACCAGCTCATCATTGATGCCGTCCCCATTGGGCGTGAATACCCGCGATCCCAGCCTGAAATCCCTAATAATTTCATCCCCGCTGAGTGCTAGGACGGTGACAGTCTGGCTACTGACCAATTCCGTGGGATCGCCCTCATCAACCCGCTGCCAGAATTCAGGTACGGCGGAATTCTGTACTAGGGCACTAAAGGAAGCACTATTGCCAAATATGGTGGCGCGAAACCGGACTTGGACTAGCTCTGTTCCGCGGTCAATTTTCTCGTCTAAGCGCAATCTGAGGGAGTCGGCTGGCGTATCGATCAGGATCAGATCAGTCGGTGCGTAGTTGGTGGTTTGTCCGTTAGCGAAATCATCCTTACTTCCCGTCCGGACTTCAAGCAACTCCATTTCAGTACCCGCCGTGGCTTCTAAGGTGATCTCATCGAAACCTTGATTTGTCGCAGTGAAATCGGGCCGGATGAAGTAAGAGAATTCCTCAGAGGTCCCCACGGTCTCAATTCGGGTGGGCCATACTTCTCCCACCAGCCGATCAGCAACTGGATCTGAGGTGTTGATGGCAATGGAG
Organism: Candidatus Latescibacterota bacterium; assembly: GCA_007571365.1. Taxonomy (GTDB): domain Bacteria; phylum Latescibacterota; class UBA2968; order UBA8231; family UBA8231. Next base: position 2,417 of record RKRN01000106.1, read on the forward strand.
TGGAGGGTCGCGCCCGCGTCCGCCCGGTCCGTGAACAATGTGAGCCGAAGTTCCATATACTGCCTAGGACTGGGGGATTTGATCGCTTCCCCAGACTGAATATGCGGTACGCTCCACGTGCTCCAGTCATTGCCCGGTTTGAATGTGCTGGTGATATCGCCCTTTTTGGACTTGGGCAGCTTTTTGTAGCGCTTCTCGGTGACGACCTTGCCATTGGAATCGTGGTAGATCTTCTCTTCGATCAACTCATTGCCCGTCCGGGTCTGTAGCTGGACTTGGGTCCCGGCCGGTGTATCCGCCTCCCATTCGACGGAAATCAGGTTCTTAGGTTCGTTAAATTGAATTAGATCCGAGGTCAGCGATACTTCCGCCACAAAGCCCTCTCCATAGAGCATCACTTCCGTAAAAGCTATGTAGCTGAGCGAACTCAATGGGTTCTGGAACGGCGAGCGGATAAAGCGGATCCTGGCAGGCTCAATCTGGATTTCGCGAAATCGCAAGCCACGGGAAGAGGTATGGCCAAAAGCGTCCCTGGAGGTACTTTGACCTACCCGAGTCCATTTGATGCTGCCGTCTGGTGCCCGGGTACCATCGGAAACATCGACGTAAAGTTCGTTGATCGCCGAGGCTCCATCGGTGAGAAAATGCATGGTATCGACCCAGAATAGAGCCCCTAAATCCTCGAAATAATCATAGTCGCGATAGCCGAAAATCGACCCATTAACACCCGTGCTGTAATTTCCGTCGGTAACTGCAGTCCCAATGTCCTTAATGCCGCCATTGGTCTCGATCGTCACCTGTCCTCCTCGCTCCACCACACCCATGTTGACATTGTCTCCCTCCGTCACGACCTCGATCTCGACGATCTTGGGAATTTCCCGCCGGTAGTAGCGGATCGGGCCTTGGCGTTCGGGATCAATGCTGTCGTATTCCCCTTGTGAAATTAGCGTTTCCCGACCGGACCGCTCTTTGCGGTAGAATTCGATAGCACCTCGCTGTTGGGTCGGTAGATTCTCGTACTCCTGCTCAGTTAATTCCTCGGCCTTGGTCGAATCACTATTGATGGCAATTATTAGAATGCGCTCGAGCGGATCGCCCCTAAAGAGCTGATCCGATCCTTCAGTCGGACGGGGTTCAAATTCAAATACGCGCTGTGTCTTGTTGGGTTTGTCGGTCCGGCCGATTTCCCAGAAGTTGGGGACGTTGGTCTTGGGCTCGTCGAGATAGTAGCCCGAAACCGAGCGCGGTGGAGGTTGCCGCCAGCCTAGCACCTTGAACTGTAGGAAGGGATCCCCCTCGCCTTCTTGGGCAAAGCGCACGACGATTTTCTTGACGACGACCACGCGGCCAAGATTCACCTCTGCCCACCAGTCTTCCAGAGGGCTTTCGGGATTGGGGCCCCACATGGTATGCAGGTCGCCATCTATCAGGTTGATCGCCGTATTGGTGCCGGAGCCCGCTATCACCCCTCCCTCGCCGGTAGTGGAAAATTGCGTCGCGTTCTGAGCCGCGTTGACCTCTTTCCGTACAAAGGAGGGCCGCACCGTATTGTCGGCAGTGGAAATATCCAGAAGACTCGAAGCCCCTTTCCACGCCTGCCAGTGGGCTACTCGGTCAATCAGGACTTGATTTCCACGGATAACATGGCCCTGTTGCGACCAAACCTGCAGGGGAAAGATCAGCAGTGTACCGATCCACACCAAGCTGGAGATGCTCCGCCGATAAGAGATCGAGTCAGCTACCATGATGCCCCCTCCGGACTATGAACTTGTCGAGTGATTAAACAGCTTTTAGATGGCTAAAGCATAAAGAGGGGATATCGAAATATCCCCTCTTTGTATTCAAAAAAACTGGAATTATTCTTCCAGCAGGTAATGGGACTTAATTCTGCCCCACGAGTCGTTTTCTACAGCAGTGGGGAACAGCTCTTCATCAACCTCCAGCAGTTCCATGTCGCCCATGAGATTGGCATTGCGCCAGACATTGTGAACAGCCGGAAAATCGTAGGACCCATCGTAGCGGTCGTCGGCCAAGTCGTAGTCCTTAGCCAAGGAGCCGACGTGGATGATATTGCCTACTTCTAGATCGACGATTGTGCTTTGCTCAGGACCATCCCAACTCCAAGTTTCCCACGGGGTCATCATGATCTCGTAGGTATAAGTACCCGGACCACCAGTCTCGCCGGTGCGGGCCCAGCCCACTTGAGCGTACTCGGGGAAGGGGATCTCGCGACCAGTGGTCTCCCAGTCGGTTGCCTCGATGTATTTGAAAGCCCAGTACCCATCGATGGGCGGCACGTGAATCTGCCACAGTTGGCCCGTGACGAAAAACAAATCCCGGCGCTCGTCTTCGGACAAATCGTTCCAATCGCCGTTAAACATATCGCCACCGCTGTGGTCAGCGTCGAGCACGAAGTGCCAGTCGTCATCCCAGTTGAAGACAGTGGGATCGTCGCGGCTGTTGTGGAGAAACTCATCAACTACAAAGGCGAAGGAGAAAACCCGGTTCATTTCCTCGTTCCAGGCCCACATACTCCTAGCGTTGAAGTCCGACAGCTCGCCGCTGTCATCTCCGCGCACAGTTTCTACGATGTGGCCTCTTTCCACCGAGATCTCGAAGATCTCTGGATCTATCATGTCCCAGTCGCTTAGATCGCCGTCGATGGCGGGCACGGCGTGAAGCGGGAACTGAAAGGCGAAGTAAACCTCGCCAGGCGGCTCGTGAGCCGAACTGATACTAGCACCGGCGACTACAAGTGCTAAAGCCAAAAAGCAACGAATCAGTTTCATTACCTTAACCTCCTGTTAGGTATTGGATTGAAAAGCCGATTCATCTGTTTACTTAACTCTGCATATACAGTGTCGAGTTACCAGACCACAAGACCTCCTTTCTCTTTTAAGGTGGGTAACTCCTAATAATGTCGGCAATATACGCTCAAAAAGTCTAAGTACAAAAAAAATTTTAGTCTTCTTCCTCCAATAGCTGCTGTAGTCGGCCTGCCTTGGGCGTCAACTCCACCCCTTGCTGCCAGTACGCACGGGCCTGCTGAGGTCGCTCCAAGTGCCACAGAGCCCGACCTAGGTTGAAGTAGGCTGGGGCAAAATCTGGGTGTAACGCGACCAACTCTTGCCAAGTTGCCACGGCTTTTTCCACAGCTCCCAAGGAAGCGTAGGCGACTCCGAGTTCGTTATACGCCTCTTGGTACGCTGGCTTCAGTGCTACGGCCTGTTCCAAAAAGCGCACGGCCTGCTCCAGTTGGCCTATTTGAGCATAGGTCCGCCCCATCTGGGTGTAGAGATAGCGTCCCACTTCTAGGCCGATTAATTCCTCGGGCCTAGGCGCAATTTCCAAAACCCGATTGTATGCCTGCAAGGCGTCCCGCCAATTTTTCTCGACCCTAGCTTGGTGACCGCGCAAGACCCAGTGCAGTGCCTCAAAGAAGGAAGGGGTCTCTATCCGAACCGAAGTCTCGTTCACAGACCGCGTGCCCAATCGAACGACGGGTCCCGTCTTTTCTACTTGGTCAAATCCGGCGATCGGCAAAAAGTACCAGTCCATCTGGTCGAAAATAGCTGCTTCCACTCGGCCCGGTGAAAAGACGGCCCGCCATTGGCTCGCCGCTAGGAGGGACTGGGAATCGGGCGGGATGTCCTGCTCGGGACACACTGGATGCTGATAGTGGATGATCGCGGCTGGGGCACTAGTGCTGTCTTGGGCCTTCGTCGCCTTCACCTCTAAGTACAGGGGCGGCAGATCGTCGCGCTGGGCCAGTAGGGCGTACGCCCGTAGCAACGCTTCGCTACCGTAGCTTTGTAGGTAGTGAGTCTGCCGCACTTGTACGCGCTCGGGTGTTAGCACCTGGAGTTGGCCGCACTTCGAGGCCACTTGGATCAGACGCTGGTACTGGGGAAGGTGGGTCTGGAGCCAAGCCTGAGCCTCTAGGCGGGTGTCTTGGCCGCTGAGTAGGGACCTAGTGCGGAGCGAGGCGTACAGGGGCTCGGCTACTAGGGTCAGGATGACCAAGCCACTTACCAAGGGGTACTTGCATCCCATTCCAACCAAACGCCCGATGAGCAGGGCTAGCAGAGGAGCAAGGGGTAGGGCATAGCGCATGAAAGTGGAGCCAGCAAGGGCGAGAACAGCGGCCAAGGGGATGATACCAGCCAGCAAGACGAGTTCCTGCCACTGCCGCTGGCCGATTCCCCAGAGCAGGGACCAGGCTGCGGCTACGACAGCTACCACCCCGAGGCCGTGGCGCAAAGTGTAACGCAGGTGGTAGAGCCAAGCCTGTTCCTCTGTACGCGAATCGGCCAGCAAATGGGTCCGTCCCATATCGGCGAAATGGTCCCAAAACTGCCCGGCGTCGAGCCAGATAAAGGGCGTGGCTAAGGCAAAACTCAACGCGGTCCCGCTGACCATCCAAATGATATGCCTTCGTGGCCAAGGTCGCCCCAGCAAAATCGCCGTGGCCACCGGTACTGCCACTAGGACCGCTGGGTACTTGGTCGCTCCAGCTAAGCCTGTAAAAATACCCGCCACCAGAAAATCCCGGACGCGCCCTGCCTGTCGAGCCCGCACGGCCCATAACAGGGCCATTACGGCCCAGAAAACAGCCGGCGTATCCACGATGGCTAGATGGGCAAAACGCACGGCTAGCGGCATGGTCGCCAAAATCAGGGCGGCCAAGAGTCCTTCGCTGACGCCGTAGAGGCGTCGGCCTAGACAGGCGATGGCTCCCACTGTAGCAACGGCCAGCAGGGTGTTGACCCCGCGCACTAGCGCTAGCAAATCTCGGCCGTCCACCAGCAAGTGATAGGCCACGAACTGCTCCACTGATTCGGCACTTGTCGCCAGATAGTAGAGCAGGTACAAAAGTGAACTGAGGTAGAAGTGAAAGGTGGGGTAGTTAAAGTAGTGGGGATTGAGATCGCCGCTCCAGAAACCCAGCGGCAGAACTATGAAGGCAATCTCGTCGAAGTGGGTCCAAGACGGCGCAGGTATCGGCCAGCGCAGTGCCAGTGCCAGCAACAGGATGACACCCGTACCCCATCTGAAAGGGATGCGCCCGGTGTTGTGCTGTGACATTTGGCACCTTTCCCCACCTAGCTAGCCCCGGCGGGGAGGATTCCGACCTAGCCGCTGGTGAGGACGCGTTTTAGATTATCCTCCCGGGTCTCGACCTGTGCCGCGTACTTAGTTCGTAACTCGGCCAAGAATTGCTCAAATACCTGCTGCTTCTTGATCCAGTTGACGGTGGCCCGCACCCGCTTTTGGGCTTCTACAAAAGAGGCGCGCTGCTGCTCGCGGGACAATACCTTGAAAATAGAGTATCCTTCGCGCACCTGTAGCGGCCCGGTTAGCTGGCCCACGGGGGCTTTGTGGGCGGCTGCCACCAAGCGTCCGTACTCCGCTGCGGCTGCCATCGTAAAATGCCGTCGGCCCTCGGCGTCTCGCAGCTCTGGAGCGCGTTTGGAGTACTGGCGTACCAAGTCCCCCATGGACGCGCCCCGCCGGAGACGTTCGAGCAAATCCTGGGCTTCTTCTTCAGTGGCGACGAGGATTTCTTGGATCTCGATTTGGTCGGGCTGCATGTAGCGGTCGGGATTTTCTTCGTATTCGCGGCGGATATCCTCGGCGGAAATGCTTACGCGCTCCTTCAACACTTGGACGCGCAACTGCACGACCAATTCCCGTTCCCGTTTCTTCGCCAGCCATTGCGTTACTTCCGCTTCCCGATCGAGGCCCTCCTGTAGGGCGGCCGCGACAAAGAGTGCATCCGGGACCAAGGTGCCTTCGGCGTACTCGATAACGGCCTCTTTGCTACGCAAGTCCAGCGTTTTGTATTTGAGTTGACTGGCGGCATTGAGCACATCGCCGGCCGTGATCGTTCCCCCTTCATAGTGGTAGAGAACAAGGGCCCGCACCTCTTCATTTTCGGAGGCAGCCCCCGTATGCAGCGCCGCTGAGAAAGCGTCCAACCCCCGCGGGTCCCTTTCGAGTTTGAGGGCTTCTTTGAGGCTATCGGTCAGGGCAGATCTTGCCTCGACGCTGCGCTCGATGAAGAATTGGCGGTAGATCTGTTGGAATTGCTCGGCGTCTAGCCCGGTTTCAATTGAATCTAGGACTTGGAAAAGGGCGAAGTGATTACCTATGTCTATGGGTTGGCTTACTGCTCCTTTTTCAAGTGCGAAAAGGGGCGCACGCAGATAAGGCGGCATATCCAGCTTGCCGACATACCGACCGGTATCTCCTCCTTGCGCCAGGGTCGGCTCGTGGATGGACCACTGCTCGGCCACGGTGCCAAAATCGCGTCCCGAGTTGATCTCGCGCAGTGCCGACCAAGCACTGTCGGCACTGGTGGTGATGAGTTGGGCAAAGCGGACCTTGCGCGCCAAGCCCTGTTTTTGAAAGTAATCGCGGACCTCCTGCCCCGAGACTTGCACCTTGATCTTTTTGATCTGGTAGAGGCCAACGAGCTTTTCCTTCCTGTACTGGGCTATCTTGTAGGTAAAGACCGGCAGATGATCTATCCCTCGCTCCTTGGCCTCCAACTGCAGTAGCTCCATATCGATGAGCGTTTGTAAATGATTGCGTTTCTTATCTAGCCCTTCCCGGTCACTCTGGAGGTAATCGGGGATTTTGCCGTAGAACGCCCGCAGTTGGCCAGCGGTGATGGATCGATCGCCGACCCGGGCCAGTTCCAGTTTCTCTTGGGCGGTCGAATCCGGGCCTGTGGCGAGATCCGCCTCCGGCTGGAGGGCTTCTTCCTCCTGATTGGCGCAGCCAGTCCCCCAAATAGCCAACAGGGCCGCTCCGATTCCCCATCTTGTCGCGGCGGGTATAAGGCGTATTATTGCCTTGGGACTTAGATATTTCATCATTTTCCTCTCACGCTTCTATGGCTATTGGTCCAGAGGCGGAATGTACAACCTACGGATCCCAATAAAGCCAACTTTTTCGTCCGTGTCGAGAAACAGGCCCCTGCTGTCGGCGTCTTGTCTATGTCTATAAACAGCCGCCATGCCATCGCTCTTTTCCTCTTGGCCCTAATTCTGCGTCTGGCCTACTTGGTGGAAACCCGCGATACACTCTACTCGCACGCCCTGATCCTCGACGCTTGGGAGTACGATCATCTAGCCGAGGCCCTGCTTGAAGGCGAGGGGTGGCGCACCACGACGCGTCTGTATGTCCACGGTCCGCTCTATCCCGCGCTGTTGGCCCTGCTCAAACTGAGCGGTGCCGAGCTCGTGGGTACGCGTCTATTCCAAGCGGTCCTCGGGGCTTTTTCTTGCGCCCTACTCTACGCGATTGCTGGTCGTTTTTTTGCTCCGCCCACCCCTTTACTAGCCGGCCTGATGGCAGTTGGGTATTGGCCCTTTATGCTGTACAACGGCGAACTGCTGGCTACCACCCTGACCATCTTCATCGAACTGCTTTTGGTGATCCAACTGGTGCGTTGTTCCGACCGGCCTAGCTATTGGTCGTCCGCCGGGGCCGGGGCGCTACTGGGCCTGCTAGTCGAGACGCGCAGCAATACCCTGTTGCTGACGCCGGTGGCCCTGTGGTGGCTTTACCAACGGACTCGGACCCGATTACTGGTGCCTTTCTGTTTGGGCCTCTGCGCCGTGCTGACCCCGTTCCTAGTCCACAACTATCTCGTCCAAGGTACGCCGCTCCCATTCCAAGGGGCTTGGAGCTTTTACATGGGCAATAACCCGGCGGCTGACGGCACCCCGTATGCACGCCAAGGGCTGGACTGGCAACGCCTCGAAATACGGCCCTACCAAGCAGATATGGCCACTTCGCCAGCCGATAGAGGACGGTTCTATCTGAGCGCGGGCCTCGGCTTCATGGTTGAGCAGCCGCTTGCCTATCTCCATTTGCTCTACCGCAAATTCAGACTGTTCTGGCACACCTTTGAAGTCCCCGTGAGCGTTGACATCCACTTTTACGAGGCGCATTCCTACCTGAGTCGCCTGAATGTTTTCGGCTTTGGCGTTGTCGCGCCCTTAGCACTAGTGGGGTTGGTATGGAATTGGCGCCAATGGCGCCAATACGGCTTGCTCTACGGTTTCGGCCTATCCTACTTGGTCTCGGGCCTGCTCTTCACGGTGTGCGCTCGCTATCGACTTCCCGCGGTGCCTTTTCTGATGCTTTTTGCCGCCGAAGCGGTCCGCCAAGGTACCCTAAGTCTAAAGGGGCATCCGTGGCGGCGCAGTGCTGCCTTGGCGCTGGGGCTGGGTGCTGCTTTTGCACTGGGACACACTGGAATTGAGCCTGCACAGGTGGATCACCTGCGTTCTGCTTGGCTCCAAGGACAGGTCCACATGCGCAATCAAGCATATGACCACGCCGAGTCGGCCTATTTGCAGGCACTCCGAGACGATGCCGACGATGCCGATGTGTACAGTAGTTTGGGCGCGGTGTACGAAGCGCAGAGTCGGCCTCGTGAAGCTGAAACGGCGTACCGCCAAGCCCTTGCTCTGGCCTCTGATCACTCTCGAGCCCAGCTCAATCTGGGCAATCTTCTCCGCAGAGAGCAGCGCTTCGCTGAAGCCAAATCCCGCCTCCTTGGGGTGCTCGCCAGGGATCCTCGTCCCGCCATTCAATACGAGGGCCACTACTATTTGGGCTATCTCCACTTGGACCAGCGAGACTATCTGCGGGCGTATGACTTTTTTACTACAGCCTTGAAAGCCCAGCAACGAGCCAAAGGCTTCTACGCCCTAGCGAATGCCTGCCACCACCTAGGACGCCAAGACGAGCAAATTCGGCACTTGCGGCAAGCTATAGACTTAGAGCCAGAGTTTGCCGCTGCTCACCGCAACCTTGGAGCTTTGTACTTGCAGCGAGGTGAATACGCTCCGGCCGAAAAGGCCCTGCGCCGCGCCTTGCACCTCGAACCTGATGTGGCCGTTGCCCACTCCAATCTAGGGGTGCTCTACATGCAAACTGGGCGACGAGAATTGGCCCAGACTGCCTTCGAAGCCGCCGAGCGACTACGGCGGGCGGGGACATCCCCCTAAAAGAGGACTTAGAGCCCGGCCTAGCGGTACATGACTGCAACGGCTACCGGAAATATTGAGGCAATTTTAATAGGCGACATGTAGCGGTTTTATCGCCTCGACTGTTTGATGGTCGGCCTCGACAGAGACGCGGTATAGGTATAGCCCCGGCGGCACCAGCCGTCCCGACGCATCGCGACCATCCCATAGTTGTTCATACGTACCAATTCCATCCAAGCCTTCATACACCTGACGAACCCGACGACCCGATAAGTCCCATACGGCCACTACCACCCAAGGGCGACTTGTCAACTCCACCAAGCTATATCCCAATCTTACTACATCGTTATGCTCATCCCCGTTGGGCGTCAAAACCGCTGGCTTCCTGCTCATCTGCAACACGTCCTGATGCTCCGTCTTGGTGGTCACCCACAACCGATTGTTCTCATAGGTGGGAGTGGCATCGCCTCCCTGTACGCTCTGAGGTACCTCCAATGGCAGGGCACTATCCCACACCCGCATTGAAAACGTCGAGCCATAGCGCAACACCGCTGCCTCGAAAATCACCTCCACCAAAGCACCCGAATCCTGAGCCGTCAGCCGAGGTATACTCACGACTACCCGATGTGGCTCAGCTACCTCCACTGCATAAGACACTGGCTCATCGCCGATGCGCACTTGAGTTACTGATTCTAGCCGCGCCGCGGTGGCCAACTCTAAACGGTCAAAGCCCTCGTTTCCGGTGCCAATGGTTGGTCTCAGCACATAGGTAAACTGCTGAGGTTGTCCTACGGTTGCCTCGACAGGCCAAACCTCGCCGACCAACCGCGTGGCCACCGGTGGGGAAGCGCGCACTTCGAGAAAGTCCACCTGTCCACCGTCCTCGTCTTGGGGGAGAAAGTCGACTTTGAGTTGCAGGTAGCGTCGAGGACTCAGCGACACGACAGGGGTCCCACAGCTGTCAGCGAAGGCATAGGGAGCCGACCAAAACGTCCAGTTAGCATGATCGTAGCCGATACCGGCTTTTTCGCCCACCGCTAACTTGGCGTAGTCGGTTCGGCTGACGGGTGTTTTTTCGTCGCCTCGTCCGGTGAAGTGCCAGAACAGGTCGGGGTCTTCGTCTTGTCCGGATCGGGATTGGATGAGCACTTGGGCTTTGGGGTCTTGTCGTCCGGACCAGCGCAGGTCGCCCCAGGCCATGGGCTGACCAAAATCGAGGATATTCGAGATATAAGTTGCTTGTTCGGCAAAGCCTTTGGCGTAGATTTCTATCTCGTTGACTTCCCAGTCCTCGCCGTGTTCGCCGACCGTCACCTGAACAAATTCCACATCCTCGTGTGCTAGAATGGGTACATCCAATATCTGCTCTCGGTTGTCACGCACCTCGACGATCCAAGGCGACAACGGCTCGGGAGTTAGACTAAAAGAGATGCCCACGGGCAGCGGCCCAATGTGGACGCGGAAGGTCCGTACAGTTCTGCTCGGATCGGTCAACCCGGATATAATCCGAATCCGATCAATGCGATAACGAGTGCCTAAAAAAATATTAGCTGTGCCTTGGCGACCGAAGTCGTCGGTACAGGAGCCTCGGCCGCGGAATTGGGCGCATATATATTTCTCTGCCAGCCAGAAGACACCCGTATCCCCATCCCACACCTCTGCATTTATATTAGGCCTTAAATGCGCTCCTCCCTTCTCTTCGATTCGAGGTGCGATATTGAAGTCCGGGTCGCGTTTCAGAGGCCAGATGCTAGTGCTATCCAAACCTACCTCAGTGGCTTTCCCACCGCGGTCTTCCTCTATATCGGTCCAGCTTAGCTGGATAAATTCCACCTCTTCGCCACTCGCTTCAGGCGGTGGCGCTAGCGTTTCACCGCCGAAACGGTAGATGACCAACCCAGAGGCTTCTACAGTCGCGAAGCCAATCCATAGGAAGAGAGCCCAAGTCGACAAACGGAATAGGTCGCTCATAAGATGGACCTTGGGGAATAGGGATCTGTAGAAGAAACAATCCTACGATTACTACATTAGCTACATGTCTTCATATAGATACGAATATCTGCTCAGATGGCGAAAGTTGACTTTTCGCGGACGGCCAACGGCAAACGAAAAATTGTTCAATATACCACGTGCAGGAGTCCGGCTTGCTCGACCGCTTGGTGGTCGGCCTCGACAGAGACGCGGTATAGGTATAGCCCCGGCGACACCAGCCGTCCCGACGCATCGCGACCATCCCACACCCGTTCATACGCACCAACCCCATCCAGGCCCTCATACACCTGACGCACCCGACGACCCGACAAGTCCCACACGGCCACTACCACCCACGACCGACCTGTCAACTCCACCAAGCTATACTCCAATCCCACCACATCGTTGTGTCCATCCCCATTGGGCGTCAAAACCGCCGGCTTCCTGACCATCTGTAACACGCCCTGATGCTCTGCCCGGGTGGCCACCCACACCCGATTGTTCTCATAGACGGGAGTAGCATCGCCCTCCTGCACGCGCTGGGGCACCTCCAATGGCTGGGCACTGTCCCACACCCGCACTGAAAAAGCTGAGCCATAGCGCAGCACTTCCGCCTCGAAGAGCACCTCGACCAAAGCGCCCGAATCCTGAGATGTCAGCCGCGGGATGCTCACGACCACCCTGTGTAGCTCCATCGCTTCTACTGCATAATCTACCGGCTCATCGCCAATGCGCACTTGGGTTACGGGTCCTAGTCGCGCCGCGGTGGCCACTTCCAACCGGTCAAAGCCGCCATTATCAACTCCAATGGTCGGCCGCATCACGTAGGTGAACTGCTGCGGCTGTCCTACGGCGACCTCGACCGGCCAGACCTCGCCGACCAACTGCGTGGCCACCGGTGGGGAAGCGTGCACTTCGAGAAAGTCCATCTGTCCACTGTCTTCGTCTTGGGGGAGAATGTCAACCTTGAGTTGTAGGTAGCGTCGTGGACTCAGCGACACGATGGGGGTACCACTGCTGTCGGCAAAGGCATAGGGGGCCGACCAGAACGTCCAGTTAGCATGATCGTAGCCGATACCAGCTTTTTCGGCTCTAGCTAACTTGGCGTAGGTAGTTCGGCTGACAGGTATTTTTTCATCGCCTCGTCCGGTGAATCGCCAGAACAGGTTGGGGCCTTCGTCTTGTCCGGAGCGGGATTGGATGAGGACGCGGGCTTTGGGGTCTTGTTGCCCGGACCAGCGCAGGTCGCCCCAGGCCATGGGCTGACCAAAATCGAGGATGTTCGAGATATACGTCGCTTGTTCGACAAAGCCTTTGGCGTAGATTTCTACCTCGTGGACTTCCCAGTCCTCGTTGTGCTCGCCGACCGTTACCTGCACGAATTCCACTTGCTCGTGTGGTGGGATGGGGATGTCGAGAATCTGCTCTCGATTGTCGCGCACCTCGACGATCCAAGGGGCAAAGGGCGGAGGATTGAAAGTGATCCTCATGGTGGGAAGAAGCGGGGACATGAAAACGCGGAGGGAGCCCACAATTTTACCTGGGTCGTCCAACCCGGATTTCACCCGGATCCGGTCGATGAGGTAGCGACCACCTAAAAAAATATTAGCCGTACCCGGGGTGCCGAAATCGTCAATACAAATGAGACTATAGGCCTCGAATTCGGCGCACAGATATCTGTCTGCCAACCAGACAGTGCTCTCGTCCCCATCCCAGACCTGTCCATTGACGTTGGGTCTAACGTGGCTTCCCCCCTTTTCTTCGACGTTAGGCGCTATATTGAAAGTGGGATCGCGTTTTTGAGCCCGGATGGCGGCGTCTATATCTAGGTCGGCGGCCTCTCCACCTAGGGAAGGATCTATATCGGTCCAGCTCAGTTGGATAAATTCCACCCCTTCGCCACTCGCTTCAGGCGGTGGTGCTAGCGTTTCACCGCCGAAACGGTAGATGACCAACCCAGAGGCTTCTCCAGTCGCGAAGCCAATCCACAGAGAGAGAGCCCAGGGCAACGAACGGAATAGGTCGCTCATAAGATGGGCCTAAGGCAAACGAAAAATTGCTCAGTACACCACGTGCAGGAGCTTGGCTTGCCTGACCATTTGGTGGTCGGCATCGACGGAGACGCGGTATAGGTAGAGTCCCGGCGGCACTAGCTGTCCTAACTCATCGCGGCCATCCCACATCCGCTCATACGTGCCCACATCGTCTCGCCCCGCGTATACCTGACGCACCAGCCGCCCCGACAAATCCCACACCGCCACCCCTACAGACGCCGGTCCCGTCAGTTCCAGTAAATCGTAGCCCAGTCCTACTGTGTCATTGCGCCCATCCCCGTTGGGCGTCAAGATTACTGACGCCGCCCGCACTTGTAACACCGCCTGCTCTCGGGCTGTTGTGGCCACCCACATCCGATTGCCTTCATAGGCGGGACTGGCATCGCCCCCTTGAACTCCCTGATGCACCTCCAGCGGCTGGGCGCTATCCCATACCTGTGCGGCAAAGGTAGAGCCATAGCGCAATACTTGGGCTTGGAAAACCACCTCCACCAAAGCCCCTGAATCCTCGACCGTCAGCCGCGGAAAACCCACTACCACCCGGTGTGGTTCGGACACCTCCACCGCGTAAGACACCGGCTCATCGCCGATGCGCACCGCAGCGACCCCCTCGACAATCGACGAGGTCGCTATCGCCAACCGGTCAAAGCCCTCGTCGTTGGTGCCAAGGGTTGGTCGCACCGCATAGGTGAACTGCTGCGGCTGTCCCACCTTTACCTCCACAGGCCAGATCTCGCCGACTAGCTGAGTGGCTACCGGTGGGGAAGCGCGTACTTCGAGAAAGTCCACCTGTCCACCATCGTCGTCTTGGGGCAGAAAGTCGACTTTGAGTTGGAGGTAGCGTCGTGGACTCAGCGACACGATGGGGGTGCCGTTACCGTTGGCAAAGGCGTAGGGAGCGGACCAGAACGTCCAGTTAGCATGATCGTAGCCGATGCCGGCTTTTTCGCCGATAGCTAATTTGGCGTAGGTAGTTCGGCTGACGGATATTTTTTCGTCGCTGCGTCCGGTGAAACGCCAGAACAGGTCGGGATCATCGTCTTGGCCGGATCGGGATTGGATGAGGACGCGTGCTTTGGGGTCTTGTCGTCCCGACCAGCGCAGGTCGCCCCAAGCCATTGGTTGACCAAAATCGAGGATATTAGAGATATAGCTGGCCTTTTCGACCAGCCCTTTGGCGTAGACTTCTATCTCGTTTACTTCCCAGTCCTCGCGGTGTTCGCTGATGGCCACTTGCACAAAGGTCGTTCCTTCTTGTGGCGGGATGGGGATGTCGATGATTTGCTCTCGGTTGTCGCGCACTTCGACGACCCAGGGCGAATACGGCGGAGGATGATCGATGAGAGATCTATTCTTCCAAGGTAACTCTGGCGCGATGTAAATGCGGAAGGTCCGCACTATTTTACTCGGATCGGTCAGGCCGGATATAATTCGTACCCGGTCGATAAGATAGGGGCTGCCTAAGTTGATATTAGCCGTGCCTTGCCGGCCAAAATCGTCTACGCAGAAAAATCTGCTGAGTGCGCCACACAGATAACTGGCCGCCACCCAAGGTATACTGACATCTCCATCCCATACTTCCACATTCACATTGGGTCTGACATGCTCCCCACCATGTTCTTCAATTCCGGGGGCGATATTGAAGTTTGGATCGCGTTCAAGAGGCTGGATCGCGGCGGAGTCTATATCCAGTTCGACGGTCTCGCCGCCTAGGGAAGGATCGAGATCAGTCCAGCTTAGCTGGATGAATTCCACCCCTTCACGCTCTGCTTCTGGAGGCGGGGCCAGTGCTTCGCCGCCCAATCGGTAGATGACCAACCCAGAGACGGGTCTGGCTGCGAGACCAGCCCACAAAGAGAGGCTCCAGATCGACAAACGGAATAAGGCAACCATGATCTCGCTATTGTGGTAGGGCGAAAATCACCGGAACCATTGCCGAGCGGTGAATGGCATCTGCAAAAACTCAACTCCGCAATTCGGCCCAGATTGCGAACAGTTACATGTGAAAAAAATAGCGCTCATCCATGCAGAGGAGAGAACTATACAAAGAAATCAACGAGTATATCAATCAAAAATTGCCCGCTCTACTTATACTTAGATAACAAAAACCCCGCCTAGACTGATTAGAAAGTTGCGAGAAATCGGCACCCAAACATCCTAGTGTGCAGTAAAACTTGACAATCGCGCAAAATGATGGTATCTGGAATAATAGGTCAGCAGCGTGGGTTGTCGGTCTTATCGCACGGCTGTGGCACATGGCCCTATCATCTCATTATCCCCGCACTTGTGGAGGATAGCTATGCGGCGAATTGGCTTTGTCCTAAGCGCATTGCTCAGTGCTATGAGTTGGTCTCTCAGCGGCTGCGATTCCGGCCGCTCGGTAGAGCCCGAGGAAGTATCGACTTGGAACGTAATTCAGCACGATATCTTCGCCTCCAACTGCGTTAGCTGCCACAGTGCCGGCACCTCCTTCGCTCGGCAGTCAGGCTTGATCCTGACGCCAGATTTAGCGTACAGCCAACTGATCAATACTGTACCGCGCAATACTGCGGCCGCCCAAGACGGCTTGATCTTGCTGAGCAATGAGGGGCTTGGGGGTCTTTTCAAGAGTTACCTTTGGGAAAAAATTAACGCGCCCGACCAAGAGCACTTCTACGCCGACCATCCCGCTTATGGCGCACAGATGCCGCTGGGGCGGCCGCCGCTGACTAATGGAGAACTCGAATTCATCCGCCAGTGGATCCGCGCCGGAGCTCCCGAACAAGGAGTGATAGCAGACGTAGCCCTGCTGCAGGACGAGGAGCGCTATGCGGTACCGGAGTTTCAGCCGCTAAATCCGCCGTTCAATGGCATCCAACTCCACTTAGGTCCTTTTGAGGTCGCGCCGCGGTACGAGCGCGAGGTCTATTTTTATCAGCCCCTTGACCACGCCGAGGATCTCTTCGTCAACCGCTTTGAATTGTCTATGCGGGCGGGGAGTCACCACTTCATTCTCAACCAGTTTCCCGACTACACCCCAGCCGATGTCATTCCCGAACCGGCGATCTATCGCGACCTGCGCGACGCCGCAGGTAATTACCAAGACGCCGAAGGGTACGACCTGTTCGACTGGCGGGTCATGCAGTACCAGGTGCCCATCGCAATCGCCCAATCTACGCGCCTTGACCTCAGTTTGCCTTCCGGCGTAGCCATGCGTTTGCCGGCTGGAACGGGACTTGATATGAACTCTCACTATGCCAATGCCACCGATCAAGTCGCGATAGGCGAAGTATTTGTCAATCTGCATCTCATTGAACCTGCGGAAGTGGAACGAGTAGCCGAGGTCTTCGCCCTGAGCAACTTCGATATCGATCTGCCCGCTGGCCAAGTCACTTCCTTGGAGAAAGAGTTCATTTTTAAGGAGGACAGGCACATCTTCCAACTCGTTTCCCACGCCCATGACCGCATGGAGGAATTCACCGCCGAACTCATTGGCGGCCCCCGGGATGGGGAATTGGTTTATGTCAGTTACGACTGGGAACACCCAGCCCCGCTCCGATTCGACCCGCCGCTCATGGTCGAAGAGGGCCAAGGCTTCAGGATTAGGGCCACCTACGACAACGACAACGAGCGGAAGCTCAACTTCGGGTTCACGCGCGCCGATGAAATGATGATTCTCTACGGTTATTACTACGCCGACTGAGCAGGCGACCGATCTGGTCCCTGACAGCACTGGGCTTGAGTTGAGGCCGGTTTGGGTTGCCGGTCTCCCCCCGGCTACCGCCGAAGTTCATCGCCGGCAGCCGGAACGGACTGATACATGGCAAGTGAGGTGAAAAACTCGGGCGGCGGCGTTACCTTCAAAGCCCTGCTAATCGGTGGCGTAGCCTCAATTTTCATCGGCGTTGCCGTACCATACTCCAATATGGTCATCAAGGGGACGGTGCTAGCGCACAACTTCAGCACACCGGTCGCCCTCTTTATCTTCTTCATCCTCGTCCTTTTCCTCAATCCGCTGTTGCACCTGTTCCACCGGGGTTTGGCCCTGTCGAGAGGGGAATTGGCGGTGGTCTATATCATGGCGATGGTAGCCACTTCCATCCCCACGATCGGCTTCACCGAATACGTTTTGCCCATCACCACCGGGCTGTACTACTTTGCCACCCCTGAAAACAACTGGGCAGACTTGATCCACCCCCATGTACCCGAATGGATGGTCCCCCAAGACCTCGACGCCATTCGTTATTTCTACGAAGGGCTACCCGAAGGGCGGCCACTGCCTTGGGGTGCTTGGGTCGAACCCTTGGCCTACTGGTGCCTGTTCATCCTCGCCTTCTACTGGGTATCCATCTGCGCCATGGTTATCGTGCGCCGCCAGTGGATGGAAAGCGAAAAACTGCTTTATCCTTTGGCCGAGGTTCCCCTAGAGATGATTCAGGACAATGGGAGACGGACCCTGCTAGCTCCTTTTTTTTCTAATACGGCTATGTGGCTGGGTTTTGCCATTCCCTTCCTCATTGGCCACATAAATGCCCTGCATAGCTACTACGAATTCGTGCCCCGCATCACCACCTCAACCGACTTCCATCTCTTCCGCGGCACTACGTACCTCCGTCTAGATATGAACCTAGCGCTGATCGGCTTTGCCTATCTGTTGAGCCGAGATGTTGCCTTGGGGTTCTGGTTTTTCTTTTTGCTATCCTCCCTGCAGCGGGGGGTCTTTAATGTGCTGGGCATCTACAGCACGGAAGACCTGAGCCGTTTTGCCAATCTAGTCGGCCCGCACATGGCCCATCAGGCGATGGGGGCGATGATCGTACTAGTACTTGCTGGATTGTGGATGGGACGGGGGCATTTGCGCGATGTCTTTATCAAAGCGTTGCAAGGGGACACCCGCATTGACGATTCTGGAGAGGTACTATCCTACCGCAACGCCGTGCTGGGTTTGGTGGCAGGCCTAGCGGTGATGATCGGCTGGTTGTGGAAGTCAGGTATCCCGCTGTGGATCGTTTTGGTGTTTCTCTTGGCGGCGGCTGTCGTCTTCATCGCGCTTACTAGGGCTGTGGTTGAAGGGGGAATTTCCGTACTGCGGACGCCTATCACCCCTGCTGATTTTACCATCTCCGGCCTAGGTACGACTGCCTTGGGGGCCTCTGGCTTGATCGGCGTGGCCTTCACCTACGTATGGAGTGCCAACGTGCGCATTTTCTTTATGGCTTGTTTCGCCAATGCCCTCAAACTGGCCGAAGAGATCAAAGGTAGCAAAAGGAAGCTGCTGTGGGCTGTATTGCTAGCCCTTGTCCTCACCTTGTCCAGCTCTATTTATCTAGTTATGGAAATGGCGTATGCCCACGGCGGCATCAACTTGCACAATTTTTTCTTTATCTTCGTTCCGCAGAAGGCTTTCACCTATGTCGCCCCCAAGTTCGACAGCCCCGTACCGGCCAGCCTAGAGGGCTGGGCCTTCACGGGCTTGGGCGCTTTCTTGATGAGTCTATTCACTTACATTCGCTACCGCTTCGTGTGGTGGCCAATCCATCCCTTGGGCTTTGCCACGGGCACATTCTACATTATGAACTGGGTGTGGTTTAGTATTTTTTTGGCTTGGTTGTTCAAAACAATCGCCCTCAAGTACGGGGGGGCAGCCGCCTATAGCCGGACTCGACCCTTTTTTCTAGGATTAATTTTAGGCCAAGTAGTGGTGGCGGGTATGTGGCTGGTGATTGACTACTTCACTGGTATGACGGGGAATGTCTTGGGCTACTTGTAAGCCTACGGCGAGCATCTATATCCTACAAGACATGCAAAAAGCTATTCAATCGGGATGCCCTATCCTGCCAAGTGGCGACGAGATGGGCGAGCCAGGCGTGACTTTTCGGTCTCTGCTCGTCGGCTCACTCATGGCTCTTTTCATTGGTCTGGTCCTGCCCTACACCAATATGATCATCAAGGGTTCGCTGCTGGCCCACAACCTCAATACACCGGCTGCGATTTTTGTCTTTTTTATTTTTGTGGGGATTGTCAATGTGGTTCTGAGCTTCGTCAGACGGCGGTATGCTCTTTTGCCGCCCGAGTTGGCCGTGGTCTATATCATGGCCCTGCTGGCCACGGCTATCCCGACTATTGGTTTTTCCGAGTACTTGCTGCCTATTGTCGCCGGAATCTACTACTATGCTTCGCCTGAAAATAAGTGGGAAGAGATCATCCACCCCTATGTGCCTAGGTGGATAGCCCCCCAAGATCCCGAGGCTATTAGGCATTTCTACGAAGGTTTGCCCCAGGGCCTCTCTGTGCCTTGGAGCGTCTGGGTCGAGCCTATCCTGTACTGGTGTCTGTTCATCATCGCCAGTTACTGGGTATCTATATGCCTGATGGTCATTGTGCGGCGGCAGTGGATTGAACACGAAAAGCTGCTCTACCCGCTGGTGCAGGTCCCACTCGCGATGATCCAAGATGAAGAGCAAGGGGTATGTAGCAGTAACGAAAAGCGTTCTTGGGTCAAGCCTTTCTGCAAAAGTCCGGTCATGTGGATAGGCTTTTCCATTCCCTTCTTGTTGGGGTCTTACAGTGCCCTGTACAACTATTTTCCCTTCATCCCGGGCATGAGCCAGTTCGGCGACCAAGGCATCCTGACGAGCCAGTTTACCATCTTTAGGAATACGACCGTGCTCATCGTCATGTTCAATCTGGGCTTGGTCGGCTTTGCCTATCTGCTCAGCCGAGATGTAGCCTTGGGGCTCTGGTTGTTTTTCCTAGTAGCCAATATCGAGCGGGGCGTCTTCAACATGCTGGGCATCGAGAGTGCTGAAAAGCTGAGCCGCTTTGCCAATTCCAGCGGCCCCTATTTAGCGCACCAAGCTATGGGGGCCATGATTGTGCTGGTACTATCCGGCCTATGGATGGGTAGAAGCCACCTCAAGGGCGTATTCAGCAAGGCTTTCAAAGGGAATGAGGAGATAGACGACAGGGATGAAATTTTGTCTTACCGAACCGCGGTCTGGGGCCTGCTCGTCGGCCTACTAATCATCAGTATTTGGCTGTGGAAGTCGGGCCTCCCCTTGTGGGTCGTTCCGGTTTTTCTTTTTGCAGTTTTCGTCGTCTTCATGACCCTGACTCGGGCCGTGGTAGAAGGGGGAGTGGCCGTCATCCGTACGCCGCTGACACCGGCGGATTTTGTTGTGTCGGGCTTGGGCACTAGCGTGTTGGGTGCTTCGGGCATCGTGGCTTTGGGATTTACCTATGTGTGGGCGGCTAATATCCGCATCTTTTTCATGCCCTGTTTTGCCAACGCCTTAAAAATCGCCGAACTGCTCAAAGGAGATAGGAGGAGGCTGATCTGGGGCGTGGCTCTGGCCGTGGTGATCGCCTTAGCCAGTTCCATCTGGAGCGTCATGACGCTGTCCTACACCTATGGGGGCGTCAATCTCCACAGATTCTGGTTTATTGGCGTACCCCGCAACGCGGCCAACTACATGGCCGTCATCCTGTCCAACCCCACTTCGGCTCATCTAGGCGGCTGGTTGTTCACCGGTTTAGGAGCGTTGGTGATGGGCTTGCTGGCCTACATCAGGGCGCGGTTCGTGTGGTGGCCCGTGCATCCTCTGGGTTTCGCCACTAGTACGTTTTTTATTATGAACTACGTCTGGTTCAGTGTATTCATTGCGTGGGCGATCAAATCAGTAGTGCTCAAATACGGAGGGCCAGCGCTGTACAACAGCACTAGACCGTTTTTCCTTGGCCTGATTGTGGGACAGATTTTTGTCTCGGGAATGTGGCTGATCATCGACTATTTCACCGGCATGGTCGGCAACCAACCCATTGGAGGTTCGTTCGTCTGAAACCTCGTCCCGGGGCGGCCCAATATCGCCGCCTTACTCGCCGCCCAAGAGGCCGTCTGACTTCCATGCCGGACAAACGCCCCAACATCCTGTTCGTCCTCACCGATCAGCAGCGGCCAGAGTGGGTCGAAATGAACCCGGATATTCCGGTGCATACTCCGCATCTGCGGCAACTCGCCGATCGCGGAATTTGGCTTGCCAACACCGTTTGTCCGTCGCCTGTTTGCGCTCCTTCGCGCTCCTGCTTGGTGGCCGGACAAGAGTACGATCACACCCAAGTATGGGGCAACGACACCTATGCTCCTGACGGTTTGCCCAAGTATCACCTGCGCCTGCGCGACGAAGCTGGATATCACGTCATGGCGGCCGGTAAACACCACGTGGGCAGCAATCAATCTGGAAACCCTCCGCAGTTTCACCGGGGAGTTGATGGCCGACAGGGCTTGGAAGAATGGGGGTTTTCCAACGCCATTTTCAACGCCGGCCTGAACCAAGCGGCTATCTTGATGCGCCGCAACGACATGGTTCCGCAAGATTCGTACATGTCGTTCCTGCACGAGCGCGGCTTGGCACAAGAGCACATGGCCGATTACGTACGCCGCAAGCAAGAGGGCGTGTGGACCGCCACTTTCCCGACGACGCTACCCGACGACGCCTATTTCGACACTTGGATTACCACCAACGCCCTCGCCTTGCTCGAGCGAGCACCCAACGACAAGCCGTGGTACTTGGAGGTGAATCTGCAGAATCCCCATCACCCTTGGGACGTCACCGAGTCAATGCACCGGTGGTACCGCGATCCACCGGTCGATTTTCCTCCTCCTCTGTTCAATACCGAGGATATTTCTCCTGAAACCCACCAGGAGGTGCGCCGCAACTGGGCCGCCATGGTCGAACACCTCGATCAGTGCCTTGGACGCTTGGTAGAGCATGTTGGCAAGCGGGGTGATTTGGAGAACACGGTCGTTGTTTTTTCCAGCGACCACGGCGAGATGCTCGGAGATTACAATCAATGGCAAAAGCTATCCCCGCTACAGGCCTCTGTCGGGGTTCCCTTGGTAATAGCAGGTCCAGGGGTAGCTGCTGTCGGCCGCGACGACGCTCCGATGACGACTCTCGACCTAACCGCCAGCTTCCTTGAATGGGCTAGATTGACCCCTGGTGAAGACCTCGACAGTCGCTCTCTTGTTGGTTATCTCGGAGGAGGGGGATACAGACACCGCGATTTGGTATTTTCTGGCCTGAGTGCTTGGCGCATGGTTTTCGATGGTCGTTTTAAGTTGGTGCGTGGCTACGACCCGAAGAAGCGCATCGGCGGGGATGTCTTCGAGCCGATGCACATTCCGCCTGACGAGACGAAGCACCTTCAACGCAATCGGCCCCAGATACTGTACGATCTCGAGCGCAACGAAAGGGACGACGTGTCCTCTGCGTTCCCCGAGGTTCTGCACCGGCTCAGTGCCGCTCTCGATGAGCATCTGGCTTGTTGCCTTTGAAGTCGGTTCTATCGCCGGTTTTCGGCAAAGGCCACAGCGGCCTTTACAAGCCAAGCACCAACCGCGGCTGTGGCCGTTCAACTACCCAGCAGTGCGCCAGCAGTTATTGTGCATCGATCTTATCCGTTGCACATTCGCGGGGGAATGTGCTCCTATTCACTTTTTTGCCATAGAAAGGCTAAGTATGAAGGACGCTGCGATTTACATCCCTGCCTGCGACTGGGATTCGACCGCCTCCCTGCCGCAATCGCTTCCTAACTGGCAGTACGCCAAGCGCCTAGTGTTGGTCAATGACACGACACACGAACGCCGGGGCGAACCGGTGGAAGCGGACGTCGACATTCACGCCGGCCACATCACCGATCTCGGTCGCGAAGTCCGCGTCGCCCGTCTCGACAGCGCAACCGGTCCGCTAGAAGTCGTGCCAAGCCAAGTGCATCTTATCGACCGCGAAGACGAGTTGCTGCGCTGCCGGTTGTTTTTTCTCGCCGATGTGCCTGCCGGGGGTTCGGCGACCTACCTGCTGCTTTACGGCAACCCAGAAGCACCCGAGCCCCACTACGACACCGACCTCAAGGTATCGGGCGAGGGATATGCCCTCGAGGTGGAAAACGAGCATTACCGCGCTGTGCTCGGCAAGATGAACGGCAATTGGAAGGATCACTACTCAAAAAGGGGGCCAGCCGAACTCGCAAACCGACACGGCCACGGCGTCGAAGGTACCATTCACTGGGGCCCCGACTGGAGCGACGAGCGCGTCGGCCGCTACCGGCTCACCAACTGGGACGGCCCGCCCCTGTTCGACTACGACGTGATCAGAGGACCGGTCTGCGTGCGCATCCGTCGCTGGGGCCACCCGATTCTGTCAATCGGTCCCCAAGTCGGTCGGCCGCACAAGGTCATGGCTACCGTGATCTACAGCTTCTGGGCCGGTCAGCCCTACGTGATCATGGAATCGAAACTCGAGGTTCTCGAAAACGTGCGTTTCCGCGACTGCCGCAACGACGAGTTCGTCATCGGCGAGCAGCTACCCGAACGAGCGTGGATGGGATCGGAGGGAGAGATTGGTTTGGGGGCGCGAGGCTGGCAGCGCGAGGATCCGCGTTGGGTGACCCATTTCAACCGCGAAACCGGCGAGGGCTTCGGCAGTATTCATCTTGAATTCGAGAACACCAACCCGAGCTGGCCGCAGCCGGCCCACGCCGGGTTCTCGCACACCGGCACCTGGGTCCGCTATCCGGTGCAGCACGCGGCGATGCGCGCCGGCGAGCACGTGTACGAGAAAAACGCCTACGTCTTGCACCGGTACGAAGAGGGGGGAGAGCACTGTGGGCTTGCCGATCTCGTCGGCCATCAGCAACGTCTGCTCAACCCGATCACTCAGGGGGAGGCCTCTCCGGTTCCTAGGCCGATCAACCTCGACAATGTCATGGACGCCCTGCGGGCCACCAACGAATTCGAGCTCTACGTTCAAGGGTCGCCTTGGGGACAGCGCCAACTTAGCTTCGTCGATATCGGCATCGTGCAGGAGGTCGTTATCGAAAGAAGCGATATTCGCGTCGATATCGTCATGCCGTACGCGGGACGCGAGACTTGGTTCAACTGGTTCGCCGACGGCATTGAGGAACAACTCCGCGCTCGCCTGAGCGACGTCGGAAAGGTCGAAGTGCGTCTCGTCCGCGAGCCGAAATGGACTCCGCAGTGCTTGAGCGACCGCGCCTGCCGCGTCATCGGTCCCGGGGAAGAGTAGCCCCTACAACACCAACTCGTCTGGCGGCTCGTAGTCGCTGTTGCGTGGGTCCCAGCGGGTTCCGCATTTGTCGCTGATGACCACCCATTCCCCTGCGCTGAGGTTGCCTTGGTGGTGGTAGTTGAAGCGCCGCAGTCCGGCCGCTTCGGCGGCGTCGAGCAACATCTTGAGGTCGCGCGCCGACATGGGGTCGCCGTCGTGGGGAAAGCGGCCCGTGTCGAGCCACGGTACGATGCGCTCGGGGTCGTCCACCGCAGCCAGTGCCCGTCGCGTCTCCTGCGTTACCACCTGCTCGAAAAATGCTGGATTGAGGGCACTCTCGAAGTCGAGCAGGTCGTCGCCCACGCCCGGCAAGACAATGCCGAAAAGGGCCTGCACGACATCGAGGGTGTCGGCCACGCTAATCCCCGGATTCCACTCCAAAAGCGTCTGCGAGTAGCGATAGACCGTGCCGAGAAAGCCGTCGAAGCCGCGGTGAAAGAAGTAGTGCTTGGGCAGCAGGAAATCCATGAACTGGGCCAGATCGACGAAATCGTACCCGCACAAGGGGGCGAAGGCGGCCGAGCGCGGGCCGCATCCCAGTCGCACTGGGCGCTCTAGCTCGGCGGCGACACCGGCGCGGATGCGGCGAAAATAGCGCGTCAGGGAGTCGGCCCGAAACGACAGCCAAGCCATCAGGTCGGGATCGGCGCCGAGCATGCGGTACGCTCCGACTAGGCCGCCGCGAGCGTGTCCGCGGATGCGCCCTGGGTCGAGGTTGTGGAACAGGGATAGCAGCCGATCTTTGGCGGCTACCATAGCTTGATAGTCGTACCCCAACGCCTCAGCCATCGGGGCGACCGATTCCGGCAGGTCGTGAAAGAAGTAGGAGCGGTGATTCATGTGATGGGGGGCGATTTCGTATCCCCACTCCGGTCCGTCCATTACGGCACCGTCTGCCATCGGGAAGTGCTCTAGCGTATCGACCATGCGCGCCACCCGCGCTGCCAGCGTCTGGTCGTCGTGCAGGGGGTGGCCCGGCCCGCCTGGCCCAGCCCCACCATCGGCATACATACAGTAAACCTGCATCCCGCGATCTTTGGCGGCGTTCATGGTCTTTGCTAGCAAGGCCCTTTTTTCGGGCAGCTTGTGTTGCGGTGCCGGCGGCGGCTCGACGCCGAGCCGTGCGTACACCGCTGGGTTTGGATCGTACGCTTCCGCCACGACGGCACTGGTGGGAGCGGACTGGGCATTCTGCGACAGTTTCGCGGTGCCAAAAACGAGCGGACCGAACACGACGCCGTCGACGCCACCGGCGGCCCAAGCGTCAAGTATGCGCTCGTGATCGTTCATTACGCTTTCGAGATCGCGCATTACATCCATCCACAGCTTCATGGTCAACCTCCTTGCCTTTTGGCAGCCCCTCAGTGAGTGGGCGTGAAGCGGCACACGCCGTCAAAGGAGACGCGCAACCGGGGGTGGCTTTCGTACGGCCACGGATTGTAGGAGCGGGGAATGTAGTGGCCAGCCCAACTATGGCGGAAAGCCCCTTCGTCTAAAATGGGGCCGCCGCGATGGATCAAGCGGCCATTGAAGAACAGGATGTCGCCTTTGTCGGCTTCAACGGCCATTTCCGGCAACCCATTGCGGGCGAAAAGGGCGTCAAAAGCCTCGTCTTGGTCCCAGCCATACCAAGGGCCTAGCTCGCCGTTTTCAGCGCGGCGGAAGTGGCACTTTTCTATCAGCTCTCCCTTGTGCGAGCCTACCTGAATGTGAATGCTGCCGTTGCGGGCACTGACTGGCTGGAGAGCGACCCAAGCCGACATACAGCCTGGCAAGAAAAAGGCTTCTTGGTGCCGGCGTTGCTCGGAACCCTTGTAAAAGTACATGCTCTGGACCCCGTCTGGCTCGTCGCCGAGGAAGATGCACAGCGGCTGGCGCAGCCGCGGATCGAGCATCCAAGCTAGGCCAGCCGGATGGTGCAGGCTGCGGCTGATTAGGCGACTCCAATCGTCCGGCTGGCGCGGGGGATAGCCCTCGACGCTGAAGCGACCAGCGTGGAGGTCCAGCATGTAGGCGACAAAGCGGTCGCACTCGTCGGCACTAAAACCGCCGCGGACGATTGTATAGCCATCGCGCTCGTACTGCTCTTGGTGCCGGGGGGTTATTTCCAGTTCCATTAGGCCCTCTCTGTAATTGTGGGCTTGGTAACTGACTGAATTAACGTTAATTTAGTCGGTACTATGTCCAACATTTATATACCCCAAGCCCAACTTACTCGGCTCAAGCACCTAGCTGCGCCCGGTAAAGTCGCCGTGGTGTACGGTCCTAGGCGGGTGGGTAAGACCACCTTGATCCAGCGTTACATCCAACAGTACGACCGCGACGCCCTCTTGGTGACTGGAGAAGATATAGCGGTGCGCGACTATTTGGAAAGTCAATCGCTAGTCAAATTGCGCGCCTTTATCGGCCAACGGCGCACCTTGATTATCGACGAAGCCCAGTACGTGCGGCAAATCGGCCTGAATCTGAAGCTGTTGGCCGACCACGTCGACGGGCTGTGCATTATCGCCACCGGGTCTTTCTCTTTTGATCTAGCGCAGCAGACGGGCGAGCCGTTGACGGGCCGCAAATACACGCTGCTGCTGTTGCCCTTGGCCCAACTCGAACTGCAGGAAGTGGAAACAGCGCACCAGACTAGAGCCCAACTCGAACTGCGGTTGATCTACGGGTCGTACCCGGAGGTCGTCCTCATGGAATCGAACGAAGACCGCCAGCTTTATATAAAGGAGCTAATCGCTTCCTATCTGTTCAAAGATATTCTACAGTTGGAAGGCATTCGACACGCTGACAAACTGCTCCGCTTGCTCCAATTGCTTGCTTTGCAGATTGGCCGCGAGGTTTCGGTGGCGGAATTGGGAACCCAACTAGGCATGAACAAGAACACGGTGGAGCGCTATCTCGACCTGCTCGAAAAAGCCTATGTCCTCTATAGCCGCCGCGGCTTCAGCCGCAATCTCCGCAAGGAAATTACCAAGAGCCGCCGCTATTATTTTTACGACAATGGCATTAGGAATGGATTGATCAACAACTTCAATGTCTTGTCTCTGCGCGACGATGTGGGGGCTTTGTGGGAGAACTACGTCTTGGTCGAACGACTGAAGTACAACCTATATATGGGGTGCTTGGCCGAGAGCCATTTCTGGCGCACCTACGATCAGCAGGCGATCGACTTGATCGAGGAGTGGGGCGGGAAGCTGTGCGCCGCTGAAATGAAGTGGTTGCCGCAGGCTACTGCCCGAGAACCACGCGGCTGGCGGCAAGCGTACCGCGACAGTTCATTCGAGGTCGTCCATCAAGGGAATTACCTCGATTTTATTACATAGGAAATAGGACGATCAACTAAGAGTATTGCGGCGAGGGAAGTTTTTTCACAACTCGCACTGGAAGAAGGGGTGTTTGTTTTTACGTATAATCAATTAATCACTGACGTTACGCCGTCGCTGTTTATCGTCGGCCCCTTGCTGGCCCGGTACAGGGAGGGAAAGCGCAGCCCGTACTGGCGAGGCGTCCTTCCCGCGTACGCGGGAATCCAGTGCGGGCCAAAGGCCCGCGCACCGAGGAGGGCGATGTCCTTCCCGCGCAAGAACGTCACCCCGTGCTCCGACACGGGGCGGGAATCCAGCCTACCCGCACGGGCTGCCAACCGGCGGCTCTGGATGCCTAACATCAGTTAATCAATTCGTCCCTCTATTTTCGCTAGCCGCATTGGCAAGGGGGCCGGAGGGGGAGCTTCCACGAACGATGCGTTTTTTCAACACGAGCGGTCCGGTGGTGGCCGAGGATCATTACTGCATCCCGCCCTTGGAGCGGATCAACCTTTCCCAAGTGCGCCGACTTATCCGCGACAAACGTTATTTCGTCCTACATGCGCCGCGGCAGACAGGCAAAACGTCGGCCCTGTTGGCCCTGCGCGACCTGCTCAATGACGAGGGCGCTTATCGCTGCGTGTACGTCAATGTGGAGGCCGCGCAAGCCCTGCGCGACGATGTGGAACGGGCCATCCAGATCGTCTTAGGCGAACTGGCCTCGCGGGTGCGTTTGACGTTGGGCGACGAATTTCTAACCCAGACGTGGGCGGCCTTTTTTGCCGAGTTTGGCCCGGGAGCCTTGCGCGAGGCGTTGACGCGCTGGGCTGAAGCTAGTCCTGCGCCCTTGGTGCTGCTAATCGACGAGATTGATGCCTTGATCGGCGATTCGCTCCTAGCGGTGCTGCGGCAGTTGCGGTCAGGCTACGATTTGCGGCCAACGGGCTTTCCGCACAGCGTGGTGTTATGCGGGGTGCGCGATGTGCGCGATTACCGCATTCAATCGACAGCCGAGAATGCCCTCATCGCTGGGGGGAGTGCGTTCAACATTAGGGCGCATTCGTTGCGCTTGGGCGACTTTTCGCGGTCGGAGGTTTTGGCCCTGCTAGGGCAGCACACGGCCGAGACCGGACAGGTGTTCACAGACGACGCGCTGGAGATGATCGAGACGCAGACGCAAGGGCAGCCGTGGTTGGTCAACGCGCTGGCCTACGAAACCTGCTTTGTGGGTGAGTTAGCCGAGGCGTGGCATCGTCCCATCACAGCCGAGGCCGTCCGCTCCGCTCAAGAGCAGCTCATCCGGCGGCGCGAGACGCATTTGGATCGACTGGTCGACAAGCTACAAGAGGAGCGGGTGCGGCGGGTGGTTGAGCCGTTGTTGAGCGGAGCCGAGCAAAGTGCGTTTTCAGGGCGCGATCTGGAGTACGTCCGCGACTTGGGTCTAATCGCCTTGGACGACCCGCTGCGCATCGCCAATCCGATCTATGCGGAGGTGGTCCCGCGCGAACTGACCTATGCCGCGCAGGCTGGTTTGGTACAGGATACGGCGTGGTATGTAGATGCAGATGGCAAGCTCCAAGTCGGTGCGCTACTAGCGGCATTTCAGCAATTTTTCCGCGAGCATTCCGAGCATTGGGTGGGGCGGTTCCAGTATCAAGAGGCCGGGCCGCAGCTTTTGTTGCAGGCGTTTTTACAGCGAATCGTTAATAGTGGCGGACGCATTGAGCGAGAGTATGGCTTGGGCCGGGGGCGAACGGACTTGTTGATTGTGTGGCCGCACGGGGAGCTTAAAGTGGTGGTCGAATGCAAAATAGTTCACAAGAGCTTGGAGCGGACGATAGCCGAGGGTGTGGAACAGACCGCGGGATACATGGATCGCTGTGGAACGAAGGCGGGGCATCTGATTATTTTTGACCGGCGTGAAAACAGGCGTTGGGACGACAAGGTGTTCCACCAGTGCCGGAAAGCGGCTAGCGGGGTCGGGATTGAGGTGTGGGGGATGTGAGAAGCGCGTGGGGGCTAACTTTCTGTGAATTTGCTAGAAGCGGTGTCTCCTCATTTACGATAGAAAGAACTCGAATTTGTTTCTCGCCTTTAGTCGAACTTTTTCAGTCTCTTTCACGTGAGCAGTATGAACAGAATGCTCCCCCATCCAATATCAGTTCATCACATAGCTGGCACTTATCTTCTACGTTCTGCTTACCGATGCTACTTGTCTCGTCCATTTTGCAGAATTGTCCTTATGTCTTGACGATGGGCCGCTACAAACCGGAGGCCCTTGGTTAATTCTCCCAGTTGCAGCGAGATTTCAGGTTCGTCTGAGTTCTTCAAGGCATTATATACTTTTTTTATGACGTCTTCGTTATTTTTCACAAATTCCTTGTACCTCGCCGCACATTCTGGACACAGAGCAAGAAATTGAGCTTCGTGTTCCTTGGATAAATCGTCTTTAGAGAAGGCCTCCACTGCTTCAAAGTAGTAATCCCCATTACGCTTCTTGAACGGCATTTCCTCTTGGCAAATTTGGCATATCATCTGATCGTCATCGTTTGTGTATTGATTTTTGAGATAGGTACTGGGATCAATCTCTCTTCGTGTGGTTCGGACACTTCTTTGCTTCGGTTCGTATTCTTTCTCGGGAGCGTCGTGAAGTCGTTCGGCGAGCCTTACTTGGCGACGCTCTGGGTTGTTTACTGAACTCGTCGGGAATTCAGGTGAGGGCATGAACTTAGAGCTAATCTCATCGGGGGAGATGTTCAGCGTCTTAA
>RKRN01000200.1 GCA_007571365.1 Candidatus Latescibacterota bacterium
CGGCGCGCTACTTGGTAGCCGATGCTGCCTAGTCCGATGACTCCGAGGACTTGGTGGTGAACCTCCTGACCCAACATGAAACTGGGATCGTAGGCCACAAAGTCCGGGCCGCGGGCAAAGCGGTCGCCTTGGATGAGATTGCGCGCCGCCGCCAAGAGGAGAGCGAAGGTCAGATCGGCCGTTGCGCCGTCGAGGACGTTGGGCGTGTTGCCAACGGGGATGCCGCGCTCTTGGGCCGCTTGGAGGTCGATGTGGTCGACGCCGACGCCGTAGTTGCTGATGACGCGGAGGTCGGGCATCAGGTCCATGTATTCGGCGGTGAAGGCGTAGTGGCCGTAGTTGTACACGCCTTCGATGGTGCGGAGGAGTTCGGCCGGGGGCTGCGGGTGCAGCGGATTCCAGCGCACGATTTCGGCGTGCGCTTCGAGCATGGGCACGATGGTGTGATACGGTTCGATTTCCGAGCGGAGTAGGACTTTGTAGGGCATTTTGGCTCCCAAATAAAGGGAATTATATCGGCAACAACGCGCCCTTGGAGAGTACGGTTTCGGGAACTTCTGAGCAAGCCTAGGCGGAGCAAGTGCGCAAGCTCTATTGACGCCAGGGAGCCGATGGCCGACGTTGGAATTTTTCAGGTCTTTTCAAGACGAGGTCTCATGCTGCTTGCACATCCCAAAGGACACTATCGCTTTCTGCAGGGCATTGACCCCTATTCCTGTGGCGTCGTCGCCGAGCCGGGCTGGGAAATAGTCCGCGTCGTGCTCGCCGAGCCGCTGCCTTGGCGTGCGGGTTTTGAGCGGGTGGATGCGCATCTGGCGGCCGAAGGTTGTGCCCGCGTCGCGCTCTGCGCGATGGAGTTGCGCTCGCCCGCGCCTTTTACCATGCCGGGGTTCATCGGCTTCAACCGCGAGTACTGCGCCGTCCTGCGGGCGTGGGGTTTGTACGTAGAAGAGCTTAATCCGGTGGCGCGCACCAATGTTGCACCGGCGTGCGACCCGCCAGCGGAGCCTTCGCTGTACGCCTTTTCCTACGCGGTTCCCAACGAGCGGATCCGCCGCAAAACCCTGATCGTGGCCGGGGCTGGCGAGTTGCGGGAGGGACACCTTGTTACCAAGGGGATTATCCGCCCCGGCGATACATCGCCTGCGGCTATGCGCGAGAAGGCCGCTTATGTGGCGCAGGTTATGCGCGCACGGCTCGCGGGCCTCGGCGGGACGTGGGATTTGATTGACGCGGTTGACGTGTACACCATCTATCCCTTAGCGGACATACTCGCAGAGATTCTCCTGCCGACGATGGGTGCGGTGCGGCGCGGCGGCGTGTGTTGGCACTACGCTCGGCCGCCGGTGGTGGACATCGACTTTGAGATGGACCTGCACGGCGTGGTGACGCAGCGGGTCATCTGATCGGGTTGGTGGAATGGTATTGAGCATTAGCGTTGGCGCGGAGCCGCTGCTCGAAGGCCCGTCTGGGCAACCGGCGGCCCGGGTGCAGGTGCGGCTGTTTGACACAGATGCAAGCGGCGGCTTAGCTCGGTTGGCGAGGCCGTGCCGGTGGTGCCAATCTGCTGCGCGGTAATGGACGCGGCCAAGCAGGCTAGCGCGGCCGCTTCGGTCAGTTCGGCCCCGGCCGCTAAGGCCGCACAGATAGCGGCCGCGCACGTGTCGCCGGCGCCGACCGGGTCGACTGGGGCGGCAAGGCGCACGGCCGGTACGTGCTCAATCGCGCGGCCGTCGGCCACGAGTATTCCCCGATCTCCAAGCGTTAGAAACACCGGGCGACCCGTCTGGTTGCTGAGTACGCGGGCATGATGGCGTGCGGCCTCGAGCGACCGGCTCCCTTGGCGGCCGAGCGCGGCCCACGCCTCGCGCTGGTTGGGCTTGAGCATGGCGCGTTGGAAAAGCCCGATGCGGGTACGCGAATCGGCGAGAACTACGAGCTTGGGCCGGGGGCCGAGCGCAGCCGCGATGGCGCGGCGCACGTGCGTGGTGAGGACGCCGCAATTGGCTTCGGCGACTTGGTCGCTGAGCACGAGCCCGTCCCACTGGGCTAGGCGCTGGCGGACGTGGGCGATGAGATCGCGCTGGAGGCTGATAGGGGTCGGGCAGCGGTTTTTGCTATCGAGCCGCTCTAGCTCCTCGATGACGGGTCGGCCGGGCTGGCTGCCGTCGACGTAGCAAGGCTTGTCATAGGTCGGGGTCAAGCGGCCCGGTGCGGTGCGAAAACCCGTCAGATCTAAGCCCAGCCGGCGCATAGCCCGCCGCAGTTCGTAGCCTTCGCCGTCGTCGCCGCAATAGCCCACGGCCTCAATCGCACCCACGCCAAGGGAGCGCAAGTTGGCGGCGACATTGCCAGCGGCCCCGGGTTGGCGGCGGGAGCCGATCACCTGATAGCAGGTCTTGCCGGTCTCCAGCGACTTTTCGTTGAGGGCCGGATCGCATTCGCGGTAGGAGTCGAGAAAGAAATCGCCCACTACGCCGATGCGCAGCGCGGGAAACGCTTCGACGAGGGTGTGCAGGCGAGTTGGGGACAAGTTGAACATGGGATTGGCGGCGCGAGGGCAGGTAAGTCGGACTTGATTTAGCACCTATAGGTTCCTATTTTCACTAGGTGCTATTTTAGTTATGTCCTTGATTCTCTTAAACTTAAATTAAAAAGAAATCGTGCCGATTCGCAAAGCCGTATTCCCGGTCGCCGGTTTGGGTACCCGCCTGCTACCGGCGACTAAATCCCAGCCCAAGGAGATGCTGCCTGTTGGTTGCAAGCCGGTCGTGCAGTACGTGGTTGAGGAGATGATTGAGCAGGGATTGGACAAGTTTCTCTTTGTAACGGGCCGCAAGAAGCGCTCGATTGAGGATCACTTCGACGACGATCCCGAGCTGGCGGCCCGTTTGGGTGATAGCGCAATCGGCGAGGTTGACTATGCGGCCGAGGGCATTGAATTCTACTATGTGCGGCAGCGGCGGCCGACTGGCAATGCCGATGCCGTGCGCCAAGCGCGGGAATTCGTCGGTGCCGAGTCGTTTGTAGTGGGGTTTGGCGACACTATTGTCACCTCGCCGCGGGTGCCAGGCGTGGTTGGCCGAATGATGCAGTCGCACGTCCAGCGGGGGGCGGCTGCTACTATTGCTGTATGGGAAGTGCCGCGCCAAGAGACGTACAAGTACGGGGTCGTCACGCCGCAAGGCGAGGCCGCCGACGACTTTGCCATCTCCGATATTGTCGAAAAACCGCCCGTGGAAGCCGCGCCGAGTTGTCTGGCGGTTGCGGCCCGCTATATTTTTTCGCCGGAGATTTTCGCCGCCATTGACGAGGTTGAGCCTGGGGTTGGCGGCGAGTTGTGGTTGACCGATGCCATCCGCGTCTTAATCCAGCGCGGGGCCGAGGTCCGCTGCACGCGCTTGGCGAGAGACGAGATGCGCTACGACATAGGAACGCCCCTCACGTACTACCGAGCCTTTGTGGATTTCGCTTTGGCCGACCGGGAGTTCGGCGCGGCGTTTCGCGCGTATCTCGCAGATAAATTGGCCTGAGAAGGTGTCGCTTGCGTCCCGCCGCCCGTGGATTCGACGGCATGGCATCGGCTCCATTGAGGGTCTTAAAACAGCGTCTAAGCAGATATTATAATGAAAGTAAAGCTCGACTATGGCCGCGACGGCCTCGAAATCGAAGTGCCTGACTCGGCCGCGGTATTGCAGATGGCTCCGAGTGAAGGGCTCGACCGGATCGAGGAGCGGATCGAACGTGCGCTGGTCCACCCGATAGGTACTCCGTCGTTGCGGCGGCTGGCGCGGGGGCGCCAAAATGCCTGCGTAGTCATTGCTGATATTACCCGCCCGGTCCCCAACGCCGTCATTTTGCCACCGCTGCTGCGGGTTCTCGAAGAGGAAGGCATCGCCCGCGAGGATATTACCCTGTTGGTCGGCACCGGCCTGCACCGGCCCAACGAAGGCGAGGAGTTGGTCCAGCTCGTCGGAGCCGACATAGCGCGCAACTATCGCATCGTCAACCACACCGCTCGCCGC
The DNA here is from genome assembly GCA_007571365.1 of Candidatus Latescibacterota bacterium. Lineage (GTDB taxonomy): Bacteria > Latescibacterota > UBA2968 > UBA8231 > UBA8231. Next base: position 4,026 of record RKRN01000200.1, read on the forward strand.
CGCGAAACCTTGGCGTATTTGGGCCAAACCTCGGGCGATGCGCCAATATGGATCGCCGCGCTCTACGCGGAGGCCGATCTAAAAATCGCTACCTCGCTGATCGAGCCGCACTTGATGGCCGGCTACTCGGGTGGCCGCAAGGCCATCTGCCCGGGATTGATGGGCCTTGAGACGATGCGCGTCCTGCACGGCCCCGAGCTGTTGAGCCATCCCCGGGCGTGCGAAGGTTCTATTGAAGGCAATCCCTTCCACCGCCAAGCTCTCGAGGTAGCGCAGCGCGTTGGGGTTGATTTTACATTTAATGTAGCTATGAATGACCAGCGGCAGATCACCGGTTTGTTTTGCGGAGACCTAGAAAAGGCTCATGCCGAAGGGGTTCGCTTTGTCGAGCAGCAGAATGGCGTCTTGGTGGACGAGCCGGTTGACATTGCGATTACGAGCAGTGCTGGCTGGCCGCTCGACCTGACGTTTTATCAAGCGGTCAAAGGACTGACGGCGGTACTGCCCATCGTCAAAGAGGGGGGGACGATCCTTATTGCCGCGCGTTGCGCCGAGGGTTTGGGTAGTCCTGAATTTGCACAGATGCTGTTCGGCGCATCCACTGTCGCTGAATTCGCGGTGCGCCTCGCGGAGCCCGATTTTTTTGCCATCGATCAATGGCAGTTGCAGGAGTTGTGCAAGGTACTCGATAAGGCCGAGGTCATGTTCTACTCGGAGGGCATTGCGCCTCAGTACCGCGACAAGGTGTGGGTCGAGGTCATTCCCTCTGTAGAGCACGGTCTAGCCGCGGCGCTGGCGCGGCACGGTGCCGGGTCGCGCTTAGCGGTCGTGCCCCAAGGCCCTTATGTACTCACGCAAACCAAAGGAGGGCACTGATGTCCGCTAGACACAGGTGGTTTTTGTGGGGAGGACTTGCTTTGCTGGTCGCGCTGTCTTGGGGGGCAGATCGGGGCGCGGCGGTGGTGCCGATTATGGGGTTGGGCGAGCAAAAAGAAGCGGAGGAAGCTCCAAAAGATTCGGTGGTCAGCGACAGCACCATCGCGGAGGAGCTGAAACAGCGGCTGCTGTTCATGCCCTTCCGCGACAAGTCGAAATACAAGGGCGAGTGGGACATATACTCGGCCATACCCCGCGGCTTGGCCGATTCGCTGCGCGGCAGTGCCTTTTTCAGTACCATGTCTATTGATTCGGCACTCGTGCGGCTAAAAAAGAAAGAATTGCAAGGCAAGCTCGATGTCGAACTCGCTTTGGCCATTGGTCGTGCGGTGGACGCCGACTATGTGGTCTTGGGACAGATCGACGAGATGAGCATGAAGCGCTTCCGCGCCACTGTGCCCATCGGCGGTTATCGCAGCTATCAGGGCCTGACTACGGTGCGGCTGTATCCCTACAAGGTCATAGATGGGGAGCCAGCCGGCGAGGTGGTGCGGGAAGTAGCTGAGGATAGCAAGCGCTATGGGGTCACCAACCCGGCGGCGTACGTGCCGCTGGAAAAGGAATACTTCCTCTTGGGGCAAATGGAGTGGGGCAGCGAGGAATTCCACAACACCTTGCTGGGCAAGTCGGTGAGCCGATGTCTGGACCACTTGGCCGCCGGACTGGACAGCCTCATCCAACCTCCGGCCGCACTCAAGGTTTCCGAGCCGAAAATCATTGAGGTGGTGGCTGACACTGTGCAGGCTGATACCGGGGAGAACGGCCAGTCATCTGTGCTAGTGCGATTGAGTGCTTATATTAACGTAGGATTAGCCGATTCAGTGCAGAAAGGCAACAAGTACGGCGTGTGGGATAAGGGGCGGGAACTGAAAGACCCAGATACCGGCGAGGTGTTGGGAATGTCTCTGCCGCGCCGGGTCGGCGTCGTACAAGTCGAACAGGTGCTCAGCCAACACCTGTCGCTAGTGAGGATTCTCCAAGGGAAAGACGCCGTGCAAAAAGACTACGGAATTCGCGCCGAATGAATAAGGTCAATATGAACACACTACGAATGACATGGACCACGGGCTTGGTCCTGCTGCTAGTCGCAGCGAGTGAAGTTGGCAGTAGCCAGACTCAAAATCTGTCGGAAGGCAGCCGCGTATTCTACGTCTTCTCGCCCGATAGGCCCCCGCAGCGCCAGCGGGTCTTGCAGCTATGGCAGCAGTTGGGCACTCAAGATGCCGAGCAGCGGTTTATCGCCATTGCCCGCGCAGGACAAGTGCCGATGGTTGAGGGGCTGACTCTGTGGTCCGCCGCGCTGGCCGTGCAGTCCCCGGCAGTGCCGGCGTACATCAAAGCGCGGTTGGCCGCCGCCGGGGATTATTTTGTAGCCGTAGATTCCGCGGGCTCTTTGTACTGGGCTGGCTCGGGGCAAGAGCTGCTGCAGCCCTTGTCTACAGGAGTGAACGAAAGCACTTGGGGCAAGGTAAAGGACTTGTTCAAATAGGCCCATGTCCGCAGCGGCTGAGCATAGAGACTTTTCCGTCAAGCGCATCAATGCTTTCGCCTGCGGTGCTCGCTTGCTAGCAGCAGGTGCTATGCGCTATCACCGCTTGGCAGTTGAGGGCAGTTGCCATCTGCCGCATGAGGGGCCGGCCCTGATTTTGCCCAAACATTGCGCGTACCGCGACATTCTACTCGAAGGCGTCTTGTTGTATAGGCTCACTCGGCGCTATGCCAACTACATTATGAAGGTTGGGCTGTGGGGGATACTGGAGTGGATGGGGGGAGTCAAAGTGGTGAGGCCCAAAGACATCAGGCGGATCGCAGACCGCGAGCAACGCCGCGCCGAGATTCGACGAGCCCGAGCGGCCAACCAACAGATGCAAGCCTATTTAGACGGGCTATACCAGTGCGGAGAATTGGTCGTCTCGCACCCGGAAGGCATGCGTTATCAAGACAAGTTGGGCCCCCTGCAAAAGGAAGTCGTCGAGCATTTGCTACAGGCCGAAGAACGGTTGGGGATGCGCATACCGTTGATTCCCGTCGGCTTGGAGTACGATAGCTACGCTCGGCCTGGAGCGCGGGTGTACTTTCGGGTTGACGAACCACTCTTTGCGGATTCCTTCGCCCATATCAACGAGCTGATGGATCATCTCAGCAATCGCCTGCGGGTGCTTAGCGGCTTGGCCTGATGGGTCGTGTGCAATAACTCAGTAAGGAGACTACATGTTCAAGCTATTTGCCTTGGTTTTAGCTGTCGCGATCGCCGGATGCGGCTCGAATCAAGTTAAAATTGAGATCAAGGGTGGAGACGGCCAACTCGTGCGCTTAGACGCCAATGACGTACAATACAAATTCAACCATTTGGTCAAAGCCGGAACCTACATCCTGCCCGAGCCGGATAGCAAAATCGAATTGGGCGGAGGTGCATACGCGGTCAGTGTCGCCGCAGGTGATTATCTCGGTAACAAGGTCTTGCAAGTGGAATCGTCGCCACTATGGGGGGTGCGGACCTACGAAGCGATTTTTGATATTCCCGCTGGCAGCAATACTCCTTTCAAACGCGAAGGCACAATCCTCTACGCCTCGACTAAGAAAAACGTCCGCAACTGGGACTTGTTTGCCATCAAGGCCGATGGCAGCGACCGCCAGCAGCTAACCCACACCCCGGAACCCGAGCAGCATCCCTCTTGGTCGCCCGATGGTAAGAAGATCATTTTTACGCGCGGCGACGTGATGAGCAACATCGACCTCTACGTTATGGATGCCGATAGCTCTAATGCCGTGCGCCTGACCGAACATCCCGAGCGCGACCAGCGCGGCATTTTTTCGCCCGACGGAGAGACGATCGCCTTCGTCAGTCAGCGCGACGGCGATGTGGCTGTCTGGCTCATGGACGCCGACGGCGCCAACCCGCGCAAGTTGGTTCAAGGCGGCCAGCCTTCGTTTTCGCCCGATGGCCGCCGCATTGCCTTTACTTCTTCGGCCTTCGACGATAGCGACGAGATTTACCTCATTGATCTCGACGGGTCGAATCGGACTCGCCTCACCGAGAATCGGCGCAAGATCGACTGGTTTGCGTCGTTTGCTCCCAAAGGCGACCGCTTGGCGTACAACTCGGAGGAGTTTGGGGGCGAGGAGCTGATGCTCATGCGGCCCGATGGGCAAGGAAAGACCCGTATCACAATTGCCGAGAAGACCTACGAGCAAAAGCCTGTTTGGTCGCCCGATGGCAAGGGGCTAGCGTATACGGGCAAGATGATGGGCGACGACGAATACGACATTTATTTAATCGGCACGGCTGGATTCGACTTGGACGAGATAGACGCGCCGCCGCTGATGCCCATCAACCTGACCGACAACGACGACCGCGACGATATGTCGCCGAGCTGGCGTCCTTACTGATCCGACATGCAGACAAGGGGGGCTAAGGGCGCTTTTTATCTCTACATCGTCCTCGCCCTAGGGCTAGCCCTGCGGCTTGTAAACCTGCAAGATCCCCTCACTGACAAGCAGGCTTGGCGTCAGACGGACACGGCCGCTATAGCCCGCAATTTTTACGAGGAAGGATATTCGCTCTTCTATCCGCGCGTCGATTGGCGCGGTACCACCTCCGGGTATGTAGAGACGAATTTTCCGCTATACCCCTTTGTCGTTGCCCTGCTCTACGCCGCTGCCGATGGTTCCTATGAGTGGCTCGGGCGGCTCGTGGCGGTGCTGTGCTCAACGGCGGCGGCAGTGCTGCTGTATTGGCTGGGCCTGCGATTGGGCTTGGGGTGGCTAGGCGCACTACTGGCAGCCCTGCTTTATTTGATTTTTCCCATGAGCATCTACTACGGGCGCACCTTTATGCCCGAAGCGCTGATGATCCTCTTGAGCGTGGGGTCGCTTTGGGCTTTTGCGAGGTGGATTGACAGCAGTCGCCGGTGGGACTTCGCGCTGGCTGTTCTCTTGGCTGCTCTGTGTTTTCTCGTCAAAATACCTACCCTCTATCTCGGTTTCCCGCTGGTCGCCTTAGCCTGGCTGCGCTGGGGATGGCGTTTCGCCTGCAAGCCTGTGCTTTGGCTCTATCTCATACTAGCCTTGGCACCCGCCGTGCTCTGGTACTGGCACGCCAGCTCGCTCTTTGAGGAGACCGGCTTGACGTTTGGTATCTGGAATCGCTACGGCTATGACAAATGGGATCGCAGCCTACTTTTTACGATTGATTTCTATCTAACGCTGTTAGAGCGTTTTTGGCACAGTGTCTATACGCCTGCGGGGGCGATCCTAGTTTTGGCCGGACTCGCTCTAGTGCCTAGCCAACGGCGCGAGTGGACGCTCTGGGTGTGGATGGGAGGGCTGGTGCTCTACATCTTTGTCATCCCTGAGGGCAATCGCCGGCTACATTACTACCAACTACCCTTTGCTCCGGTAGGGGGCCTTCTAGCTGGACGAGCGCTCGAAGCCATTATTAGAGCAGATGCTGTAGCGGCGGGATGGTGTCGATTCGCCCGGAATTGGACGCACTACTGGCGCGTCGTGTTCGTATTTATCCTGATCGTCGGGGTCGCCGCCTACAGTGCTTGGGCGGTTGGGCCGTATTACGCGCAGCCCAACAATTGGCACAACTACTACCAAAGCTGCCATTTGGTGGGGCGAATACTCGACGCCAAGTTGCCGCAGGATGCGTGGTTGGTCGTCGGCGACGAGGACGAAAACACCGGGGTGCCCCACCGGTCGCAAAGCCCGACCTTGCTCTACTACTGCCATCGCAAGGGATGGCAAATAACCCCGGATGAGTTTGCACCCGACCGGCTCGACAGCCTCGCAGCCGCGGGTGCAGACTATTTTCTTGTAGCGGCTGGTTTTGTTGTGGGAAACGAGTCTTTTTGGCAAGATCTCTTGCGCCGAGGTGTGACGATCCCTTCGGCGCACCCGCGCCAGTGGCACGACGAAGCAGAGTTTATGCACTTCGTCAGTCGGCAGCCAAGACAGGACCGGCACTTTATCCTCGTATCGCTCGCGAGTCGCGGCGCGTAGTTGACAGCGGCCAAGAGCCTATCTATCTATATTATCATTATCCATTATTCAAAATGTTTAAATCTTGGCTCTTAGGTAGTTATCCGTTTCATCCAGCTCTTTCCAAGTAGGGAAAGATGGCGTCGAAAGTCGACTACACACAGGTGCGAAAGTGGTTTCTGGTCGGGATAGTAGCCGTTGTGGCGGGCTGGGGCACCACCGGAGGCAGCGGAGGCGGTAGAGGTCTGCCGCCCATTCCCGAGGGCAACGGGCAGATCAAGTTGGAGCATGG
>RKRN01000232.1 GCA_007571365.1 Candidatus Latescibacterota bacterium
CGGGATTTCCCGCGCCAGCAATCCCGCCGGACAATCCTCTGACCGTCGAGGGCATTGCCCTGGGCGAGCGGCTCTTTGCCGACCCCATCCTCTCGGTCGATAGCACCATCGCCTGCATCTCGTGCCACCTGCCCGCCCACGCCTTCTCCGATCCGCGGCCCTTTAGCCAAGGCGTCGGCGGCTTCACCAGCCGCCAATCCATGCCGCTTTTTAACGTGCTGTGGAGCCGGTCTTTTTTTTGGGACGGGCGCGCCACCAGCCTCGAAGACCAAGCCCTCGAACCGGTGCAGAGGCCGGTGGAAATGGGCACAACTTGGGACCGGGTGGTGGCCAAACTAGAGCGCCACCCCGAATATCCCGCGCTCTTCGCCCGCGCCTTTGGCGACGCGCCCATCAACCGACAACTCGTCGTCCAAGCCATCGCCCAATTCGAGCGCACCCTCGTTTCAGCGAACAGCAAATACGACCGCTGGTTGGCCGGCCAAGCCGAGTTTACCGCAGCAGAAGAACGGGGCTTTCTCCTTTTTCACACCGAGGCCGGCGACTGCTTCCACTGCCACGGTGCCCCGCTTTTCACCGACAACGAGTTCCACAACAACGGGCTGGACCTAGATCCCCCGGATGAGGGGCTAGCCGCGCTCACCGGAAAACGCCTCGACCGCGGCAAATTCAAGACGCCAACCCTGCGCAACGTCGAATACACCGCCCCGTACATGCACGACGGCCGCTTTCAGACCTTAGAGGAAGTTATTGAGCACTACGACGCCGGATTTCACCGCCTAGCCCTCACCGATCCCCTATTGCTCGTCCGGCCCAACCTCGACCTGAGTCCAGCCGACAAACGCGCCCTCGTGGCCTTTTTGAAAACCCTTTCCGACCCTCAATTCCAAGCCCGGTGACGCGCTACTTTTTCCTTGATTAAGTTTCAGAATTTCGTATAATACAAGCACTTATGCACAAAATCAGTGCCGATTTAACTCCTCAGCTAACGAGGTTTTAGTGGCCACGATAACCAAGAAGGACCTAGCGCGGTCGGTAGCCGACACGCTAGGCTGCAAAAACAACCTGACGTTGCAAATGGTCGATAGTCTCTTCGAGGCCATGCGCGAAACGCTTATCGAGGGAAATCGCATTGAAATCAGAGGCTTTGGCGTCCTCGAAGTCAAAAACACCAAGCCCAAACCCGCTGCCCGCAATCCGCGCACCGGCGAAGTCGTGTACGTGCCCGCCCGCCGCAAGACCCACTTCAAGCCGGGCAAACAACTCAAAGAAGCTCTGCACGACACCCGCTCAGCCTCCAACCAAACCGCCCCTTCGCGCGGCGGCTCTTGGTCGCCCTGACATCGTTGAAAATTCGTTCCACCCAAACAAAAGCCGGCTCCTCGCGAGTCGGCTTTTGTCGTGTGTGCGTTGGTCTAGTGCTGTTTTTGGCGTCCGGCTCCGGCGTTCGCGCCGAGCAACGCCTACACATCGGCACTGATCCGCGCCTCGAACTGCTCACTGCGGTCCAGCTCCTCGGCCAGTATCGCTATCTGACGCCCTATCGGGTGGAATACGCAGACGATCTCGTCGCTCACTTTTCGCGCTATCCTCCCCAGCAAGCCGTGGCCTTTTTTCGCAGCCTGAGCACCGACACCGGGTGGTCCGATGCCTACCCAACTGCCATGCTCTACCTATCCGATCCACCGGCACTAGAGCCAACCCAACCCATTCCCCCCCCCATTTATCGCGCCTTCCGCGGCGAGGAAAACTTCGCGCACTTTGTCCACGCCTTGCGCAACTTTGCCCGCCAGACCCAATTCAACCACTTCTTCGCCCGCAGCCAAAAGCTCTATCGCCTCCTCGCAGCACATATCCGCGAAGAGCTAGCTGCTGCCGATCCCACCAGCCAAGTCGAAGCCTATTTCGGCACCCGCCAACTCAGCTACCACCTCATCCTCAGCCCACTATTGCACCACGGCGGCTTTGGCCCGCACATCGGCCGCCCGGGCGGGCCGTACGATGTCTATACGCTACTCGGTCCCACAGGTGTCACCCAGCACGGCCTACCCAAATACGGCCCCCGCGAGCAACTTTTGCAGATTATATGGCACGAATTCAGCCACGCCTTCGTCAACCCCCTCAGCGAGGAGTACTATCCAATGCTGAGGCCCCATGCCGAGCTATTCGCCCCTCTAGCCGAACAGATGGCCAGCATCGGCTACACCCACTGGTTCGACTGTGCCAATGAACACTTCATCCGCGCCATCACCGCACGCTTGGCCCACCACCACCTCGGCGCAGAAGCAGGTCGCCAGGCCCTGCGCGCAGAATCCGCACGCGGCTTCCGCTATATCCACGCCGTAGCCCGCCGCCTGCAAGCATACGAATCCCAGCGCGACCGCTATCCGACCTTCGCCGCTTTCTTCCCGCGCTTAATCTCCGTTTTTGCCGAGCTTACTCCCCAGCCTCTAGCGCACTAGCCGCCGGAAAAGATCTTCCTGAGGCGGTACTGCGAGCAGCTCGTCCAACGTCCCGCGCTCCAACCCCTCGGCAATAACGGCAAAACTCTGCCGCACCACGGCCGCGGTCTGCTCAACCTCGGCCTCGCCGTGAGCGCAATTGAACATGAATCCAGTCGCCAAGATCACGCCACGGCGGGCATTTTCTTGGATAAACAGCGTGTTGACCTTGGCAGCCGTCGCAGCATCCTCGGCGCCCAAGCGGATGCGCGGATGCGCCGCTACCCCCTCGCAGCTAGCGTCGAGTCCAACGGCCGCGGCGGCCGCGTCAACCTGCTCCTTGAAAAAGGTGCCGATGCGCTGGAAGTGCCCCACCGCGTCGCGGCGTTCCAACTCGCGCAAAGTCGCCAGCGAGGCTGCCACGCCGATGTTGTCGTCCCAGTAGGCGCTGGAGATAAACATCTGCGCCGCCGGGGCCATAACTTCCCGCTTGCCAACTACTGCGCCCATTGGATAGCCATTGGAGATAGCCTTGGCAAAAACGGATATATCCGGCGTTACGCCCGTGTATTCCTGGGCACTGCCCAAGGCCACGCGAAACCCCGACGACACCTCGTCGAAGATGAGCACCACCCCATAGCGCGATGCCAACTCCCGCACCTTTTCCAAGTAGCCCGGCGGCGGCTCGTCCGAGCGCATCGGCTCCATGATGATACAGGCCAACTCGCCAGCATGCGCTTCGAGCCGGGCGGTGAGTTCATCGACATCGCCATAGGCAAAAGGCAGGGCGGTGCCCTCCAGACAGCGGGGCACGCCAATCGGCTCAATGCCATTGAAGAGATGAGTGGCCAGCCGCTCGGCGCCGATGTTGGCGGCTTGGTACCAGTCGTGCCAGCCATGGTATCCGCAAAACAGCACCTTGTCGCGGCCGGTGACCCCGCGCGCGATCCGCACCGCAATGGTGCAAGCTTCACCCCCGCCCTTGCAGTAGCGCACCATTTCCGCCGACGGCACAATCCGCACCAACTCTTCGGCCAGTTCCACGGCCGACTCTTGGGCGATGCTGTAGAGGGTCCCGCGGTCGATCTGAGCGCGGACCGCGGCATCGACGACCTCGTCGGCATAGCCCAAAATCACCGGCCCTACCGCACTGGTCCAATCGATGTATTCGTTGCCATCGACATCCCAGATGCGGCAGCCTTTGGCGCGCTCGGCGTAGATCGGGCTGACGCCGAGCGCGGCCCGGGTCGGGCGGCGACTGATGAGTTGGGTGGTGCCGGGGATGAGCTCTTTGGCGCGCTCGTAGATTTGCAATGAGCGACGCACCGAGTGTTGGCGCATGATGGGGCTCCTTTCTTATCACCCGCTATAGAGCGGATTCTTACGTGAAAAAGGCGTTCAAAGTTTGCTTTCTGTTTGTCTTGACAAGGCTATAATAGAATACCATAGTATCAAAGATAAACTTAGGAGTAACTAATGAAAAAACCAACGGTTATAGATTTATTCAGCGGCTGCGGGGGAATGTCTTGGGGATTACATAAAGCTGGTTTCAGGGTGCTGGCAGGCATTGATAAATGGAGCAGAGCCTTGGCCACATTTCAGCGCAATCATCCGGCCGCCAGCACTATAGAAGCCGACATCGCTGATTTAGAACCAAATTCGCTAATGTCCATGCTAACCTTAGAGCAAGGTCGTCTCGACTGTCTCATTGGCGGCCCTCCATGCCAAGGGTTTTCAAAAAATGTTCCAGCTACCTATCGCTTTCTTGCAGACCCACGCAACCAATTGTTCCACGACTTTTTGCGCTTCGTCGAGGCCATGTTGCCCAAAGTTGTCGTCATGGAAAACGTGGCGGAAATTTATCGAGCTTATGAAGGAGCTGTACGGACAGAAGTTATTGATACCTTACGACAGCTTGGTTACAAGATCGATGTCGCCATTTTATATGCACCGGACTATGGTGTGCCACAACGCAGAAGGCGTTGCTTCTTTTTTGCTTCGAGAACCGGGATCAAGCCGGTACTGCCGCCGCCTGTTTTTGGCTCTGGATATGTGAAAACCTTATTCGGCACAGTAAAGCAATACCGTTCAGCTTGGTCGGCGATTTCAGATTTGCCAGTTTTGGAAAATGGAGAAGGCTATGAACCTATGGAGTACCAGCATCAACCGCAAAATGAGTATCAAGCAGACATGAGAGAAGATTCACAAGACCTCTACGACCACGTTACGAGAGAATTAAACGAGAAGCAGTTTACTCGAATTTCGTCTTTACAGCCAGGTCAGGGAATAAAACACTTGCCCAAAAAAATTAGGCCAAAGGCCGGGTATAGTGGTGCTTACGGCAGGCTCGACTTTGAAATGATTGCGCCGACAATTACCAGATGGGTATTTCACCCTGGCTCTGGCCGCTTCTGTCATCCCCGTGAAGCTAGATTGTTAACTATCAGGGAAGCAGCGAGACTTCAGTCATTTTCTGATGATTTTAGATTTACGGGCACTTATATTGAAAAATCCCATCAAGTGGGCAATGCGGTTCCGCCTCTAATAATGCAAAGTATGGCTACGAATATCAAAGTCTGCCTTCGAGTTTTGCCAAAAGAATCTCAACAACATCAGCTGCTGCGAGACGCTGCGGTTCAATACAAAACTTATACGCATCTTTAGGAAAAATAAAGCGTTCAAAGAATTGTTTCTGATTCGGGTACCACCGAAAGACTAGCACATCATCTTTGATGCGTTTTGCCTGTAGGCCCCTTTTGTTTTTAGCTGTCCAATACCATTTCAGGTCTTCCTCTTTATACTCAGTTAGATTTTCTTCAAAATAAACATAATTCTTTCTATCTTTTGATTTTAGCAAAATAGCAATGCGCTTTTCTTTTATTTCCTGAATTTCTGCATCTTGCTGAACTTTCTCGGTATACCAATGCTTGAGTAGAGCAGCACCAAGCTGTTCAGTAGGCGACTGAGTAGAGAGAGCTCCAAAACCAAGCTGCTCGGCTTTAGCAAAAATATCTGCTCGTTGTATGACTACCTCAAACTCACAGGGAAGAGTAATTGAGTTTTGACTTATTTGAGCCGCCTTAATTGACCAACCGATTTTACTCTTTTTATCAACTACATCAAATAATTTTTTACTCCGGGTACTCACTAGCGGGTCAACAGATGGAATGTCTTTGAAGTAAGTGAATATGGCTTCCCAGATATAATCTTCTATATCATCGACAAAAGGAATCGCGTAAACCGCCCGGATGGCTTCAACTAAACGCTGTTTCTCTCTATCGCTTAGATAGTACATTGATCTCCTGTTCTACTAAAGCCATGAGCCCATAATTTGACAGCCCGTTTTAAACCTCTCTTTTTTGCCCACCCCATCCACAGGAGCTTCATCATGCAGCGCACTTTGTCCCTTCTCACCCTCTTGCTAGCCCTGCCGCTAACCGCCCACGCCTTTGATGGTAAGCGCGAGGGCTTTTCGTTCGGTTTTAGCTTTGGGCCGGGCTACCAGTCCATCGAGCAAGAGTGGCTCATCGGCGACGAGCCTTCGCGGCGCGAGGATAGCACCTCGACATTCGGGACGGCTCTCCAATTCGGCTACGGCCTCACCAACTACCTCGTCTTAGGCTGGGTCTTGGACTTGGGCAGCGACACCAACAACGACGGCACCAAGCTCCTCGGTACAGCAGTCGCCAAGGGCAACACCCGCTTTGAGATCGACGGCTTTAGCGCGACCTATTTCTTTAAAAAACGCGCCCCATCGCCCTTTGTCGAGGCCGTCATCGGCACTGCGCACTGGGACGACGGGGGCGATAATGTCCTCGACGGCCTCGGGCTGGCCGGCAGCATCGGCTATGAAGTGCGCAAGCACTGGATGGTCCAAGGCACGGTCGGCTGGGGTACGCCCAGCGCCGAGGGTACAGTTGACGACCAAGCAGTGCAAGCCGACATCACGGGTTGGATCGTCGCCTTCAACGCCAGCTATCGCTGGTATTGAACAGAATGCACCGCGAGCTAGCCGTTGTGCCTTTCAGTGCGATTGCCGTAAGGCATAGAAATTAGCTGCGAAGAACTGTCTGACCTTCCTCAGATTGGGCTTGCTTTTGCAAGCCCGGGCGAGTTTACCCAAAAGATGTGCAATAGCTTGTACGATAGTGGGGACGATTGGCTCGTACATGATTGTGCAGTGGTATGGCGGCGAAAGGGCCTTAACAGCCAAATAGCGCAAAGGCAAAATTCGGCGGCGGCTCAACTATATCGCTCCGGTCCGGCAAATAGCGCTGCGCCTGTGCTTGCGGCAGGAGGCTTTCCAATTCCGCTAAGCCGATACGTGCCATTTCGGCCTTGAGTTCCTCGGGCGCAAATGCAGACAGCATCGGCTCGCCCAGCCGCTTCACGAGGCGTTCTAGCTTGTCGTTGAGCGGCAAGCTCTGCTCGGGGATGAGATGCCTAGCCAATTTATAATCGAGAACGAGGCGGCTGCCCGGTGCAGCAACCGCCGCAATATAGCCCAGCGTCTCTCTTATCGCGTCTTTGGTTAGGTAATAAGTCGTCCCCAGCCACGAAAAAAATGCCGGCTGCCCGGTGTCCAGCCGACTGCGGGAGAGTGCTTCGTCCAGCCGGTCGGCCTCAAAGTCAACCGGCACAAACGACAGGTTGGGCGGGATGTGCCCAGCGACCCGGCGTACGCGCTCGCGCTTGATGTGCTGAGTCGCCGGATGATCGACTTCAAATACCTGCACCGGGAGTTCTCGCTGGCGCAGAGAGAATGTGTCAAAACCAGCACCGAGAATCACGTACTGAGTAAGACCCGCTCCCATGGCCTGGTGGAGACTGTCTTCGGCATAGCGAACGCGGAGAATGTTCTCGGTATGTATGGGGTGGAACGGGGCCAGCAGCTTATCGACGATCAGCCAGTTGAGCAAGCGATTCTTGACGATCAGACGCCAGCCCAGCGACACCATATCCACCGCGTACTCGTCGGCAAAAACCGGCACTGGGTTCCACCGCCAATGATGGGCGCGGATACCGGCGGCCAAGGCTGCGGTCGTACTCGTGCGACGCATGGCTTACCAGCACCAATGGCTACTTTTGCGCCAAACCACCAGCTCACCCCTGCTCTTCCATCTGGTCGTAGAACTGAACGATCTGGCCCCGGGCCGCAGAGGCGTTAAAAGCCATGCCGGCGCGTGGATGCTGGTTGAGCAGGCCGGTGATCATGTAGGGATAGTCGTAGCCCCACAGCAACTTGGAGCGCAGCGGCTCAACGTGCTCCTCAATGCACTTGAGCACCGGGCGCAAGCGAAATTTTGGATTGTGCAAAAAGCCCAACAAAAGCTCCATCTGGCAATTGCCCGCACCGCGGCCCAAGCCGGCAAAACTCGCGTCCGCACAATTGGCCCCCAGCACCACGGCTTCGATGGTATTGGCAAAGGCCAGCTGCCGATTGTTGTGGGCGTGGATTCCGACCTCAATTGGGGTGCCCTCGCAGTACTCGAAAAACATGTTGCACAGCGCCCGCACCTGCTCGCTGTAGAGCGAGCCAAAGCTATCGACCACGTACACCGCTCCCACGTCTGAACGCACCAGCAGCTCTAGTGCGCTCTTGACCTCGGACTCCGGCACCGTCGAAACGGCCATCAAGTTTAGGGTCGTCTCATAGCCCTTGTTAGCGGCATCCTCAATCATGTCCAGGGCCAGCGGCATCTGGTGGATATAGGTGGCCACGCGGATCATATCCAACGCGCTTTCAGACGCCGGGAGAATGTCCGTCTTGTAGTCGCTTTTCTCAGCGTCGGCCATGGCCGCCAGCTTCAGCGAGGTATTGTTGTCGCCGACGATGCGGCGGATGTCCTCCTCGCGGCAGTGCTTCCACGGCCCAAACTCGCCAGGCGGAAACTGCTCCTGCGAGTTGATATAGCCGATTTCCATGTAGTCAATCCCGGCCTCGACGCAGGCCTCGTACACCCCCCTGACTACATCGTCGGCAAACTGATGGTCGTTCATCAGGCCGCCATCGCGGATCGTGACGTCGACGACCTTGATTTCCTCCCGGTACCCGAGCCAATTGTCGGCCCAAGTTGCGCGGTTTTCCTCGCTCATTTTTCACTCCTGTTTATGTGTAACTTACGTATTGTCGAAAGGATATATACTGCGGCACAACCCGCGAAAGGTCAACGGCAAGGCAGTGGGCAGCGGCGACCAGGCTAATCACGCTTCCGCTACGGTTATGGCGCGTAACTTGTCCGCGTCTATTTCCACGCCCAAGCCCGGCCCGGCAAACGGATACAAGTAGCTGCCCTCGGCCCGCACTCTTTCCGCGGCGGGCGAAGCCGTGTACAGCAGCGGCCCCATAGGGTCGCAGGGCAAGTTGGTGTTGGGCATGGCGATGCCCACGCTGACCTGCGCCGACACCCCCAGGGTCGATTCTTGGTCGGTGCCGATCAGGCAGCGAAACCCCGCTGCCTCCGCCAAGGCGAAAAGCCGGCGAATATGGGTCGGGCCGCCGCAGACGCAGGCGACATTAAAGGCTGTGCAAGCCCTTTTTTCAATAGCTTCCATGCCCAGCTCTAGGCTGTTGATGTGCCAACTCACCGGCAGGTCGACGCGCCGCACAAACTCGGCCGACACCCGCAGACTGCGCGAGGGCTGCTCAAAGTGGTAGGGCGCGTGGTGGCGGAGGACATCGGCGTAGCGCACGGCCGTCTCCCAATCGGCAAAGCGCCCGGAAAAGTCGATGGACTTGAGCTTGAGCCGGTCGTCGAAGCGACGTTTGGCTTCGTCGAGAAAGCGGTCGTCGAGCGCGCTATCGCCCGACACGTAGTAGCGGAACAGGTGATGGCCCAAGCCGAGCAACCGCTGGAGATAGCCCAGCGTACGCTCGAAGTCCTCTTTGACCTGCCAGCCAAAGATCGGATAGCAGCAATAGAGCCGCTCCCTCATCTTGCCGCCCAAAAGCCGATAGGCCGGCACCCCTTGGGCCTTGCCGTTGAGATCGTAGAGCGCCAGATCAATCGCCGAGGCCAGATGGAGGTCGCTTACTGAGCTGTGGAAGGCGTGGCCGCGCAACCGTTCGTTGATTTCGGTAATGGCCCCGGCGTCGTGCCCCACCAGCAACTCGTTGTACTGCCGGGCAATGGCCGGCAAATCCGCGGCGCGGCTGTCGGACGCCTCGCCCCAGCCGACCGGGCCGTCATCGACCCAGACCTTGACTAGCACGTGGCCAGAAATGTGCCCGTAATAACGCGGGGTCTCTATCTGAATGGTTTCTACTTTGGTGATTTTCACATCTAGCTCCTTTGCAAGCGGCTCAACACCGCAAGTGATTGGTCCATTTTGCCTCAAGTAAGGAAACGGCGAAGCTGGCGCGCAAGCCTTCGAGTTCGTGCAGCAGCGGCTTGTACTATTGCACATCGGCTCCATCGCTGGCATACTGTTTAACAAGCGCGATCTTCCATTCAGCAACCAGTAGGCAGACGACACCGCGCTTTTTTATTTTATTATTTTCTGATGTTACGCAGTGGCTGGTTATCGGTGCCCTCTTGCTGGCCCCCGGCGGCCTTCCCGCGCAAGCGGGAATCCAGTCACAAGCAGACCGGCCCCAAGTCCGTTAGGCACCAATTCGAGCATACCCTGACAATCACCGCAGATGGTCCCAAGATACTGACTATGCACGACTAGTTAATCACGCGCGCTGGCCAGCCCATCACCGGCTGACCGGGGCGAAAGCAGGAAGGTTTATGGCGAAGAAAGAAGCGAT
>RKRN01000111.1 GCA_007571365.1 Candidatus Latescibacterota bacterium
GAAAAACCAAAATTCCTTGCTCAATTGTGCGCTTTCGCATCTGTTTGCCATTCAATGGGGGATGTGGATAAAAGAGGTGCCTTACAGAGGAACACTTAGTATAAGGAATTTTGTATCGTTTGTCGGACCTTAAATGGGGGTGGCCGTTGTGTTACAATGGACCAAAAAGGCGCGTGTGGCGTGGCTACTGCTCATCGGCTGTGCGACGGCCGGCAGTGCCCAACGACAGCATTGGCAAATCGGCGGTGCGGGCTTGGCTTGGAGCGCCGGCGATTCCTCGGTGGTGCTGGTCGATTTTGATTCGGCTCCCGGCGCGATTCAGCCGGTCTATATCGAGCCTGACCAGAGCCTGTTTTCGCTCTTTAGCGGCTGGGAACCGCTCAAAGAGCCGCGCGAGTTGACCTATGTCGAAGGCGAGACGCCGCGGGCTTGGAAGGGTTCACAGGGCAACGAGACCACCGCCCACAATGGCACCTATATGGTCGACGGCGACAGCATGACCTTTAACCCGCCGGTGTCGTCCAACCCCGAGTCGGTTTGGTACACGATCGATCTGGCGGTGCCGGTGCCGGCGCATCGCTTTGGTTTTTTTACCCCGCCGCGTGGCTTTCGCGCCGACGGCATTCTCTTTGCCCAAGATGCCGTGCCGGCCTACGAGGTTTCCATCGCGGCAGAAGGCGATCCGAGCTGGCTGGTGGGCAATCAGCCCTATCGGCGCATTGGCCCGATCATCGCCGATGTAGCCGAAAATTTTGCCGCCCGGGTGCAAATTGAGTTTCCGCGGCAATACGTGCGCTTTGTGCGCTACAAGCGGAAGACGTCGCTGTTGGATTCGGCCGAGGGGCAGACCTATAGCACCGGCTCCGGGGCGGCTTTCAAAGGTTCCATCGGCGACTTTGAGCTGTTCGGCGAGGGGGTGCCGCGCCGGGTGGTGTACCGCTCGCGGATTTTCGCCTTGGGTGCGCCGCGCAACTTCGGTCGCCTGTTTTGGGCGGCAACGCCGCTGCGCGTGGCTGATGGCGAACTGGTGGAAGCGCCCGATGCCGAGGTAGGGGTGGAGGTGGAGGTGCGCACCGGGCGCGATGGAGACCCGAACATCTACCACGAGTACACCGACCGCGGCGGCGAGGAAGTGGTAACGCGCCAGCACTACGATTTGGTCCTCCAGCCGCGCTGGCGCGCTGGCCGTCGGCGCGACCCCCGGCCGGGCATGCGCGCCTCCATACAGTACGATAGCGACAATTGGTCTTTTTGGTCGCTGCCCTTTACCGCGCCAGGGCAGGCGGTTGGCCTGAGCGGGGGCAGCCATTTCCAGGTGCGGATTACGCTCAAAAGCGCGGACTTTGCCGCCTTCGTGCGGCTCGACTCGCTGTGGATTGAGACCGCGCCGCTGTTGGCTCGCCGGGTTTTGGGCGAGGTCGCGCTGTTAGGCGATGTGCAGCCGGCGGGCGGTTTGGTCGAGGTGCCGTTGGGGAAAGCGGCCGAGTTCGCCTACGATATCCGCGGCGAATTTGCCGGTGCCGGGGCAGGCTTTGACGCGCTGAAAATTCGCACCGGGACGCGGGCGGCGTTTGCGCGGCTGGAGATGGGCGAGCCGCCGCAGGTGGTTGAGCCGCTTGCCGTCGCCGAGGGCGACGAGGAACTAGCAGTGGTGTTGCCGGAGCGGATCGGGCCGGAGCACGCAAAAGGAGCGCGCGTCGTCTTTGTCGCCGATGTGTTCTCGTTGGCTTGGACGTTTTCGGGCGAGGTCTATAATGACGGCGTCGATGCGCTGCCCCAGCCGGTCGAACCGGGCGATGCCAGTGCCGAACTGGGGACCAATAGTCTGAGGGTGTTGGGCATGGCCGGGCCAAGCGATGGGCCGGTGGTGGGCTTGGATTTTTCCACTAGGGTGCTGACGCCCAATGGCGACGGGGTCCACGACGAGGTTGAGATCGGCTATGCGCTGGTGGGCTTGCCCGAGGACGTGCCCGTGGCGTTCAAGGTGTATTCGCTCGACGGGCGGCGCGTAGCCAAGCACTCCTTAGGGGTGCAGCGCTTTGGGGTGCAGCGGGTGCGCTGGGATGGGCGCGACAGGAGTGGCGTTTTATTGGCACCGGGGATCTACTTGGTTGAAGTAGCACCTGAAGCCGAGCGGCCGGGGCCCCGTCGGTTGCGCTCGTTAGCCCTGATTTACTGAGCGCAGGGCGATGCGCTGGTTATACGCGCTACTATTGGGAAGCGGCGCAGTGTGGGCCGATGAGCTGCGCTTCGACCGGGCCGCGGCGTGGCAGACTTGGCAGATGCCCAATGACTTGGTGCAGATCGATGCCGACGGCCGGTTGCGGCTGCGGAAATTCCGCAAGGAGATCAACGCCGTAGCCAACGCCGGGGACTTCCGCCATGCGACGCAGGAGCGCGGCGAAGTGGCCGGCGGCATTTGGGAAGCCAAGAGCAGCCCGCAGACCGCCGCCTTTATCATCGACGGCGATCGGGCAACCTACTGGCAACCCAATCTCGACGACGCGCTCGACCAGTGGTCGGTGCAGATCGATTTGGGCCGTCCGGTGCTGGCGCGCCAAATCCGCCTCGTCTTTCCCAACCGCGAAGGTGCGCGGCCCTGGCGGCAATTCAGCGTCTTCGTCGCTTCGGGTGCGCGGATTCAGGCACTCAATGATGTGTTCAAGTTTGCGGCGATCTATCGCACGTCCAAGCCCAACACCGAGACCGAGTTGGTGATTCCCTTGGAGTATCTGGGCACGGACAGCACCTATGTGTTGGACGCATCTTTGGCCCTCGATCTCGTACATGAGCGCCGCTATCAGGTGATCCAGTACATCATCGTCGAAGCCGACGAGCAGCATCCAGACGCCGCGCTCGCCGAAATTGAGGTGCTGGCCGTAGGGGATAACGTCAGCTTGGGCACGGCCGAGCGCGGCGGTAGCTTTCTCGAAGGAGGTCGCACCACGGGCGCGGCCCGGATGTTCGACGGCAACATGGATAGCTTCGCCCTGTTGACTAGTGCCGAAGGCGGCTGGCGCGATGCCGGGGTGTGGTGGCGGGTGGATTTAGGGGCGGTGTTTTTTCTCGACGAACTTTTTATCTATTTCAGCCAATTGGGCGAGGGGCTACGTAGCCAAGTCCAGGGCGGCAATCCTTCGGCGGCGGGTGGGCTTTTCTGGGTTTCCGATGGTCGTCCGGCCGCCGGGTCGGGGTTGCCGGTGCCCGAGCAGGTTGATTACGAGGTACTCGTCGAAGATCGCTGTCGGCCCCGGTGCTTGGGGCGGCTTTTTCACCAGCGCTATCTATTTGCTCCGCGCAAAGTGCGCTACTTACTCTGGCACGAGATAGACGGGACCGCCCAAGGCTTTGGTTGGGGTTTGGAGACCATGCTTTTTTCGCCCGGCTACCCAGCGCGCGTGGAGATGCGCTCGGCCTTTGTCGACTTAGCACTGGAAGCGGGCGATGGACGGCCCCAAGTGATTGAGCGGCTGACGTGGGATGCCGACCTGCCGCCGCAGACTAGAATCCAACTGCGCTCGCGCTCGGGCAATACCCTGCAGGAGGTATATACTTTCGCCGACCGCAAAGGCGATGTGGTCACCGAGGAGCAGTGGAACAGTTTGCCCAAGGTGTTAAAAGGCCCGATTGATACGACCTTGGTCGTCGGCGAAGATTGGGATGCTTGGAGCAATGTCTATCAGGCCTCGGGCGAGCCCTTCCAATCGGCGAGTCCGCGCCGCTTCGTGCAATTGGAGATGATCCTTTCGACCGACGACCCGCACGCAGCACCCTCGGTAGATGGGCTGGCGATCGAATTTGTCGATGCCTTGGTGCAGGAAGCGCAGGGGCAAATTTGGCCGCACGAGGCCCGGCTCAACGAGGATACGCGCTTTACCTATACGCTGTGGCCGCATGCCGATGCGCAGGACCGCGGCTTCGACCGCTTGCGTTTGCACATCCCGGGGGCGACCACGGGCGAGGTGGCTCTGCGGGTCGGCGGGGAGGAGGTCGGGCCCGTGGCGGTGCGCTTGCGCGGCGATACGCTCTGGGTCTCGTTGCCACACGTGGTGGTCGCCGATTCGGTGGAAGTGGATTTTACGGCGCGGCTTTGGGACAACGCCGCGCTGTTTGCGCTCGACTTGGGCTTGGGTGCGCGGCCGGGGGTTTGGCAGTCGGTCGCGCCGCGCGAGCGCCGGGCCCATATCGTGTTGTTGCCCGACCTGCCGGCCCAAGCTGCGCTCGTCGGCGATGTGGAGATTGCGCCGGTGGCGTTTACGCCCAACGGCGATGGGGTCAACGACGAGGTGGAGATCAGCTTTGTGGTTTTCAAGGCGCAGGGTATCCAGCCGCGCGTCCAGATTTTCGACGTCGCCGGTCGCTTGGTGGCCCAGCCGACGGGTAGCGCGGAAGTTGGACGTTGGTACTTTCGCTGGTCGGGGCGGACCGCGGACGGCGCCTTGGCTTTGCCGGGGATGTACCTCTGCCGGATTGACCCGCAAACAGCCAGCGGTAGCGCGGCGATTTTGCGGCCTCTTGCCTTGGCCTATTAGTTCTGCAACCCAAACCAGTAAAGGTGGATAGCATGGCGGTTAAAACCTGTTTGATGATCGGCGGCAGCGGCATGGCCGGGGGCTGGATCGAGCGGATGACCCAACAACTCGGCGACCGGATCCAGATCGTCGGGCTCGTGGATGTCAACGAGCCAGTGCTGGCGGCCCAAGGGGCCAAGCTCGGCTTAGGGGCCGATCAGCTCTTTACCGATTACCAAGCGGCTTGCGCCAAGGTGCGGGCCGATTTCTGCGGCATTGCCACCCCGCCGCAATTCCACAGTCCGCAGGCGTGTGCTGCGCTGGAAGCGGGGATGCCAGTTATCTGCGAGAAGCCGATAGCCGATACATGGGCAGCGGCCAAGGCCATGGCGGCCAAAGCCGCAGAGACGGGGTTGCCGTGCGCGATCATCCAGAATTATCGCTACGCCCCTAACAAGCAGGAAGTGGTGCGAATTCGCACCGAGGGGCGGCTGGGGCGGCTGCAACACCTCGTTGGCCGCTACGCCTGCGACTACCGCCAGTACAAGGCGTGGGGCAAGGCGTGGCGACACGACATGGATTTCAGCTTGCTCTTTGAAGGATCGGTGCATCACTTCGATATGATGCGTTTTTTGGCGGGCGGGAATTGCGAAGTGTTGCAAGGGTTTGGCTGGAATCCGGCGTGGTCGAGTTTTAAGCACTATTCGAGCGGGTTTTACCTGATGAGAATGGACAATGGCGTACATGCGGCATACGAGGGCAACAGTTCGGCGGCCGGGATTACGAATTGCTGGCAGCGCGAGTACTATCGCTTGGAGTTCGAGGAAGGGACGGTGGAGATAGGGGCCGGCGACGCGGTGCGGATTTACCGGGTGGGGCAGGAAGCGGAGGTGTATTCGGCCCCCGCGCTGGCGTGGGCTGGGCACGACTATTTGCTCAAGGAGTTTGTCGATTGGCTGGAAGGCGGGCCGCCGGCCGCCACGCGGATTGAAGATAATTTGCAGAGCTTTGCGTTGGTGATTGCGGCGATGGAGACGACGGTGGATGGGCAGCCCAAGCGGATTGCGGATTACCTAGTACACGACACGTACTCTGCGTAGGCTTTTCTACCGATCTCCTGGGAGTGCGGGCCTCTGGCCCGCAACGCGGGCGGGACGCCCGCGCTCCCGGCTAAGCCCTTAGCGATCTCCTGGGAGCGCGGGCCTCTGGCCCGCAACGCGGGTGGGACGCCCGCACTCCCGGCTAAGCCCTTAGTGATCTCCTGGGAGTGCGGGCCTCTGACCCGCACTCCCGGCTGAGCCCTTAGTGATCTCCTGGGAGCGCGGGCCTCTGGCCCGCAACGCGGGTGGGACGCCCGCACTCCCGGCTAAGCCCTTAGTGATCTCCTGGGAGTGCGGGCCTCTGGCCCGCAACGCGGGTGGGACGCCCGCACTCCTTAGTGTCGCGTACTAAGGCGGATTATTTGTAAGGGGGCTGCGAGAGCTGGACGCCGCTTTGGGGAAGGGGTTTAACGCAAAGTACTCACAACCTATTTGACGAGGAGCATCTTGCGCCCGTGGACGACTGGCCCGGCCTGCAACTGATACACATACGCGCCACTGGCGACGCGCTGGCCGTGCTGGTCGCGTCCATCCCAATGGGCGACGTAGTGGCCGGCCTGTTGATAGCCCCGATCAGTGGCTCGGACCAAGGCCCCGCGGATATCGTAGATCGTCAGGCGTATTTGAGCGGGGGCGTGGAGCTGATAGGGAATCCAAGTCGTGGAATTGAAGGGGTTGGGGTAGTTGGCTAGGAGGGCTGTCTGCGTCGGCAGCGTTGGCGAAAGCTCAAGTGCCGTCGGCACTGAGGCAGTGGTGTACGGCGACATGTCCCACAGCAAAATGGTGCCGTCGGCATTCCCGCTGGCGAGGGTTTTTCCATCGGGCGAAAACGCCAAAGAAATGGCCCCATACCTGAGATCGGCCTTGAGTTGGCCGCTTCCCGCCGCCCACAGCCGTATGTTGCGACCCGCGGCACTGGCGAGGGTTTTTCTATCTGGTGAGAACGCCACCGAATTGACATAACTACCTCCTCCTAGGGTAGTCTTGAGTTGGCCCGTGTCCGCGTCCCACAGGCGAACCGTATTGTCATCGCTGCCGCTGGCGAGGGTTTTTCCGTCCGGCGAAAACGCCACCGAATTGACGATACCTATATGTCCTTGTAGGGCACCCCGGAGTTGTCCAGTAGCGATGTCCCACAGGCGAACCATGTTGTCTTGACTGCTGTAGTCCCCATTGCCACCGGCGAGAGTTTTTCCATCTGGTGAAAATGCCAAAGATTCGACCCAACCCACAGGGGTTCTAACAGTAGCCTTGAGTTGTCCGCTGTCGATGTCCCACAACCAAATCGTCCCGTGCCGATCGCTACTGGCGAGGATTTTTTCATCGGGCGAAAATGCCAAAGATTCGACCCAACCCACAGGGCCTTTTAGAGTGTTCTTGAGTTGGCCCGTGTCTGCGTCCCACAGGCGAACCGTATTGTCCCTGCTGCCGCTGGCGAGGGTTTTTCCATCGGGCGAAAACACCACCGAATTGACGGATCTCTCATGGCCTTTTAGGGTGGCCTTGAGTTGTCCGCTTTTGGCGTCCCACAGGCGAACCGTATTGTCATCGCTGCCGCTGGCGAGAGTTTTTCCGTCCGGCGAAAACGCCACCGCAAGGACATATTGCAGGTGCTCTATGAGGGTCAGGACGTCCTTGAGCTGGCCGGTGTCGATTTCCCACAACTGAATCGTATTTTCCCGGCTACTGGCCAAGGCCGTGCCATCCGGTGAGAAGGCTACCGAAAGGGTGTTAAACCAACCTTCTTCTAGGGTACTTTTAAGTTGTCCAGTGCCGACATCCCACAGGCGTACCGTAGCATCATCACTGGTGCTGACCACAGTGGTTCCATCCGGCGAAAAGGTCAGGTAATAGACCCGATAGGTAGGCCCTTGTAAGGTGTCCTGGTGTTGACCGGTGTTGGCGTTCCACAACCGAATCGCGCCATCCCGGCTGCCGCTGGCGAGGGTTTTTCCATCCGGTGCAAAGGCCACTGAATAGACCCAATCCCCATGCCCGGTGAGTGTGTTCTGGTGTTGTCCGGTCTCGCCGTCCCACAACCGAACGTCTCCGTCTCCACTGCCACTAGCGAGGGTGGTTCCGTCTGGTGAGAAGGCCAGCGCAAGAACATCCCACCGGTGCCCGGTGAGGATGTTCTGGTGTTGTCCGGTCTCGCCGTCCCACAATTGAATCTTCTTGTCGTAGCGGCCGCTGCTGGCGAGGGTTTTCCCATCGGGCGAGAACACCACCGCAAGGACCATCCGCCGATGTGCTTGTAGGGCGGCTTTGCTTTGCCCGGTCTCGCCGTCCCACAACCAAACCATACCGTCCTCGCCGCCCCCGGCTAAAGTCGTGCCATCGGGCGAGAAGGTCAGGATGCGAACCTCGTTTGTATCCCCCGCTAGTAGCCCGACTTCGCTGCCAGTGTGGACATCGTAGAGCCAAAGGCCAATATGACTGGCCACTGCCAGCCGCGTACCATCGGGCGAAAAAGCGGTTGCCCGTACTTCTCCCTTGCCTAAACGAGCAAAGGCACCTTCGGGCAAAGGGGTGGCGTCTTGGGCGCGGCTGGCTTGGACCAACAGGACAGTGACTAACAAGGCGGCGTTGAATAGGAGTCGCTTTTTCATCTGAGGCACCTCTGCGTGTAGCTGCTCAGAGCCGCCTCATTCCGCCGTCATCACCGGCGACTCAGCGGCGCGGGCGTAGAGGTCGGCGAATTCAGCACTGCCGTCGTCGTCAATTAGCTCGGTGCGCGAGCCCCATTCGTCGACCGGGTGATTGCCGCCTTGGAAAAAGGTCCACTTTTGCCCGGAGTTGGCAAAGTAAATGTTGATGCCGCCGGCCCGGGCTACCTTGACTAGCCGTTTGGGCAGGCGGTGGTCGGCTTGCTCGACGCGGTACTTGGCTAGCGCCTCTTCGTCGATTTCAATGCCCAAACCCGGTGCTTCAGGCACCCGGGCGTGGCCGCCGATGACCTCGATCCGCTGCTTGAGCAGGCTGTGCTCGTACAGCTCGTGGCAGGTGATGGTCGGCCACTGGGCTTGGACTAGCACGGCACTCAGGTGCAGCGAAAGGGCGGTGGTTGGCCCGGCCCCGACCATCTGCAGGAAAAAGGGCAGGCGCAGGGCCGCACAGGTGCGGCCTTGGCTGGTGATTTCGCAGACCCCGCCGCCCAAAATCCAGCCATCGCAGACCCCGCCTA
Organism: Candidatus Latescibacterota bacterium; assembly: GCA_007571365.1. Classification (GTDB taxonomy): domain Bacteria; phylum Latescibacterota; class UBA2968; order UBA8231; family UBA8231. Next base: position 8,796 of record RKRN01000111.1, read on the forward strand.
GCTCCAGGCCTTCGCGGGGGTGGATCGCGCCGTAGTGGTGGGCGATGGCCGTGCTGATCTGGGTGCGCAAGAAGCGATTGCCAGAGGCGTCGTGGCGCGGGATCGGGTCTTCAAAAATTTTGATTTTGGGGAAGGTCTGCTCCAGCTCGCGCAACAGGGGGATGGCGTTGGAAGCGTTGTTCAAAAAGGCGTTCCAGTCGGCGTCGATGCGGAAGTGGTCGGGCGTAGCGGTGCTGATTTGGCGGATGGTTTCGCGGACGTCGAACCACGGCCGGGTCTTGATCTTCATGCAGGTGTAGCCGAGTGCAACCGCTTCCTGGGCTTCGATGGCGTAGCGTTCCGGCGCCATGTCGTGGTCCCAAAACGAAATCGCGCACCAGTCGCGGCACTTTTGGCCCAATAGCTTGTAGAGCGGGACGCCGGCCAGTTTGCCCGCGGCGTCAAAGAGGGCCATCTGCAGGCCCGCGCCCAAGGAGTCGTCCCACATGAGGGCAAAGGGCGACTGGCCGAGGACGCGCTCGTGGGTTTCGACGCGGCCCCAGGTGTAGTTCTGGATGGTCTCGCCCCAGCCGACGACGCCGGCGTCGGTTTCGACGCGGGTGATTTCAAGTTCGGACCAAGTGTGGATACCGGCGCGTTCCATGTCGCGGCGGACGCGCTCGACAAACGGCACTTGTAGCGTGAAGCGTTCGACGTGGGTGATTTTGGCTGTCATAGGTGGGCCTTTCTTAGTGAGTGATTATTGGTTGGGGACCGTCGCACTGGGGGATTCACCACGCGCCACCCGCGGCTCCCGTTCAAGGTCGATTGGCACTGCGTAGCGCGGATCGGCGACTGGCCGGCCGGGTAGCGGATCCTCCAGAAAAGTGATGCTCTCGTAGTAATCGTCCAGCGCGATAAACCGGCCCACGCCTTCGGCCCATTCCCGCATCCGCCGATTGCAACTGTGCCGCCACGACAGCACTTCAATGTGCCAGCCCTTGCCGTGCATGCGCTCTAAGTCGGCGTGAAAACCAACGCCGTCGGCAAAGCCGCTGCCGTCTCCGGTCAGCAGCACGGCGATGCCTGGAGCTCCGTTGTAGTCAATGGTGTCGCGCAGCATTTGGGTCTGTAAGAGTTGGTCCACGCCCTGCTCGCCGCCTTGCACTTGACCGCGCTCTAGCAATCCAACGGTGACGCCCTCGTTTTCGCGGCGATTCCACACTTGGCGCATCTCCGGGGGAATGGAGCCTACGGCGATTGCGTGTTGCACGGGTCGGTTGACCCGTGCAACACGCCAACAGATTGCGGAAGTGAATGCACAGCCGCGAGCGCACTTGCTCGCCTTCTCGTTCTGCGGCTGCTTCTTGGGCGCTGATGAAGATGTTGGACATGTCCCAATAGATAAATACCTTGGCC
>RKRN01000172.1 GCA_007571365.1 Candidatus Latescibacterota bacterium
AAACTCGTAAGATCGTCGGCAGCATCAGATGAATATAAGAGACAGGTACTTCGACCTGTCCGCGCATTTTGCCGTTGATCTGAATGGGCACCACGATCAGGTCCTCAGCGGCAATGACTGCATCCCAGTTAGGCCAGCCCTGACGACTGAGATCGCCCCTCCCCAAGCCCGCCATTTCCCACAACTCCGCGGCAATATGCGGAGCAAAAGGCGCGAGCAGGATCAAGAACGGCTTGGCAACGGCCTGTGGCACTTCGTCTGCAGACACCAACAAGTTGTTTAACTCGATCAAGGCGGCAATGGCCGTATTAAATCGCAGTCCTTCAATGTCGGCGGTGACCTTTTGGATGGTTTGATGCAGCTTTCTCGCTAGGTCAGGTGCCAACGCAGTGCGCTCCCCTATCTTCACGCGTCGGTCCGAATCGACAAAGTTGCGCCAAACGCGCTGCAAGAAACGCTGCATCCCGCGAATGCCTTCCATGCTCCACGGCGCACTCGCTTCCAAAGGCCCCATGTACATTTCATATAGCCGCAGGGTATCCACGCCATATTCCTCGCCAACTTCTTCGGGCGGCAACCCATTTTTGTAGCGCTTGCCCATTTTGCCAAAAGACCGGCGTAGCATCTTCCCCGTCCCCTTCTCAACAGGTTCCCCATCGCGGAACTTGACCTCGCGGATGTCGATATACACGCCGCGCTCGTCCTGAAAGGCATCCGCGGTCATCATACCTTGGTTGAACAACTTCTTAAACGGCTCAGGCGTAGATACGTGGCCTAAGTCGTAGAGGGCCTTGTGCCAAAACCGAGCGTAGAGCAAGTGCAGCACTGCGTGTTCAGCACCGCCAATGTAGAGATCAACGGGCATGAAATAGCCCTCTTTGGCCGGGTCGCAGAAGGCTGCTTCGTTGTGCGGGTCGATAAAGCGGAGATAATACCAGCAGGAACCGGCCCATTGGGGCATGACATTGAGTTCGCGCTGGCAGGCCACCCCGTCAATTTTCACGGTCGTCCACTCCGTTCCGGCCCGGTACAACGGCGGAGAAACGGGTTGGGTGGGATCGTCGGAGATTTCCGGCCTAAAATCCGCTAGATCCGGCAGTACCACCGGCGGCTCAACCGCGACCGAATATCCATCCGGGTGCGTGGCCAGTGGAAAGGGTTCGCCCCAATAGCGCTGCCGAGCAAAAGTCCAGTCGCGCAGTTTGTAGTTTATCGCGGCTTGGCCACGCCCCTCGGCGACTAATGCGGCGACGATCTGAGATTGGGCCGCGGTCGTTACTAAGCCGTTGATGGCATATGGATTATCGTCGCCGCGTACTGGAGGCGAGTTGATCGCGGTTCCTTCCCCGGCATACCACCCCACGGCTCGTCCTTCCCCGCCCGTAACTACCTTTACAATGTCCAAGTTATAGGCCGTGGCAAAGGCAAAATCGCGCTCATCGTGCGCTGGCACAGCCATAATTGCCCCGGCACCGTAGTCCATGCTGACGTAGTCGGCGACGAAAATGGGAATCTTTTGTCCATTGACTGGATTGCGGGCGTAGATGCCGGAAAAGATGCCCGTTTTTTCTTTCGTTTCATCCGCTGTGGAAACGGCAACCTGAGCAACGTACTGGGCAACCGCTTCGCGGATGGATGCCCCTTCCCCCTTCCAACCCGCCGGCGTCCGGTCGGGCCAGACGCCGGGCACTAAGTAGGCATCCGCGGCCGGGTCGACCAGCGGATGCTGAGGAGCAATCGCCATAAAAGTCGCGCCAAAGAGCGTGTCGGGGCGGGTCGTGAACACGGGCAATTGCCCAACGACCTCGTCGCTTTGCGGGTCGAGGACATCGAAGCTCACTTCAGCCCCTTCGCTGCGGCCGATCCAGTTGCGCTGCATTCGCTTGATGGGGGCTGGCCAATCGAGCCGGAAGGGCTCGCCGTTGCGGTCCTCCAAGTCCAAGTCCAAGTCCTCTAAGAGCCGCTCAGCGTAGGCTGTTATGCGCATCGTCCATTGTCGCAATGGTTTGCGATACACCGGGAAATCGCCCCGCTCGCTGCGGCCTTCGCTGGTTACCTCCTCGTTGGCCAATACCGTGCCCAAACCCGGGCACCAATTGACGACAGCCTCTTGCTGGTACGCCAGTCGGTAGTTGTTCAGTACGGCTTGCTGCTGGGCGGCGGTTAGTGCGGCCCAAGCCGCATCCGTGCCAAGTACTTGGCGATCGGCGGCCGACAAGGCCCGGCCGGCCGCAAATTGGGCCTCTAGGTCGGCGATGGGCTTGGCTCGCCCCTTTATTGGGCGTCCATTGCCGTCTTTCCAGAGCTCGTCTACGTCGAAATAACTATTGAAGAACTGGGCGAAAATCCACTGGGTCCAGCCATAGTACGACGCCCGCGACGTGACCACTTCGCGGGCCCAGTCAAACGACAGTCCGAGAAACTGCAACTGGCTACGCATCGCATCGATATTCTGTTCGGTAACGGTCGCTGGATGGATGTTGTGTTCGATCGCGTATTGCTCGGCCGGCAAGCCAAAACTGTCGAACCCCATCGGGTGTAGGACGTTAAATCCCCGCATCCTTTTGTAGCGGCTGTAGATGTCACTGGCGATATACCCTTTGGGATGGCCGATGTGCAATCCCGCCCCACTGGGATAGGGAAACATATCGAGGATATAGCACTTGGGCTTGCTATCATCGAAACCGGGCTCTTGCGGCCCCGGCGTTTGATACGTCTTTTCCTGCTCCCAACGGGATCGCCATTTGGCTTCGATGGCTTGGAAATTGTATTGGCCTTTTTTTGTGTTAGTTGACATAAAAACCCTTATAAGACGTTTATGGATGGAGACGCTGCATCATACGCGGAAATGGAATGGTCTCGCGCACGTGCTTGACTCCGCATAACCAAGCGACCACCCGCTCAATTCCCATGCCGAAGCCCGCGTGCTCAACCGAGCCGTAACGCCGCAAGTCGAGATACCAGCTAAAGGC
>RKRN01000022.1 GCA_007571365.1 Candidatus Latescibacterota bacterium
CTTGTCCACGTGCGGAGACCGCAGCACGGTATAGATCGTCCGCGCGGTCGGCAGCGGCACCGGACCGGCAATGCGTGCACCGCTGCGTTTGACCGTCTGCACGATCTCGTCCACCGATTTATCCAACGACACGTGGTCGTAGGCTTTCAGGCGAATGCGGATTCTATCAACGGCCACTGGCTCGCATCTCCCTTACGCAGCTATGTCTAATTGGAGACCTCGGTGACCACGCCCGAACCGATGGTGCGCCCCCCCTCGCGAATCGCGAACCGGAGCTGAGGCTCTATCGCTATCGGCTGGATGAGCTCTACCTCCATGTTGACGTTGTCGCCGGGCATGACCATTTCGGTACCTTCGGGCAGCGCAATGGTGCCGGTAACATCGGTGGTGCGAAAGAAAAACTGAGGACGATAGCCGGAGAAAAAGGGCTTTTCGCGGCCACCTTCCTTGGGAGTCAACACCACGACCTCGGCCTTAAACTTGGTGTGAGGCTGTACAGAAGCGGGCTTACAGATGACCATCCCGCGCATGAGCTCAGCCTTCTCGACGCCGCGCAGCAGCAGGCCGACGTTGTCTCCGGCTTCTCCTTCGTTGAGCAACTTGCGGAACATCTCGACGCCAGTGACCGTGGTCTTACGCGTCTCCTTGATGCCGACGATATCCACTTCTTCTCCGACCTTGATCCGACCGCGCTCGACGCGCCCCGTACCAACCGTGCCGCGTCCTTGGATCGTAAATACGTCTTCGACCGGCATCAGGAAGGGCTGATCGATGTCGCGCACCGGATCGGGAATAAACTCGTCAACGGCGTCCATCAATTCGTCAATCGACTGGATGCCGGTCGGCGTGTCTGCCCCTTCAAGGGCCTCAAGGGCCGAACCACGAATCATCGGGGTATCGTCGCCATCAAAGCCATACTCGGAAAGCAACTCGCGCGTTTCTAGCTCAACCAAGTCCAAAAGTTCTTCGTCGTCTACTTGATCAACCTTGTTGAGATAGACGACAATGCTGGGCACGTTGACTTGGCGGGCCAATAGGATGTGCTCGCGGGTCTGGATCATCGGCCCATCAGCGGCACTGACGACTAAAACCGAACCGTCCATCTGGGCGGCACCGGTAATCATGTTCTTGATGTAGTCGGCATGGCCGGGGCAATCAACGTGTGCATAGTGGCGCTTGTCGGTCTCGTACTCTTGGTGCGAGACATTGATCGTCACCCCGCGTGCCTTTTCTTCCGGAGCATTGTCGATATCATCAACGCTCCTAGCTTGGGCCAAACCCTTGCTGGCCAAATGTAAGGTGATAGCCGCTGTCAAAGTGGTCTTGCCGTGATCAACGTGGCCAATAGTGCCGATATTGACATGCGGTTTGTTGCGCTGAAATTGTTCCTTAGCCATTTCTTAAATCCTCTCCTGTTCTTCTGGAAGGCGGTTACCGCTTAACCTCGAGTGCTGTCGATGATTTGTTCGGTGATGTTGCTCGGGACGGCTTGGTATTTGGAAAACTGCATGGTAAAAAGCGCCCGGCCTTGGGTCAGCGAACGCAGGCGCGTGGCGTAGCCAAAAGTCTCGCTCAGCGGCACGAAAGCCTTGACGACTTGGGCATCTGAACGGGGACTGATACCCTGTATCTCGCCGCGGTGCGAATTGAGATCGCCCATTACGTCGCCTAGATATTGATCAGGGACGACAACCTCCAACTCCATAATCGGCTCCATGAGATAGGGAGATGCCTTCGCGGTACCGTCTTTGAAGGCCATGGCCCCGGCGACCTTAAAGGCGACTTCCGATGAGTCGACCTCGTGGTAGGACCCGTCTACCAACACCACTTTAACATCTTCGATCGGATAACCAGCGACAGGACCGATGCTCATCGCTTCAATAATGCCCTCGCGCACTGGATTGATGTATTCCTTAGGAATGTTGCCACCGACAATTTTCGACTCAAATATTAGCCCACTGCCCGGCTCGCCTGGCTCGATTTCCAACTCAACGTGCCCGTACTGGCCGCGACCTCCGGTCTGTCGCACGAACCTACCTGTACTCTTGACGACCTTGTGTAGCCCTTCTTTATAGGCCACTTGGGGCTTGCCGACATTGGCTGCGACTTTGAATTCGCGGAAGAGGCGATCGATAAGGATTTCTAAGTGTAATTCGCCCATGCCTGACATGATCGTCTGGCCCGTCTCGTCGTCGAGCTTAATCTGAAAGGTTGGATCTTCCTCGCTGAGCTTGGATAGGGCAATGTATAGCTGCTCCTGATCCACCCGCGTTTTTGGCTCAATTGCTACGTGGATCACCGGCTCGGCGAATTCGATCTTTTCTAAGACAACGGGATGCCGCTCGTCGCAAAGCGTATCGCCAGTAGTCGTGTTTTTGAGACCGACCACCGCGACTATGTCACCGGCATAGGCATGAGATAACTCGGTGCGGTCGTTGGCGTGCATCTCCAGTAAGCGCGCGGTGCGTTCGCGACGCTCAGTCGTCACATTGTAGAGATAAGTACCCGAGCTTAGTACGCCTGAATAGACGCGAACAAAGGTGAGACGCCCGACAAAGGGATCCGTCATAACCTTAAAAGCCAACCCGGCAAAAGGCGCATCATCAAGGGCCGGACGCACCGCTTCCGCGCTGGAATGGGGTAGCATACCCTTGACTTCGCCGATGTCGGCTGGCGACGGCAGATAGTGTAGCACCGCGTCGAGTAAGCGCTGGACACCTTTGTACTTATAAGCACTGCCGCATGTTACGGGTACGGCCTTCAGTGAGATGGTGGCTTGGCGCAGCGCAGCCCGGATTTCGTCGGGGTGAATTTCTTTTCCTTCGAGAAATTTTTCGAGCAGCCCATCGTCGAATTCAGCCACCGACTCTAACAGCTTTTCGCGGTACTCCAAGGCCCCCTCCAGCAAGTCCGCGGGAATCTCGTCCTCGAAAAACTTGACGCCTTGGCTGGCCTCTTCGTAGGTAATGGCCCTCATCTCAACCAAGTCTATCAAACCGTTGAACGTCTCGCCAACGCCAATGGGTAACTGGACCGGTACAAAATTGCTGTTCAATCGCTCTTGGAGCATGCTGAGTACCTGAAAAAAATCAGCTCCGTTGCGATCCATTTTGTTGACAAAAGCAATGCGCGGGACGCGGTACTTGTCGGCTTGGCGCCAGACGGTCTCGGATTGCGGCTCAACTCCACCAACCGCGCAGAAAACGCCTATGGCACCGTCGAGTACACGTAACGAACGCTCAACCTCGGCAGTAAAATCCACATGGCCGGGCGTATCGATGATGTTGATGCGGCGATCCTTCCACTGGCAAGCAGTAGCGGCAGAGGTTATGGTAATTCCGCGCTCGCGCTCTTGCTCCATCCAGTCCATCGTCGCTGTACCGTCATGTACCTCTCCCATGCGGTGAACTCGACCAGTATAGTAGAGGATTCGCTCGGTTGTGGTGGTCTTGCCAGCGTCAATGTGAGCCGCAATCCCGATATTGCGCGTGTCTTTTTGTGCAAACTTTCGTGCCATCTGGCCTAGGAACTCCCTAAAATCTGTAATGAGCGAAGGCTTTATTCGCCTCGGCCATGCGGTGGACATCTTCCTTCATTCGTACAGCCCCACCTTCTCCCCTTGACGCAGCGATAAACTCGTTGGCCAACCGTTCGGCCATAGTGCGCTCAGAGCGCTCGCGGGCGAAGCGAATCAACCAGCGAATCGAACGCGCCGTGCGCTCGTCTGGCCGCATTTCGACCGGCACCTGATACGTTTGACCACCGACTCGACGCGATTTAACCATGACAATGGGCTTGGCATTTTCCAGCGCCTTCTGGAAGACATCAATCCCATCTTGACCACTGCGCTCGGCGACCAAGTCAATCGAGTCGTAGAATATGCGCTCGGCCACGCTCTTCTTGCCTTGTTTCATCAGCGAATTTACGAACCTCGCTGCCAAGACATTGTGGAATTTCGGATCCGGCAGCAGCTTACGCTTGATTGCTTTTTTACGCCGCGACATTGCTCGTACTCTTAGGTTGGCCGCCGGGTACCATACTTAGAGCGACCCTGACGGCGATCAGCCACGCCCGTCGCGTCGAGGACGCCGCGCACGATGTGGTAGCGTACACCGGGGCAGTCCTTGATGCGACCTCCGCGCACTAAGACGATGGAGTGTTCCTGCAGCGTGTGGCCTTCGCCCGGCACGTAAGCCGTGACTTCAATCCCCGTAGTCAGACGCACACGAGCCATCTTGCGCAGAGCCGAATTGGGCTTCTTGGGCGTCTGAGTGTAAACACGCGTACAGACGCCACGGCGTTGGGGACAGCTTCTCAGCGCCGGGGAATCCGTCTTTTTTAGTGATTTTTGTCGACTTTTGCGGACTAGCTGGCTAACCGTTGGCAAGCGCTGTTTCTCCTCTCCTCGTCATTCTCAAATAAATAGCAAGCTCATAAGTTAGATATAAGTTCTATAACTGTCAAGACTAATCACCCAAAACACCTGTTTCCGCAACCGCCACTTCGGTCAACTCGGCTTTGCCATTGCCTTCGGGCTCCAAGTTCTCATAGGTGCCATCTTGGTAGTGCCCTGTACCGGCTGGAATCAAGCGGCCAATGATGACATTTTCCTTGAGACCGCGCAGATGGTCTATCTTGCCTTGCACGGCTGCCTCAGTCAACACGCGCGTTGTCTCTTGGAAAGAGGCGGCAGAGATAAAGCTATCTGTACGCAACGAAGCACGGGTAATGCCCAAAAGGATCGGCTGACAGGTGGCTGGGTCTCCCCCCTCGTAGAGAACTTTTTCGTTCTCCCTGTTGAAGCGGATTTTATCGACTTCCTCCCCTTCGAGGAAGTTCGTATCGCCTGGATCAATGATGCGCACCTTCTGCAGCATCTGCTTGACAATCACCTCAATGTGCTTGTCGTTGATCTCTACAGCTTGGAGGCGATAGACATCCTGAATCTCGTTGACCAAGTACTCCTGCACCTTATTCACCCCTTGGACCCGCAAGATATCGTGCGGGTTGACCGACCCTTCGGAAAGGCGCTCGCCGGCTTCGACTCGGTCTCCTTCATGTACGCGCAAGTGCTTGCCGTAGGGGACCAAGTATTTCTTTTTTTCGCCATCCTGCGGGGTGACGAACAGTTCGCGGTTGCCACGGATTAGACCGCCAAAACTCACCGTACCGTCAATTTCCGATATGACCGCCGGTTCCTTGGGCCGACGGGCCTCAAAGAGTTCGGCAACACGCGGCAAACCGCCGGTGATGTCGCGCGTCTTGGAACGCTCGCGTGGGATTTTAACCAATACCTGCCCCGGGGCGACTTGCTCTCCATTTTCGACTAGCAGACGCGCACCGACCGGGATGATAAAAGAACGGTTTCCATTCTCGATCTCGATTTGCGGACTCAGCGAACGGTCGCGCTGTTCGACGATACTGCGGACGCTCAGGCCCGTGCTTTCGTCGAATTCCTCGCGCATAGTTTCCCTGTTGATATCTGTGAATCGGATCCGGCCCGGGCGGTCGGTGAGGATCACAGTGTTGTATGGATCCCATTCGTACAGCACATCGCCCATCTCGACTTGCTCCCCATTTTCGACCTTGAGCACTGCGCCATAGGGGGTGGCGATAGACGAGCGCACTCGATTCTGTTCGTCGAGCAAGCCAATCTCGCCGTTGCGCCCGACGACCGTGATGCCAGTTGTTGGGTTTTGTACTGTATCGACATTGGAAAATTGAACGCGACCAGCCCGACGTGCGGTGATCTGCGACTGTTCGGCGATGCGACTCGCCGTACCGCCGATGTGAAAAGTTCGCAGTGTGAGCTGAGTACCTGGTTCGCCAATACTCTGTGCGGCTACGACCCCAACGGCTTCGCCCACATTGACCTCGCGGCCGGTACCCATGTTGCGTCCATAGCACTTGATGCATACACCGCGCTCGGACTCGCATGTGAGCACCGAGCGAATATGCACTTCTTCAATGCCGGCTTGAGCAATGCGATTGGCGTCTTCTTCTTCTAACAGGGTCCCCGCTTGGGCCACCACATTTTTGTCGGCATCGAGAGCGTCATCTTGCAACACGCGGCCGACAATGCGGTCGGCCAGCGGCTCGATTATCTCCTCTCCGTCCTTGAGAGCACCGGTCTTCAGCCCTTGGCTAGTCATGCAATCTTCTTCACTGATCACCATGTCTTGAGCCACATCGACCATCCGCCGCGTCAGATATCCGGCTTCGGCCGTCTTCAGAGCCGTATCGGCCAAACCCTTGCGTGCTCCGTGAGTTGAGATGAAGTACTCGAGCACCGACAGCCCTTCTTTAAAAGAGGCGATAATTGGCGTTTCGATGATTTCGCCGACGGCACCGGTCAGCTTTTTCTGCGGCTTGTTCATCAGGCCGCGCATACCGCCTAGCTGTTTGATCTGATCCTCGCTGCCGCGTGCGCCGGAATCCTTCATAACGTAAACCGAGTTAAAGCCCTCTTCGGCTTCCTCAAGCGTACGCTGCACCGCACGTGAGACCTCCGATGTGGTATGAGTCCAGATATCGATGATCTTGTTGTAACGCTCGCCATCGGTGATGATGCCGTTGGCATACTGATCGCGGACTTTCTCCACTTCTTTGAGCGCACTGTCAATGAGCTTGGTTTTAGTATCAGGTACGACTACGTCGTCAACGGCGATGGATACGCCGGCCAGCGTCGCATAGTGATAGCCCATATTCTTGAGCTGATCGACAAACTCGGCTGTGCGCCTGTTGCCTAGCAGGCGATGCACTTGGGCGGTGATCTTCTTGATATCGCCCTTGTCAACCGTGCGGTTGATAAAGCCAATTTCCTCCGGGAGCACCTCGTTGAAAAGCAAGCGACCGACCGTCGTATTCACCATCTCACCATCAATATGCACCACGACCGGCTGGTGCAAGGTAATACGACCTGCTTCAAAAGCCGCAACCGCTTCGGTCTTGTTCGCAAAGGTGCGCTCAGCTCCACCTGCTTCGCTAAAACGCACCTTGGTCAGATAGTAACTGCCGAGCACGATGTCCTGAGGATTATCCATGATGACCGGCTCGCCATCGGCCGGCTTGAGGATATTGTTGGTAGAAAGCATCAGAAGCCGCGCCTCAATCTGAGACTCAAACGAGAGCGGGACATGTACGGCCATCTGGTCGCCATCGAAGTCGGCATTAAAGGCGGCGCAGACCAGCGGGTGCAGGCGAATGGCCTTGCCCTCGACGAGAATGGGCTGAAACGCCTGAATACCCAATTTGTGCAACGTCGGAGCCCGATTGAGCAATACGCAGTGGTCGCGAATGATCTCCTCGAGAATGTCCCAGACCTCTGGGCGCTCGCGCTCGACCAACTTCTTGGCACTCTTGACGGTTTGCACCAACCCTTTTTCTTCTAACTTTTTGATTACAAATGGCTTAAACAGCTCTAGGGCCATTCCTTTGGGCAGGCCGCACTGATACAATTTGAGTTCTGGACCGACGACGATGACCGAACGGCCCGAATAGTCAACGCGTTTGCCTAGCAAGTTCTGACGAAAACGGCCCTGTTTGCCTTTGAGCAGATCGCTGAGCGACTTGAGCGAGCGATTGCCGTCGCCACGCACCGCCCGCGAGCGACGCCCGTTGTCGAAGAGGGCATCAACGGCTTCCTGAAGCATCCTTTTCTCGTTGCGCAGAATGACTTCGGGAGCCTTGATGTTGATCAGCTTCTTTAAGCGGTTGTTGCGATTGATGACCCGGCGGTAGAGGTCGTTGAGGTCGGAAGTGGCGAAGCGCCCCCCCTCTAAGGGCACCAAAGGGCGCAAATCCGGCGGAATGACCGGAATGTTGTCGAGAATCATCCACTCGGGCCGGTTTTCGGACTGGCGGAAGGCTTCGACGACCTTGAGCCGCTTGAGGGCTTCTTGCTTGCGTTGGATCGAACTCTCCATTCGAACCAAGGTTCGCAACTCGGCAGAGAGCTCTTCAATGTCGATCTCCTCTAAGAGCCGCCTGACTGCGGGTGCCCCCATCTCGACTTGGGGATCGCCGCCTTCTTCTTGTACCTCAAAAAGCTCCTCCTCTGTCAAAAGATCCAGCTTCTCCACAGGTGCGCCCCGCGGATCAATGACGACATAGGACTCGTAGTAAAGGATGCGCTCAAGGTTGCGCATCGAGATGTCGAGCAGGGCACCGATACGCGAAGGCAGCGATTTGAAATACCAGATGTGGGAAACCTGTACGGCCAGCTCGATGTGCCCGAGGCGCTCGCGGCGAACCTTGACCTGCGTGACCTCAACGCCGCAACGGTCGCATACTACGCCTCGATAGCGGATGCCCTTGTACTTGCCGCAGTGGCAGTTCCAGTCCTTGACCGGACCGAAGATACGCTCGCAGAACAACCCGTCGCGCTCCGGCTTGAAGGAGCGATAGTTGATCGTCTCAGGTTTGGCGACCTCCCCTTGCGACCAAGCGCGAATGGTTTCGGGCGAAGCGAGTTGAATGCGGATAGCATCGAAATCAGTCGGTTTGCGCGATGTATTGGCAGTCTGTAACACGGATACCCCCTTTGCGCTTTTGCGAATACTGGTTAAGAAACTACAGAGTTTTTGTTAGATGTGATCCCCGAAGACAGCAGGGCTGCCGAGAAGCATTGAATCGCAGAGCACATTGAACAATGCTGAAATGCCTAGTTCCGACGGATTCTCTCCTTTTACGATGGCCTCGCATATCTTGGTCAGCATCTCTTGCAGCGTGTAAGCCGAACCATGAGCATCTAGGCTAGACGCGAAAGGCGTATTTATTGCTCTCGCGCAACATCAAGGCTCTTTCGGTGATCACCGGCTGCTGAATAATCACTCGCGGGTTCAGCACAAAAACGGTACTACCCTTGTGTATCGTCATCGCAACAGGGTAACTTTCTGCACGATCGTTTGGCCTTGCCATGTCCACCGCAGCAGATATAGCCCCGAAGCGTCCTAGGTGCCCCACACCACCGCATGGCTGCCCGCCGACCGATGCTCCGCTCTATTAACCAACCGTCGAAAATGCAACGTAGCACTGGCCGCCAAGCCACCCTTAAGACCTGGCAACAAACCCACCGAAACTCGACGGAGAGGACTGCGCCATAATTCCGACGCAATTGTCGCACCTAAAACAGCTCCCCCAAAAGCACTCAATATGACTACATCCCCATCTATATCAGAGATTCTAGCAGTTGTAACAGGCACTCCTACCCCCAGCAACACACTACTCAAGAGTGCTAAAAGAAAGTTAGCCGACGGATCCACCCATTTAACGCCAGCCGCGATTCCACCTATGCAGCCGCCCCAAAGGCCGACGACTCCAGTCATGGCATGCCCGATGCCATCGGCACCTTCCATGGGTTGGTAGCTAGCCAGCAAGAGGCTTGCTCCTAAGAACGATCCTCCGAGCCCGCCCAGCCCGCCGACCACCAACTTGTTGACAATCCGCTTGCCAATTCCCCCCGCTGCCTCGCCATTCCCATCTTGGTCACCCGCTGTCTGCGCTCGTATAGTGGGGGGTGGCTTCGGCTCAGTAGCGTGTATGTACGGTAAACTCCAATAAGCACCGACAACGGTGGCTACGTCCACACCCGGCGCAAACGTCAGCCGAAAACGGTAGCCATAAAAACCAGCAGACCGGCTACGCTTGCGGTTTATCCCGATCAGACCATGGGCAGCAGAAAGGGAATCAAAATCGGCCAAGCCTGTCATCGTCGTTCCCTGATCAACCGCCTCTAACAAAGCCATCACCGCCCCTTTGTGAGTGCTACTCAGGTAAATCGTGATCGCTTGCGCCGCCGTTTCTTGCTGCTGGACGCCCTGGCCTTCAAGCCGCTAGCTGCTTTGCTCTAGTCCGCCCGCAAACGGCGGTGTCAAACTGTTGTAAGCCGAAGCAACCGAGGAGGCCGTCCAAACAGGCACCAGTACCACGGCTTCTCTATCATCGGCATACGTCCGGCTCATCAATAGAAGGCATAATAGAGCCCTGATAGCCGCCATGATTTTTTCTCAGCCTCTTTGGCCTCGGTTTTCTACGAGCCGTTCCAAGGCCGAGCGCGTAAACAACACCACATCCGCCGCCAACACGTCGTAGGTAGCCAGCGACCCTAGATGTGTCATTTTCACCTTCGGCAGATTGCGGCTCGATAAAACCAACACCGGG
>RKRN01000337.1 GCA_007571365.1 Candidatus Latescibacterota bacterium
AGAACAGGTCGTCGCCGCGGCACTTTTTCTCGCCGCACAACCTCCGGCTAGCGGCATGACCGGCCAACTCCTCAGCATTATGCGCCGTACTAGTCCTTAGGTCTACTAAAGCCCCAAGTACAGATCCCGTCCTTCGGCCAGTGCCGCAATTTTGCGGTCGGCGATGGAGCGTTTGAGCATCCAAAAGCCGCAGTCTGGGTGGATGAAGCGGATGCGGTCGGGGCCGGTGGCCGCGGCCGCGGCTTCTATGCGGCGGGCGACTTCTGCGGCTGTCTCGATGTGGTTGACCTTGATGTCGATCACGCCGAGGCCGAGGCCGATGCACGCGTCGATTTGTTGCAGGGCACGCAGGTCGCTCGCCGGGCGGTGGGCGAGTTCGAGCACCAAGTGATCGGCGCGCAGTTCGTTGAGAAAGCCGATCAAGGCGCACCACTCGCCTTGCTGGATGGTCTGGCCGCCGTAGTTGCCAAAGCAGAAGTGGACGGCCTTTTGGGTGTTGGCGTCAATGCTGTCGAGCACGGCGTTGATGGCGCGGGCCGCGAGGGGGCCGTCGGCTGGGTTGCCGGGGATGTTGGCCTCGTCGATTTGGATGCAGGCGCAGGGCAGGCCGCGGACTTGGTCGGCCAGCACTTGGGCAACGGCCATGAGCAGGGCCTCAAAGTCGCCGTAGTGGCGATCGAGGAGGGTGCGGGCCAGCATGTAGGGGCTGGTCAGGGTGAACTTGAAGGGGCCGCCGGCTACGGCTGCGGCGCGGGCGCAGTCGGCGAGCAGATTGAGGCTTCCCGCGCCGAGCTCGGCTTCTACCACGGCTGCGGGCTTGGCGCGGAAACCCATGCTTTGTTGGGCGGCAAACTCCTCGGCCTCGCGGCGGCCAAATTCCGTGCGGGTGCCGCCCATGGGCCGGACGAAGTACTCGATCATACCGTTGGTGTCCGGGTGGTTGATATCGAAGCGGTACAGCTCGCCATCGGTGGGCAGGTTGATGCCGGCTTGGCGCTGGATGTCGAATACTACGCGGGTGGCATCGACGAGGGCCTGCTCGGAGGGCAGGGCTTGGAGCCAGTCCGGGACGGGATAGGAGCCGACGGTGGTGGTTTGGATAGCAGGTGTGTTGGACATGGTTGGCTACGATAAGGGGTCAGAAGCGGCAGCGCAACAGGTATAACGCCTTGATTGTGCATTACTTGTGCATACATTAGAGAAATGGGTTATCAGTGGGACTCCGCCAAAGCCCGCTCCAGTCTACGAAAACACGGAATCGACTTTGCCGATGCTGTCGGGGTTTTTGAAGATGAGTGGGCCTTTACCCTCAAAGAGGAAGAAATTGCGTGAGAAGTCCGCTTTGCGACCTTGGGCGTAGATTTTTTAAGTCGCATAGTAGTGGTCGTGTTCACGTATCGGGGAGAAGCTATCCGCTTGATCTCGGCCCGACCAGCCATACCACGCGAAAGGAAGCACTATGAGCAAGGAAGAATTTAACTTTACCCAAGCCCAACAAGGAGCACTCGTTCCGTCTGCCCCCAATAAAACGCGCATCACGATACGCTTGGACACCGATGTGTTGCACTGGTTTAGAAACCAAGTACACGAGGCCGGTGGAGGTAATTACCAGACCTTAATTAACGAGGCATTGCGTCAATATATCCAAGTTCAGGATACTGTACTAGAGGGAATCTTACGCAAAGTGATCCGCGAGGAACTACAGACGCTTTCCCAATAATCTTTCTGTTGCAAGCCGCTTTGGTCGGCGAGAACATGGGCAACGGCTATCAAAGTGGACATGATTGATTATGATAAGAGCTGGACGGCCGCCGATATTCACACACTCAACCGCGAAAGTCGCCAAGGTGCGGGTCTGCCGACTGAACTCCACGCCAACGCGGTAAATCGGCTCGCCCCGCCCGCGGTACTTGGCCGCGTAGTCCCGCTCCTTTAGCTGCCTAATCGCCGACCCCGCCGACCCCCGTTCCACCTCCTTGAACTCGAACAGGTACACGTTCCCATTAAATAGGACCGCCATGTCGAGGCGACCCTCTCGGCTGCTGTCTTCCACGGAGATCGCCAACCCCAGCGATGCGAAGTACGAGTAAAACACGCTGGCGTAATAGCCTTCGTAATTGGCCATCTCGTTGTTGGTATGCCACTGATACGGAATGCTGGCAAAGAATCCTTCCAACAGCCGTTCCAAATCGTCGAAATCGTTGACCAGCAGCAGGTCGTATAGCCGGGCACTGTGCTCGACTTGGCGCGAAGGATTGCCCGTCGGGCGGTTCAGCAAGGCTTTGCCGTATCTCCCGGTTGGGATAGCCTAGCCGGTAGTACATCCGCCCCGCCGCCCAGTTCAGAGCGGCGAATGGTCAGGTAGCCGGTCTAGAACAGCAGGGCCTCGGTCGCAATGTGATCCACGTCAAACGCCGACAGCAATTCCTCGCTGCCGAGCACGTCGTCCAAGGCGAGAGCACGGACTCCACGCTCCAGCAATGTATCGAGCAGAAACGTCGGCGTCCCCGTCTCGAACCAGTAGGCACCGAACCGACGGTTGTGGAACAGCAGCAACACGTCGAAGGGGTTGTACACGGCTTCCTCGCCGAGCCAGTTGTAGCCGTTGTACCACGTGCGTATTTCCTCTCGGTCCAAGCCGGACAGTTCTGGGGCAAACACCGCGTCCAAGTCCGCCTCGGTATAGCCACAGATAGCGGAGTAGTGCGGGTCTAAGGTGATGTCGATGAGATTGTTGAGGCCGGAGAACAGGCTGACCTTGGAGAATTTGCTCACTCCGGTGAGGAAGGAGAACGCGATGTGCTGGTCGCTGTCTTTGATCGTTGCGTACAATCCGCGCAAATAGTCGCGGTTGGCCCGGGCGACTTCCGGTACTTCCAGTGCGTCGAGAATGGGCTTGTCGTACTCTTCAATCAGCACCGCCACCGGCTGGCCGGTCCGTTGATGCAGCGTC
>RKRN01000099.1 GCA_007571365.1 Candidatus Latescibacterota bacterium
CCAACTACAAGAGGATAATCGGACCAGTGAGCGAGAAATCCGTAGGCTAGCTGTTGAGATCGACAGTGTTTCTATAGATCGGGACCGCCTAATAGGAGTCAATCAAGACTTAAAAAATAGATTGAACCAGATTAAAGCGGCACTTGACGAGGTTCGCAGAATTCAGCGCTCGGTGCGTCTGCTTGCTGATAGGTACTGAGGACCTGCTCAAAAGCAACGGCTTTCTCGCGACGAGCCGCAGTAGGCTGCTCAAACAGTACAAGCTAGTCAAAAAAATCGCCGGCGACGACTCCCGAGTCAAAATTGTGTCCATCAATCAGCAGTTGGATTTGACTCTAGGCTCCTTTCCAAGGGCCCTAGTGGACCGTTCGGGGCCGCTTAAACTAAAAGAACTGGTTGACCGCCACGGCAAGCTCAAGGAAGGCCGCGATTATACAGTTGATAAAAATAGTAATACTACCATAATCACCTTTGTAAATCGCGTTCTAGAAGGAACGGATGTGCTGGCTGTGGTCGAGTTCAAAGACTGAAGAAAATGGATCTGAACTGGAAGATCGCGATTGCTCTTGCGCGAGACGAAGACGGATAGAGGTCCGTCCTTGACGTTGGATCAAAATCGGCTTTTGCATAGATGAGTCCTAGAATTATCAGATCAGGCAGTCTCATTTTTTGGTTTCACAGTTTTGATGCGCTTCACGAGAACCGAGCTAGTGTTCACGTAGGAAAGGGGACGCAAGATGACCACAATGATGCCAAAATCTGGATTGAACCCACTATCCAAGTCGCCCGTTCTGGTCGTACGCTGAGAAAGCATGAATTAAATCGAGCACTGAAGGTCATTGAGCAAAACCAAGCGTATTTATTGGAGGCATGGTATGAATACAGGGGTAGAACAAACTGAACAGATTGAAGTGAAAAGGTATGCGATCCCATATCCGGTTTCGGCATATACCTTTCCTCGAGAAGCCTCTATTCGCTACGTGCGCTTTGACAATTTGCATATCCACATCGAACTAACGGATGGGCGCATTCTCTCTGTACCTCTACAATGGATTCCAACGCTCTATTACGCATCGCCTGATGAGCGCGAAAAGTACGAGATTGATCCAAGTCGCACGATGCTTTTATGGGATCCAGACAAGTGCGGCATTAACGACGAACTCCATATTGCGGACTATCTCGGCTCTGCGTAAAAATTTTGTTATAGAGGTCGGACAATGGAACGACAACCGAAGAGTCCTTTTCATCCAGGCGAGATGCTTCTTGAGGAATTTCTCGAACCCATGGGCATAGACCAGACAGCGTTTGCTAAGAGAATCGGCTGGATCAAAGATCGGCTCAATGCGTTCATTCGGGGCGAGCAAGGCGTAACTGCCAACGCCGCTCTTGATCTTGCCGAGATCCTCGGAACATCGGCGAAGCTCTGGATGAATATACAGTCAACCTACGACTTGGACAGAGCTGCCAAGGCGCGTAGGTTAATGGAGAGTAGAATCGAACAGAGTTGAGAAACCTCGGCTGAGTAGCCTTGCGAAAGTCAACAAGGCTTCGCTAGCTGTGAGGAATAACATCATGCAATTCACGATTACCTTTGCTCGGGGCCGCTCACTCGCCCTGCTATTCGCCGCCCTGCTCGCCAGCGGCTGTGGCCACAAATTGGGCTATCGCCACTTTGCCGGGCCCATAATGCCAGCCACTGATTTGGCGGGAGCGGATTTCGTCGTCCGCGACGACCACAGCATCACCTTTGTCAAAAACCGCTTGGAGGTGAGCTTGTTGCCGCTGACCGTGGCCGTGCTCAACCGGCAGCTCAGCGGCCACTCGCAGCGGCCAGAGGGCTTTCACGACCCCAACCCCTATCTCGCGCCGGCCAATCCCTACACCTATGGCGACTGGAAGCCAGGGTGGCAAGAGGAGCATCCCACCCGCTTTACGGTCTTTTTGCTCAAGGTAAAGAACTACGCCTATCCCAAGGTGTGGCTCAATCCCAACGCCATAGAGATCGCTAGCGCCAATGGCCGGCGCTACCAAGCCTTCACCCGGTTGGCACTAGACGAGTACTTCGCCCCGTATGCCCTAGGCTATGCCGGCAATACCTTCCTTCCCTTCCGCGAGCGGCGCGACTTGCTGACCCGCACCCTGTATCCAGAAGACGAGATGATCTTCAGCGGCCAAGAGCGCGAAGGCTTCATCGCCTTCGCCCCGCTGGCTAACGATGTCGAAGCGTTTGAAGTGCGAATCGCCGAGATGGTGCTGCGCTTCGACTACCGCGACCAGCCCGTGGAGGCCATCGACATCGCCTACCCATTTACGCGCGAAGTGTACTTGGCTAAGCACCGCCGCGTCGAGGAACTCTAAAGATGTTTGCTCGGGCCGTTGTGGGCGTCGCCCTCGCGTCGCTTTGCTGGAGTAGCTGTGGGCCGCAAGTAGATGGCGATGTGGTCGCCAAGGTAGGCGACGAAGCGATCAAGCTCGCAGACCTGCGCCAGTTCCGCGAAGAATCCACTGCCGACTACCGCGACCCCCAAACGGGTTTCCAAGCGTGGCGTTTCTATTTGCAGACGATGATCGACATGAAGCTGATGCTCATTGAAGTACAGAAGCGGCAGCTCGATCAGACGGTGGAGTTTACGCGCCAGTGGGAGCGGGAACGGCGCAAGAAGCTGGTCGATGAGTACGCCGTGCGGACCATCCTCGCGGATGTGGATCTCGCCGTAGAAGGTATGCGGCAGGGTTTTGCCACCAGCAAGTGGAATCGGATGTTGCGCTTGGCCCATATCCGCACCGCCAGCTCAGCAGCCGCCCAAAAGGCCATGCGCGATTTGGAGCAAGGGTGGAATTTCGCCGAGGTGGCCCGCAGGTATTCTATCGCGCCGACCGCCGCCCACGGCGGGGAGCTCAAGGCTTGGTACGGGCGCGGCAACTTGGAGGAAATGGGCCTGCCCCTAGCGGTGGGAGAGCAGGTATTCGACCTACAGGTTGGGGACTTGAGCCAGCCCTTAGCAGTAGGAGAACACTACGAGATTTTCAAGGTCTTGTCCCAAGGCCCAGCCCCTACGCACTACCGAGCGGCCTTCTTGCGCGAGCAGTACTGGAACGAGTTCCGCACCCGCTGGAACGAGCTGGTCGCACAGCTCAAAGAGCGCCTAAACGCCCAGCTCGATGGCGCGGCTATTCAGCTACTGGTCGATAGGATGGCCGAATCCGCTGGGCGGGGGATGCTGTTGGGGCCCGAAGAACAGGACGTGGTCCTCTGCCGCTTCCAAGGCGGGCAGGTAACGCTGCGGGATTTCGCCGAAACCTATAACGCCTATTGGTTCATCCGCTCGGTTTCTTTCGACAGCAGCGGGATTGCCGAGTTCATCCATCGGGATCTGCTGCCGCGCACCCTCGTCTATCAAGCGGCGTTGCAGGAAGGCTTGGACCAAGATTCGACGATAGCTACTTGGTTGCAGGACAAAAAAAAATCACTGCTGCTCGAAGCCCTCCGCCGCGAAGAGGTCGTACAGCGGACCGAAGTTGATAGCGTCATGGCTCGCCAGTACTACGACGACTATCCGCAGCAGTTTATGGAACTGGAAGAGATTCAAGTGGCGGAGGTGCTGGTGGCGACCCGCGCCGAAGCCGAACAGCTCTTGCAGCGGGCCCGCGCTGGCGAACCCCTAGCGACGCTGGCCGCCCGCCACACGCTCCGCACGGATGCCGAAAATGGGCAATACCACATCCACAATCACCCCTCTGAGCGGCGAGTTTTCGGGGCTCTCTACGACTCGGTGGTCGCCGCGCCAGTGGGCGTGCTCACCGGCCCAGTCGCCCTCGACGAAGGCTATTCGATTTTTGAGGTGCAGAAGCGCATTCCTCCGCGTCCCACGCCCTTTGCCCAAGCGGCTTCGCGGGCGCGATGGTGGGTGCAGAAGCGGCAAGAAAAGGCCCTCTTCGACTCTTTGTTCATCCGGCTCAGGAACCAATATGCCGAGAGGGTTATAGTGTTTGAAAAGCAGTTGGCCAAACTAGACGCCGCCCCACACTAGCCCATGCCATTAATCCACGTTCACCTCAACTCCCTCGCTTACGGCTGAGCTGGTGGCCGCGGTTTTGTCTTTGTGGGTGCTGCTCGTCGTGGGCAGTACAGGATGCGGACCACCACCGCCAGATCCAGTGCTCGAACCGGCCTTTACAGCGGTGGAGGCGGGCATTGAATTCCACCATCAGAATGGGGCCAGCGGCCGCTACTACTATGTGGAAACCTATGGGTCGGGCGCGGCTTTCCTCGACTACGACAGCGACGGCGACCAAGACCTCTATGCAGTCAACAGCGCACCGCTGCCGGGCTTTGTCGCCGAGGGCATCCCTACCAACGCGTTCTATAATAACCGCGGCGACGGCACCTTCGCCGATGTGACCGAGCAAACGCAGACCGGCCACCCGGGCTATGGCCTGGGCAGTTGCGTCGGGGATATCGACAACGACGGACACGTAGATCTGTACGTGACCAACTTCGGCCCCAACGTCTTGTACCACAATCAGGGCGACGGCACTTTTGCCGATCAAACCGCCGACGCCGGGGTCGGCGACCCCCGCCTGAGCACCAGCGCGGCCTTTGCCGACATCGACAACGACGGCGATCTGGATTTATATGTGGCCAACAACGTCTCGGTCGACCTAGCCGAGGACGCCGGGTGTCGCCAAGGGGCGATCCCGGTCTATTGCGCTCCTACCCAGTACAAAGGAGAATCCGGGGCCCTTTTCCGCAACGATCGGGGCGGAAAATTCGCCGATATTACCCGCTCAGCCGGCGTGTACAGCGAAGCGGGTCGCCAGTTGGGTGTCGTCTTTGGCGACTACGACCGAGATGGCGACGCAGACCTATATGTGGCCAACGATATGAAGGCCAATTTCCTCTTTCGCAACGACGGCGCCGCACGGTTCGCCGAAGTGGGCTTGAGCGCCGGGGTAGCACTCAGCGAGAGCGCTCGGCCCGAGGCCGGGATGGGCACGGACTTTGGCGACTGCGACCGAGATGGCGACCTCGACATCGTGGTTTGCAACTTCCAGTGGGAAAGCTGCCGCCTCTATCGCAACGAGGGAGACGGGACCTTTGCCGACCTGAGCTTTCCGTCGGGGTTGGGCGAGCCTACGCTTGCGACCTTGACTTTTGGCACGGATTTTTTCGACTACGACAACGACGGCGACCTCGACCTCTATCTGGCCAATGGGCACGTCCATCCAGAAGTGCAGGCGTTCGACCGCGCCGCCGCCTACCCGCAGTCGGACCAGCTCTTTGCCAACGATGGGACCGGGCGATTTGCGCCGGTGCCGGCTACAACCCTACGCGGAGTCGGCCGGGGCGCGGCCTTTGCCGACTACGACAACGACGGCGACTTAGATGCTTTTGTTTCCAACAACAACCAGCGGGCGTTTTTGCTGCGCAACGACCGCGGCCAGCGCAACAACTGGATCGCCTTTAAGACCATAGGCCGGGTCAGCAACCGGGACGGGATTGGGGCGGTGATCCGGGTGGTGAGCGGCGGTTTGGTCCAGGTCGAGGAGGTGCGCAGCGGCAGCAGCTATCTTTCGCAAAACGACCTGCGGGTGTACTTCGGCTTGGGCCAGCGGGAACGGGTGGATCGCGTTCAGATCCGCTGGCCCAGCGGGATCGTGCAGACGCTCGTACAAGTGCCCATTAATCAGATTCACCAAGTGGAAGAACCTCCTTCCTCCGGCTGAGTATGAGCAATCCGTGGAAAAGGATCAGAGCGCGTCGCGGGGCCGTTGTCTGCTTGCTTGCCCTACTCAACGGCTGTGCGCCGGCCGAAGAAAGCCTAGGCGAGCGGGAGGTCCGCTATCTACGCGAGATCGCGCAAGACCCGACCGCCGCCGAAGCCCACTACGCGCTCGGCGAGGTGTACCACGAACAAGCACGCTTCCCCGAAGCCCTACAGTCTTTTCGCCAAGCCCGAGCCCTCAACTCCT
Source organism: Candidatus Latescibacterota bacterium (assembly GCA_007571365.1). GTDB lineage: Bacteria > Latescibacterota > UBA2968 > UBA8231 > UBA8231. The sequence goes on from RKRN01000099.1 coordinate 5,974, forward strand.
CCCACGCCGGAGCGCAGATAGGGATCGGCAATATCCTGTTTAAGCGAGGCGAATTAGATCGAGCTGCACAAGCATACCAACGAGCCGCGCAGGGGTGCACCGATTGCGCGGACGCGCACCGGGGACTGGGGGCGATCTATCTACGACAGCAACGCTTTGCAGAAGCGCGCCGAGCCTACCAGCAGGCCCTTTTAAGCGAGCCAGACCACGCTCCCTCGCACTACAACATCGGCGCGGCCTTCGGCCAAGAGGGGGCGTATCGAGAGGCGGCGGCGGCCTTGGAACAGGCCATTGCCAGCGATTCTGAATACATCTTGGCGTACACCGCGCTGGGCGATGTGTATTGTCTCAAGCTAGGGCAGTGCGACAAGGCCACCGCGCTCCTCGGACAGGCCGTAAATTTGCAACCGACGGCGGTCGCCCCTCGAATAGGCTTGGGGCGGGCACACCTCCGCTTAGGAAGGTATGAAGAGGCCGCGCAGAGCTTTGAGGCGGCCGTCGCCGCAGATTCGACGGCCGCGGCGGCCTTTAACTGGCTGGGGGTTGCCCGCACCAAGCTGGGACAATACGAGCCAGCGGCCCAAGCCCTGCGCCGCGCCATTCACCTCGACATGCTCTCGCCCCAAGCCTATTACAACTTATCTCAGACCTACCAAAAGCAGGGCAAGACCGAGGAGAGCGACGCGGCTCTGCGCGCATTCAACCGCATGGACGCGTACTCTGGAGATATTCTCCGCTGGAAAACCATACTGGCCGGCAATCCGCACGATGCTATGGCCCTCTTTGAACTAGGCCGGATCTATGCGCGATTAGGCGCAGCAAGCGACGCGGCCACAGCCTTCCAACGCACGCTGACGATCAATCCCACTTACGCGCCAGCTTGGCACAATCTGGGCAATGCTCACGCTCGTCTCGACCGTTTGGACGAGGCCATCGCCGCCTACCACCAAGCACTGGCACTGGACGAAGAGTACGCCCTCGCTTGGTACAACCTCGGCAACGCCCATTTTGCCAAGGGGGAATTGGCGCAAGCCCGCAAGGCATTCACGGCGGCACTCAATCACCAAGAAGGGTACGCCGACGCCTATCACGCCCTCGGCGGGGTGGCACTACGCGCCGGAGCGGCCGAGGAGGCCGTGGGCCACTTTCGCACGGTCCTAGCAGCAGATTCGAGCTATGCCCGCGCTCATTACGGCTTGGCCTTGGCCTATCGGGCACTCGGCGACTCCCTGCGGGCCGTGCGAGCACTGGCGCACTTCAAGCGGCTGCATGGCCGGCCGTAGCTAGGCTTTTGCCGGCGGCGGCCCCTTCCAGTTCTTCTCCAACCGGCTCGCCTGTTTCTTAGACAGTCCACCCAACGCCTTCATGGCGTCCAACAGACGCATCCTAGTCAATTCTGGCCCCAAGAGTGCGGCAGACTCAAAGAGCGGCGGCCCCACCCGCTCGCCAGTCAGCGCGACAATAAGTGGTACGGTCACATCGCGGACCGGCCACTGCCAATGTGCAGCCACCCGGCGCACGGCTGCGGCTATGCCGTCTTGGTCCCACTCCACTACCTCGTCCAAGGCCCACACAGCCGTTTGCAGCATCCGCACCACCTCGGCGGCGTCTCGCTTTTTCGGCATCAAATCCCCAGCCTTTGGCTCTACTTGCCGGGCAAAGAAAAACGCCACGCACGGCACAAAATCCCCCAGCGTCTCTAGCCGCTGCTGCATAAACGGCAGCATTTGCCCGATGTATTCGTCGTTGAGCAGCCAGCTCTTTAGCTCGGCCAACAGGGCTTCCGGCGTCCGCTCCTCGCGCAGATAGCGTCCATTGAGCCAGCCCAGCTTATCGATGTCAAAGATGGAGCCGCCCAAGTTGATCTTCGCCGGGTCAAAGTGCGCGGCTAATAGCTCTAAGGGGAACTTTTCTTCTTCGATCGGCGGGTGAGCCATCAGCGCCAAGTAGTTGAGCAGGGCCTGCGGCACATAGCCAGCACGGCGATAGTACTCTACTGAGGTCGGGTTCCGACGCTTCGACATTTTGGAGCCGTCCGGATTGAGCAGCAACGGCAGGTGCATATACGTCGGCGGCGTCCAGCCAAAAGCCTCGTAGAGCATGAGGTGCTTGGGCGTGGAGGTGATCCACTCCTCCCCGCGGATCACGTGGCTGATCCGCATCAAGTGATCATCCACTACCACGGCCAAGTGGTAGGTCGGAAAGCCATCGGACTTCATCAGCACTTGGTCGTCCATATTTGCCCACTGCAGGGGAATTGACCCTCGGAGCATGTCCTCAACGACACAAATTCCCTCCTTGGGCATCTTTAGCCGAATTACGTGCGCCCATCCCGCCTGCATCTTGGCTTCGACCTCTTCAGCCGGCAGCCGCCGGCAATGACCATCGTAGCCGACGCGCTCCCGACGCTGCTGCTGCTCCACCCGCAGCGCGGCCAGCCGCTCGCTCGTGCAAAAGCAAGGATAGGCATGACCGCTAGCCACCAATTTCGCGGCGTACTCCGCGTAGATAGACAGGCGTTCGCTCTGCCGATACGGGCCGTAGGGACCGCCGATGTCAGGCCCCTCGTCCCACGCCAACCCCAACCACCGCAGCGACTGCATGAGCTCATCTTCGTACTTTTTGTGCGACCGCGCTTGGTCGGTATCCTCAATGCGCAGCACAAACTGCCCGTCGTTTTGCCGCGCCCACACCCAGTCGAATAGCGCTTGATACGCGGTTCCTACATGCATGGGGCCAGTCGGCGAAGGGGCGATACGCACCCGCACGTCTGTCATCTTTTAGCTCCTCATCTTTTTAATTGCAGACTAAGCCCTCAATGCGGCCTATTGCACATTCAGCTTTTTCCCCTAAGTTTATAACTTATAATAAGTAACGCGCATTTGCTCGCGATTTGCTGGCGTCTCGCCACACGCATTTTCCACTCCTTTAACCCAATAAATAGGATTTATGCAGTTTACCGATCTCGATCTAGCACCCTACATCCTCAGAGCACTCAACCAGATGGGCTACGAGGACATGACGCCCATCCAAGAACAAACCATTCCCCACATTATCGCCGGCAAAGACGTCATGGGCCTCGCTGAAACCGGCTCTGGCAAGACCGGTGCTTGCGCCATTCCCCTAATCCAAGCCACAGATGCACCGCTCAACGCCATCCAATCCCTCATCTTGGTCCCCACCCGCGAGTTAGCGCTCCAATACGTTCAAGAGGTGGATGAAATCGCCCAGTACTCCGGCGTGGTGCCGTTCGCCATCTATGGCGGCTTTGACCTAGACATCCAAAAGGCCAAGATCAACCACGGCGTTCACGTGCTCGTGGCCACGCCCGGCCGTCTCATCGACTTTATCTGGAATCACAGCCTCGACCTGACGCACGTCAAAACCGTGGTTCTCGACGAGGCTGACGAGATGCTCAAGATGGGCTTTATCGAAGATGTGGACTTCATCATGTCCTGCATCATGCAGGAATACCAAACCTTGCTTTTTTCCGCGACCATGCCCCCGGAGATAGAGCGGCTAACCCGGCAATACCTCAAGTCGCCCGAGCGCATCCAACTCAACCGCCACCAACGAGCTCCCCAATCACTGGCCCATCACTTCCTGCACGTCTCCCGCCGTCGCTGTGACGCGCTCGTCGATTACATCGAAGACCAACAGATCCAGCAGGGCATCATTTTCTGCAACTCGCGCGATAAAGCATCCGACTTGTTCCGCGACCTACAAAGGCGCATCCACTCGGTTGAGATCATCCACGGCGGGCTAGACCAAGAGCGGCGCACCTCCATTTTTCGCCGCTTCCGCCAGCGAAAAATTCGCTTTATGGTCGCCACGGATGTGGCCGGGCGCGGCCTCGACTTTTCGCATGTCACACACGTCATCAACTACGACTTTCCCTTTAACGCCGAAATCTACACCCACCGCACGGGGCGGGCCGGGCGCATGGGCCGGGCGGGCAAGGCCCGGGGGCGGCACCGGGGCGCATCTCGGGCGCGCCCCGGCGTCCGAGAGTCTACCGCGTCGATTCTCGGGTTGCACTTGGCTGACGGGCTCACATAATGTTCGAGTACGCCGCCGCGCGCAGGGCGGCGCCC
>RKRN01000342.1 GCA_007571365.1 Candidatus Latescibacterota bacterium
AAAGTGATGTCGGTAAGGTTGTTGAGACCGGAAAACAAGCTGACCTTGGAAAATTTGCTCACCCCGGTGATGAACGTGAAGCGGACGTGCGCGTCGCAGTCCTTGATGACCGCGTACAGGCCGCGCAGAAAGTCGCGGTTGGCGCGGGCGACCTCTGGCACTTCCAACGCATCCAAAATCGGCTTGTCGTACTCGTCGATCAGCACGACCACTGGCTGCCCGGCTTGGTCGTGCAGTGCTTCCAGCAGGTGCGCGAATCGCTCCGGGCCGGTGGCGTAGTCCGATGCCACATGGGTCCGACGTTCGACCGCGTCCAATTGCGCCATCAGGTTTGTAGCCACGTAGCCAGGCTCCTTGAAGTTGCCGCTGCCAAAGCTGAGCCGCAGCACGGGATGGCGCACCGACCAGTCCCAACGGTCGTGAATATATAGCCCGGCAAACAGCGGCTCGTTGCCCTCGAACACTTCCTTGAGCGTGTCCAAGAACAGGCTCTTGCCAAAGCGCCGTGGGCGCGACAGGAAGTAGTGCGTACCCTCGTCGAGCAGCCGCCGAATGTAGGGGGTTTTATCGACGTAGTAGCAGTCCTCTTGGCGAATTTTGCGGAAGGTCTGAATGCCGATGGGTAGTCTGCGTTTGTTCATGGGCCATGCTCCGCTGGGATCACCCGCCCAGCATCTGCGCGGCGGCTTGGGTACTGTCGGTTGGCATGAGCACGGCGGACGGGGGCGGGTTGTTGGGCCATAGTTTCTCCGCAGAGGCGAAGGTTTGCGTGTGGTGCGCCTGAATGGTACTATATCCGCGTTTCTTGTCAAAATCCACAGGAGATCGGGTAATGGACGAGATGCTCTATTTTACCTATGGGTCCAACTTGCTCTGGAGCCAGATGCAGACTCGTTGCCCGGGTGCCCGCGTCCACGCTGCGGTGCGCTTGGAAGGCTATGAACTGTGTTTCCCGATGATCTCCTTCACGCGCAGCGGCATGGGCGTGGCCAGCATCCGGCCCAACCAAGACGCGTACGTCGAAGGCGTCCTCTATACGGTGACGCCAGACGACTTGCGCCGCCTCGATCACTACGAAAGCGAGGGCACTAAATACCGGCGGAACAAGATAACCATCCCTAAGTTTGGCGAAGTTTGGACGTATCTCTCCCGCCTCGATGATGGACATCACTACCCGCCCTCGGAGGAATACCTCAACGCCGTCATTCAGGGGGCGACCGAACACGGACTTTCCGCAACATACATTCAAACGCTACACGCCATCAGAGACAGACCAGAGGAGTGAGTTAATGGCTCAGCAAACCATGATTAACCTCGAACCTTTCGTCGATTCCACCCCCCTGCTCGACGCGCCCGCGGCCTTGCGCGAGCGTGCGGCCGAGCAGGGCTATTTGTTCTTCCGCTCGCTGCTGGGTTCCGAGTCGGTGCTCGACCTGCGCCGCCAGATCCTCGAAGTTTGTCAAAAGCACGGCTGGCTCGACGACGACGCGCCCTTGATGGACGGAGTGGCGCGCGATGGGGAGCTTTTTATCGAAGGGATCTCGCCCGAATGGATTGCCTTTTACATCGATGTCCAGCGGTTGCGCGCCTTCAACGCCTTGGCTTTGCACCCGGCGATCTTGGCGATGTTTGCCACGCTCTTTGGCGAGGAGGCCCTGCCCCACAGCCGCAATATCTGCCGCGTGATCTTTCCCAACGCCCCAACCCACACCACCCCGCCGCATCAGGACAATTTCTACATCGGCGGCACCGACGAGACGTGGACTGCTTGGATCCCAGCCGGCGACTGTCCGGCCGCGCTGGGCAGCTTGGCGGTCGCGCCGGGCAGCCACAAGCTGGGCAAGCTAGACGTGCATGAGGCGACCGGCGCGGGTGGTCACGCCGTCGCGCTGCCCGAAGATACGCTGTGGGCGGGCGGCGACTTTGCCGCTGGCGACGTGCTGATATGCCACAGCCTCACCGCGCATCAGGGCCAAGACAACCAAAGCGGCGACCGCCTGCGCCTCTCGCTCGACTACCGCTACCAGCCCATGAGCCACCCGGTGCGCGAAGATTCACTGGAGCCGCACATGCACTTTACGGATTGGGAAAACATTTACGCCCAGTGGGATGCGGACGACCCGCTCAAGTACTACTGGCGCGCGTGGGATTTGCAGATCAATCCCCGCATACGGTAGGTGGCTACACCGCTGCTTTTGCTTGGTTGTCGATGCCGACCGCATCGGCCACCCGGGCCAATCCGTCGCGCTCCAACAGATGCGCTAGCCCGGCGTTGACTTGCCGCACGATGCCCGGCCCCCTGAAAACCAGTGCTGAGTATAGCTGCACCAGCGACGCGCCGAGGCGAATTTTGCGGTAGGCGTCGCGGGCCGATGAAATGCCGCCCACGCCGATGATCGCGTACCGCTGGCGGTCAATGCGCCCATACCAGAAGCGCACGGTTTCGTCGATCAGGGCCTGAACCGGCTTGCCACACAGGGTTCCGGGTAGCGGACCCACGAGATGGGCTGGCGATTTGAGCGGGTAGTTCGCGCCCGGCGGCAGGTTGAAGATGAAGCCCTTGACGAAGGCAAACGGATCGACCGTCTCCAGCATCCAGTCTAACCGCGCCGGGTCGGTATGCGCGGTGAGCTTGAGAAAGATCGGCGGCAGGTCGCCAAGGGCCGCGCATTCGCGCAGCAAGTCGCGCAAGTGTTCCCCGCTGGTGAATGGGCTGACGCCGCCGGTGGTGTTCGGACAATTGAGGTTGAACGCCACGTAGTCGGCCCGCCCGACAAAGGGGACGAGGGCCGCGGCGAGCTCGGCCACAACCGCATCGGCCGCCATGGCCTGCCCGGTATTGGTTTCGACGAGGTTGATCCCCAAAGGCACGGCCGTGGGCCGCTGGGATACGCGCTCGGCCACGACGGCCGCCCCGTCATTGGGCACCCCATAGTTGACCACAATGGCCTCGTCCAACGGCAAACGGAACAAGCGCGGCCGCGGATTGCCAACCGAAGGATGCGCCGATACCGACCCCACCTCGACAAACCCAAAGCCCATGGCCGCCAGTGCTTGGATCACTCGGCCGTTCTTGTCGAACCCGGCCGCCATACCCAGCGGATTGGCAAAGTGCAAGTCGCCCACTTGGGTAGAAAGCCGCGCGTCTGCGAAGGCAAAGAGACGGGCCAGCAGATGGCGGCCCAGCGCGAAAGAACCAACCTGCTCGCCCAGCGCGAGGGTTTGCTCGTGGATGCGCTCTGGATCGCAGCGGAACAGGAGGGGACGGACGAAGTGTTGGTATGCGTTCATTGCGATAATCAGGATACGCATGGGTCGGGTCGGGTTGCAAGTGGGACCAACGAATTATGTCGGAGCGTCCGTTAATTACTGGTGTTAAGCAGTGGCGTTAGCGTCGGCGATGTCCCCGGTGCCGGTTCAACCGCAGGGACAGACCTATGTATCTGTTCCCCAAAGGACCCGCCGGCCCCGGTGTGCCCGGCGCCGGCCGAAGGGCACTCCATGGAAGCGGACTGCGTAACATCAGCAAGTAAGTGGTTGCAAACGCCCGTTCATGGCGACGCGATTTACCCTCTTTCATAGGAGTTTATCCCATGCCGCTCGAATTGATTGCCGACCGCCCTGGCCACGCGGCCTTCCGCTCGTATCGAGAACCGCCCTTAGCCCCGGACGAAATCCGCGTCCAAAGCCTCTTCAGCTCGGTCAAGCACGGCACGGAGCTGCGCGGTTTCCGCGCCGACACGCCCGACGCCTCCGACCGCTGGGACGGCGAGTTGCGTCTGCACCGGCGCGGCGAATCCGCCGTCGGCGGATTCCCCCGCCGCCTCGGTAACATCTGCTTGGGCGCGGTCGTCGAAGTGGGTGATGAGGTCTCCACGCTGCGGCAAGGCGACCGGGTTTTCGCGCATTTGCCCATCCGCCAAACGCACACCGTCGCGGCAGCGCGGGTGCAAAAGGCCCCGGACGGCATCTCGCCGCAAGCCATTATGTATTGGGATCCGGCCGACTTTGCCGTGGGTGCGGTGCGCGATGGCGCAGTGCGCTTAGGCGATCGCGTCGCCGTCTTTGGGCTCGGGGCCATCGGGCTGATGGTGGCGCAGGCCGTGCGGCTGTGCGGGGCGCGCTGGGTGGCAGTTGTCGATCCGATCGAGCGCCGCCGCGCCGCGGCCCTGCGCCACCACGCCGACTTGGCGTTGGATCCGGTGGCCGTGGACGCTGGCTTGGCGATTAAGCAGCACACCGACAAAATCGGCGCGGACATCGTCTTTGAGACGAGCGGTTCCTACCGCGCCTTTGAAGACGCCCTGCGCGCCACCTGCTACGCTGGCACCTTGGTCTCGACCGCGTATTACCACGGGCAGCAAGGCTTGTGCTTGGCCGGCGAGTGGCACCGCAACCGCATTCAGGTCGTTTCCAGCCGGGCCAACAGCGAGCCGTTGCCGCAGGTGAGTTGGAGTTTCGCCCGCATCCGCGCCGAGTCGCTGGCTCTATTGGTCGAAGGCCATTTGCAAGCCGACGACCTGATTGACCCAATCGTGCCCTTTGCCGCCGCCGCGGACGCCTACATGGAGATCAATCAACATCCCGAGCGTTCGATCAAGCTCGGCATTGACCACGGGCTGGCGTAGCAGGTGGCTGGAAGCACCGGCGAAACGTTCATACGCCCTCCCATGGGTCGATCACGTCAATGCCCATGTCTGAGAAATCCCGCACGTTCCGCGTCGCCACAGTCATGCCTTGGGAGCGTGCGATGGCTGCAATCTGGCAATCGGCCGACGCGACCGGACGCCCGGCGAGACGGCACCCGGCGGCAATGCTCGCATAAGCGTACGCCGCGTCGCTGTCGAACGGCAGAACGCGGTTCTCGAACGCCGCGAGCAGCATCGTCTCGATAGCCGAGGCCAACGTGTCCCGGCGGCGTCCCTCTGGCATAACGGCGGCACCGTAGCGCAGTTCGGCTTCGCTGACTGCCGAGAAGAAGAGGGTTTCCAAAGCATGCCTGGCGACCCAAGCTTCCACAGTGGGCTCAGGTGACCGGCGCATCAATTCGGATACGACGTTAGTATCGAGAAGGAACATGGCGGTTGCCTCAATCGAACCGGGGCGGCTCGCGTACGGGCTTGCGCGGCGGTAGCTCTAAGTCCACGCCATTGGACGGTCCGAAATGGGTGCGGATGATGCTCGCGAGGTCTTGCGAACCCGGCTTGCGCCCGACAGCTTGGCGCAAGATCACCCGTGCTTCTTCTTCCATGGAGCGGCCATTTCCTGCCGCCCTCATGCGGAGTCGGGTCTTCACGTCGTCGTCGAGATTGCGGATCGTGATGCTCGCCATGATTATAGATCCCTGTTCGTCGTCCGGCCCAAAATTACGCAATGATTGCGATGCAATCAAGCGGTCAGCGGGGAGCATACCAGCTACTGCTGTTCAGCCGATGTTAATCAGCCGATTACCCGTCATACCAGTGCAGGCGTCGATGATGAGCCACAACCCGGCGGTGCCAAACGCGCCCAGCACCAGCCCTAAAAAGAATGGGCGCAAGCGCGTATAGAGCCGAGGGCCGCCGTATTTGAGAATGAGCGCCTTGAGCAGCCAAGCTAAGAAGACCGACGGCCAGATGAGCTGCACCGGATGCGGCAGCCCAATGGCCAAGCCGATGGGGTGAATGGGAAAGCCGACGAAGCGGTTTTTGACAAAGGTCAACAGGCCCATCAACAGCGCGCCGAGGCCGGCAAAGGACAAATGCCAGCCGTAGGTGGGCTGCATGTTGTTGAGGTTGTTGACAATCCAGTTGCCAGTATAGGTCGTCATATAGCCGAATTGCCAACTGCTCAGGTTGATGCCGCCATAGGTGTAGGCGAGGTAGATGACCGCGGTGATCGAGCCGGCGAGGGTGACGACGATGGCCACGGCAATGGCCCAGAACACGCGCCGATACTCCAAGCGGGTTACTTCCGCTAGCTTGAGGCCGGTGGCGGCCGAGGCCATGACAAAGGTGCGGATGTCGGCCGACCACGGGAAGTTGAGGGCCAGTGCCGTCAAGCCCGGGGCCCCCACCGACGACGATCCGAGCGTGTTGACGGTAAACACGGCCGGAGCCACCGGAGCGCGACAATAGGCTAGCCCGGCCTGCGAGATGATGCGGGCCAAGCCGACGAAGATCACAAGAGCCGATAGCTGAAAGACAAAGGCGGTCGGCAAGTTCATGTTGGCGGCGTAGAGCGCGGACAGGCCGAGCAAAAAGCTGGCGATAAAGCCAAAGACCGCGACGCGGTACGGCAGTAATTCCCCGCTGTCGTCGATGGCGTCGTCGCCGCGCAGGGCCTTGCGCCAGACTTGGCGCAAGTGCTGCCGCCCGCTCCACAAGCTCGACAGTACGAGAAAAAACAACGCCCCGAGGGCGATATGGGCGATGCTGGGTGGGGAGGGCGAGGAGTAGGGCTGCTCCGGCCCGATGTTCCACCCGGTCATGCGGCACAAGCCGATGGCCAGCATGTTGAGCAGGGCAAAGACCCATATACCCATGGAGATGTCGAGATTGAGCAAGTAGGAGAGGCCGACGACCTCGAAGTGCGGGCGAAAGTTGACCCAGATGGAGCGGCGCAAAAAGGGCACCCACAGATTGAGGTCAATCCCTGGAATGAAGTTGAAATAGCGGTGCAGGGCGTTGATAGAGCCGATGAGCGCGGGAATGGCAAAGCCGATCCAAGTCAGGTAATTGCGGTAAAAAGGCGCGACGACCTGGTCCTTGGCACGGGCACTCATTGCTATGGGCAAGGTGGCCAGCGGGAAGTTGAGCCGCTCGCGCTCGACCCACTGTTTGCGCAGCACCACGAGCACGCACAGCGTGGTGAAGTACATGTTGACGACAAACAGGCTCCACGCCATCAGCGGCGTCGCCCAAGCCCCCCAAGGAATGCGTTCGCCTTGGGCCTTGCCTTCAAACAGCTTTTGAATCGCCGCGTTGTCTTGGGGCACGAGAAACCGCGAGATATAGGGCTGGATGGTGTTGACCCAGTCGTTTTCCGGGGTGGCGTAGTAAAAGAAACCGCCGAGGAGCGGGATCAGGTTCATGGTCAGGCCCCAAGAGGGAATGGCGGCCCCCACGATCATCATGATGTACACCGTGGCCAACTCGCCGGTGTGCAGGCTGGTGCCGGTGAGCAATTTGGCGAGTGGATTGATGAGCAAGGTGACGAGAAAAAACAAAAACAGGGCCGCGCCGGTGGAGTAGTCGGCGGCCATGGGCGAGCTGTGCATGACCAAGACGCCAAAAGGCTCGCCCGCGGCGATGACGAGGCAGCCGATGGCCCCGATGGCAATGGCGCGGAGGGAAACGCGGCGTGGAGGTGAAGACAAGGCTTAGATTTCTATGTTGACTATGCGCCGAGGCTCCAAAACGCAACTTATCGGCAAGGGTCGCCAAGATCGGCTTGGACGATATTGAGCAATTCGCGTGGTTTGTAAACCGCCAACAGTGCCGTTCTGAAATCGCTTTGATTGCGCGTCACCAAGGCATCGGCGTCGGCTTGGTGTGCTGCCTCGTGGATAACAGCATCTTCAAAGTCGCGGAAGCCTTTTGCCACTAATGCCGCTTCCAACACCGCCCGGTTGACCGGGGCTACTTCAAAGAGACGCAGTAAGTTGCGAATTTCGCGCCGTGCTTTTTGCCCACCGACGACTTTTGTGGCCAAGTAGTATATTGTGGTTAAAGTGGTAGTACCGAGACAGCCGGCGATGACATTGCGCTCTACTAAAGAAAAAATCTGCGTTGCGTTCATTGCGTGTGGCATCCGGTCTAGCAGCAAGTCGAGTACGACATTGGTATCGACCATCACTTTCATAGGTATTTTTCGTCTCGATATTCGCGGTATGTATCTTCATCAACCGCAGCACCTTTCAAGGCCCCGTACAAAGAACGAGTGATTGGTGGTAGCGGCTCTGGCCGATCTGCCCGGTCCAGCAGCGCAAAATAGTCGGCCACCATCTGCGATACGGACTTGCCCCGCTTTTTGGCGTGAGCCTTAGCGCGTTCGATCAATTGTTTCTCTAGGCGCAGCGTGAGCTTGGTTTGCATCAATTGCCTCCACAGATGACGTATAATTAGGGCGTTATCATACGTCATCACAGTGTAGTTGTCAAAGTATGCTGGTGGGTCTCGGACTCCGGCCCCGTGCCGCGACCCGGGGCCGGAGACTCAGTCGCGCAGCACGGCTATGGTGCGCTTGGCGGCGGTGCCGTCGGCTTCGAGGAGCAGGTGATAGATGCCGCTGGCGACGAAGTTGCCAGCGAGGTTGCGCCCATCCCACAGCACAGCGTGGTTTTCACGCGCCGCTCGCTCGCCCAAGTCTTGCTCCCAAACGAGGGCGCCGCTAGCCGTAAACAGCGCGAGACGGGTTTCTCGACTGGGAAAGGCTAGGTCGAAGGCCAGCCGCGTGTGCGGGTGGTGGCCGAGGCGGAAGGGGTTGGGGTAGTTGGGTTTGAGCAGGGTGGCCAAGGCGGCGGGCTGGTCGGGGTCGGTCAGATTGGGGTCGAACTGCGCGGCCAAGAAGTGCTGATAGGCCGAGCCGGTGCGCTCAGCTGAAGTGGCGACGAGGACGATTTCGTCGAACTGGTCCCAGCTGGTGATGCGGACGGTCGGCTCGGAGACGAGTTGGACAGAGACGCTGTCGGGGCCGACTAACAGCAAGTGGCGACGCCACACCCCTTGGTTGGCGTCAACGAACAGATCGACTCCGCCCGGGCGCAGTTGCGGTTGCAGGCGCAGATAGACGCTGCCGGTGGCATCGACGAGGCTGGTGTCGCGGACGACTGCTTCGGCGGCGACGGTGAGGTCGCGGGTAGGGACAGTGGGGTATTTGTTCCCCTCGGCATAGTATGCGCTTTGGTAGCGGTCGTCGGTGAAATAGTTCCACACGGCAAATTCGCCCATAGCGACGCCTAACCCGCCCGGTTCGACTTGGCGCAGGACGCGGTCGAAGTGGTCGAGATGGACGCCTTGGTGCTGCCCCAGTTCTTCCCAGATCAGGCGGTTGAGTTCGCGGCCGTAGCGCTGATCGAGGAAGTGGGAAAAGATCGCAGAGCCGTAAGTGTGATAGCTGCCATAAGGGCCGGAGTTGAGGGCGCGTTGGGGAAAACTGAGGAAGTGGGTCAAGTACTGGAGATAGTCGTCGATGTGCGGATAGGCCACTTCCTCCATCCACGTCGAGGTCGATTCCTGCCACCAGTTACCCGCCCCGGGTGCGTAGTAGCCGAACTGGATGGCGTGATGGAACTCGTGGGCGATAGTGACGCGCAGGGCGTCTAACCCGCGAGTCTGCTGGTAGCCCGGATCGGTGAAGTCGTTGTCGATTCTGATGTAGCTAGCGGTGGTCGCGGTAGTTGCAGCGGGATGGGTGAACCCATAGTAGCCGCCTTCTATATCGACAACGTACACGTCGTATTCGTCGCCACCGCCTAGGCCGTTGTCCGAAGGAGGCGGATTGTAGCCGAGTTGTTCGACTTCTAATACCCAAATGCTATCGAGGACGGTGGCGGCTAGGTCAATGTAGTCTGGGATGCTGTTGTTGTCGTCGTCCGTAGGCGCAACGGCGTGCCGCCCCTCGGTGTCGTAGTGGACGCGGAAATGGCCGGAAGGCGTTAGCAGGCTGTGCTGAGCAGTCCGGCGGTACTGCACGAGTTTGAGCCGCAGATGTTCGGGGCCGAGTGCGGCGGCTGCGTCAAGGGCTTGGAGCACGTGGGGAGTGCCGCAGCGGAGGGCGGTCGGGATGTGCTGGGTCGGTGTTTCTGCGTGATTGTCGTGTGCCGTAGATAGCAGTATTCCGATAGCTAGCGTCAGAATCATCAATGTCCTAGCAAGGCGTACTGCGCCTTTTGCGTCCTTCAATCGCGTACCACCGCAAGTGTGCGCTTGGCGGCGGTGCCGTCGGCTTCGAGGAGCAGGTGATAGATGCCGCTGGCGACGAAGTTGCCAGCGAGGTTGCGCCCATCCCACAGCAC